>CBFIFQ010000108.1:0-4749 GCA_965661905.1 Opitutales bacterium
GCAGGCTTTTCCTTTCGATCGTCGAGTTGTTGAGCGAGCCAGCTCAATTGCTTGTCTTCCACAACCCCTCTTTTCCCGGAGTCCAACAGGATAAGGTTGGCATGGGAGAGTTCCAATACATCCGCATGGATACCGATTTGTTCCTTCTTGAGAAAAGGGAGAAGTTTCCAAAGTTTTTCCCGGGTGTCATGATTCCCAATGGTTATGTGAATCGTAATGCCCGCTGTACGGATCGGTTCAACAAGACGGAGAAATTCTTTGTACTCTGCCTCTGTGCCCCGGCTGAGAGCGCAGTCCCCATTTATAATCAGGTTTGCTGGTCTCGGATTCAGGCCGATCACTTCCCTGGCTGATTGAGTAAGGCAATCCGCCATATTTACCCATTCATGCTCATCTTCCTTGACCGGAGTGCCTGGCCATTTGGTGCCCGGGTAAGACTGCTTGGGGTTGGCACTTATGTGCGTATCCGCAAGCAAGGCCACCCGGTTTGGATCAAAGATTGGCTGCCTGGCCATCGCATCTGATTTGATCCATGCACTACCACCAAGAGCTAGGGAACCTCTGATAAAGTTTCGGCGGGTAATAGGTGTGAGGGTGATGGGCATGTTGGGTGTTTTGAAGGATTGTTTTTAAACTGTGCTCTTTTTTACCAAATATCTGATCAGTTCCTGATTACCAAATGCAAATAAAAAAAGAGTCCAAAGGAATGGAGTAAAGGTGATTCCCCACCAAAAAGACAGAGGTACTTCAGTGAGGCTGAACCAAGTTTCACCCTCGGAACGAAGCGGGTGAAAGAAATCTGCTATTCCTAAAAATAATGCAAGCAATCCGGTAGAAAAATAAAGCATAACGATAGACCAAAAAATTCGTAACCAAAGCCTTTGGTAGAATATCCAATAAGAACAATAATAAACTAACACACCCACCACTGGGCTCAGGATAAACGACAACCAACTGAAGTCAGAAATTCTTCCCCAAGCAGATTCATTGCAAAGTAAACCATAAGCCACTGCTCCCCAGATAAGACCACTGAGAACCGCAACAACTAAGGGCTTAGCAAAAAACATTTTCATTCAAATGCGATTTCTGCCCAGACCGGCTTGTGGTCGGACAGGGCGTTCTTTAATTCAATGATTCCACCATTAGTCACCTTGGCTTTTGACTTGGTGCTGTAAAAAATATGATCGATCACTCCGTGGTTCTTTGTGGGATCCAGTGCATTGTAAGTAAATTCTTTGGATAGATCAATTTTGAGATCGTCCCATGTTGCCCGCATCCCTGCTTTCTCAATTTTCTTAAGAGCAAGATCTCCCATCTCGTTATTAAAATCACCGAGCACAATAATCCGATCGGTTTTATCTTTGGGGAGAATCTCATTGGCCAACCGGTAGGCATGGCCCGTATTATGATTGTCTGTCGAACGGCAGATATGAAGGGAATAAAAAGAAATGGGAATGCCGTTTTTTTGAGTGACTGCCTGGACCACCGATGCCGGATTCCAGGAACGCTTACGCTTAACAGTGAGTTCATGCTCAATTGTGCTTTGCAGGGGTGTCCGACTGAGGATGGATTTGTACTTATCCTTGTGGTTGGCGGATGAAATTTTGCCAACATAAGTGTACTTCATCCCGAGAACCTTTCCCACGCGAGCGGTCCAGTCCCCATCCGGAACTTCATTAAATCCGATGATGTCCAAGTTGTAGGGTTTGAACATTTTGCCAATTTCCTCCGGCGAAGCATTTTTGCCAAACTCCACATTGTACGCGGCTACCCGCACGGAAATGGATTCTTTTGAATTGCCCGAGAAGAGGGAGTTAATAGTGAGCAATCCAGATAGGGTGAATGCGATGAGAGCGGGTATTTTTTTCATAAGTTCATCCTTAGATTCATTATCTCCAATGCTTTAAATTATTAATCAGTACAGTGGGATCGAATATTAGAAGGTCTCTTTTTCAATGAGGTAGCCGTCTTCATCCCATGTTGATTTCAACACTGGCTTGCCATCTTTGAAACTGGTTTCTACCCACTTTGAACCAGACCGATAGTATTGCTTGTAACTGGTTTGCTTGCCGTTGATGTGTTGACGTTCCCAACTTGGGCGGTTCGGACCGTGCCAACCGATCGTTTTTCCATGAAGTGCGCCGTTCAAGTAAGTTTCTTCTCTAGCTATGGAACCATCATTATAAAATAGGGTTTTCTTCCCATGCAATTTGCCGTTCAAAAAACGAGTTTCCCATCCCAGTGATCCTTTGCGTTTTGGTGAGACCCCGACACCTGTAAAAGGCTCCTCCTCTCCTTTGGCGTAAGCAATACGTTCTTTGTCTGCCCCCTCGCGAAAGGTTAAGTCTTTGTATGGATATTTCCGTTCAGGAGCAAAACCCTCGTTGTCAAAGCTTAGGTCAAAATCGGGGGTTTCCTTGTCAAGGTCAGTGACCTCGTTTGTTTCAAAGCTTTGTTCATTTATACCCCTGGGTTTGTGAACGGGACAGGTCTCCTCTTTCATCAGGTTGCCCGCTTTATCCCATTCCATTCGTAAAGTTACACCACCGTATTTGTAGTCGATTTCTCTGATCTTCGAACCATCCTTACGGTATTCAATTACTTTGCCATTCCACTTTTTGACCATGGTGCCGTCTTTAAGTTTATAGCCCATCATAGACCGGTATGAATTTTCAGAACCAGGCCTCCTAAGACCGTCCTTCAGGACATTCATATCTTCCGGAGCGATTGATTCGAGGAATTGAATGTTCAAAAAGGAGCCTTTGAATTTTGCTAGTTCACGAGCCACTCCACTATCCATTGACTCGACATAATTAAGGTTCAGCTCGCCATTACACTTGGCCAATTCTTGTGCCACCTCTTTGCTGATTGCAGTCAGACCATCGAGACTAAGACTTTTCTGTGGTGTTTTTGTATCATCCCCCTTTTTGTACCAACCAAAACGACCAGGCTGAACCTTCGTCAGTTCATGAGCCACCTCCTGGGTAATCGATGTCAGGCCATCAAGTAAGAGCCTCTGGCCCCCGTAATGAGACAATTCCCTGGCAACATCTTGATCAATTGACGTCAGCCAGCTTAGGTCTAGTTCACGTTGCCGTGTTTCATTCGCCTTCTTAACCATTTCAGCGGCCTGCTGCACAGTCAATGTGCCGGTTTTCTTTTGATTGCCGGGCACATCCTCTGCCAGGCAAATAACATGGCAAAGAATGAAGAGTATAATGGATGAAAATTTGATGATCATATTTGTCATTATCGAATTCTTATTTGGTTGATGATTATTTCCTAAGGGTGCCCGCGTTCAAGGGCCCGTAGGGGCGGCCTGCTGTAAGTTTGCCATTCTGGACAAATCCTTCCGGTCTGTTTTTGAGCCGCTTGATGAGCTTCGCCCGCCACTCCAATAGCATACCTGAGTGGGCTTTAACGCAGGACAGATCCCTCTCCTCCAGCGGGTCCTGTACCAGGTTAAACAAATGCTCGCGGCCGCTGTTGGGACGCCAGATATACTTCCACTCGCCATCGGTCAGTGCATGGAATGCCTGCTCCTTGCTGTAGCACTTGGCATGTTCAAAGTGTAACCAATCTCGGATTTTTTGATTTTCTCCACGCAGAGTGGGTAGCAAATTCGTTCCGTCCAGATGAGTGGGAATCTTGGAGCCGGCCATGGCGAGCAGGGTGGGCATAATGTCTTCCAGACATACGGGCTGCTCACTGCGGATTCCTTTGGCAAAACCCATGCTCTTTGATCCTGTAATCAAAAGGGGGACATTGGCCGAGCCTTCAAAGGGTTCGCATTTGCGGAAGTAGCCATGATCTCCAAGCATTTCCCCGTGGTCCGAGGTGAAGATAATAACCCAGGGCCGTCCCACCTTTTCACTGCGTGCCTTGAAGTCTCGGATGAGGGGGGCAACCTGTTTGTCGATATGATCGATCAGTCCATAATACCCTGCCTGGGCCTTGCGCAAGGCCTCGCCCGCAAGCAGTATACGTTGCCCTGCCTTGTTACCCTCGGGGCTGAGTTTTTCCCAGTTCACCCAGTCACCCCGGGCAATGCTTGGTAGGTTTTTCTTGAGGCAGGCCTGGTAATATTTTTTTGGAGGAAAAAGAGGAGGATGAGGGGCATAGAAGGAAGCAGTGAGAAAAAGTGGTTTTCCCTTATCGCTTTGGTCGACAATATCTCGGGAGCGGTTGATCACCCATTCCGTTGGATGCCATTCATCCTTCAGAGGCCAAGGATTGGCTAGCCAATTGTTAAAGGAGATACCCATGGTTTTGACAAACTTCAGGATGCCCTTGGTTTGTGGAGCCACTTGCCTGAAAAACTTACCATATTCATCATTATTAATATAGGTGGAGCCGAGAATTCTTTGGTTGTAACCGCAGGAACCACTTGCCTCTACCTGATGCATATTTCTGCCCACCAACACGCTATGGTAACCCGCTTCACTCAACATGCCGGGTAAAGTGGGCACAGTGATCGACTTGGCCCTAAAACCTACCACTCCACTGGTCTGCGGGAAAAGTCCAGTGAGAAAGCCGTAGCGTGCAGGAATGCAGGAGGGCACGGTGGCATAGGCCCGGCGGAAGAGCGCACCCTCTCGAGCTAGTTGGTCCAGTTGTGGCGTCGTTACCCCGGCACAGCCAAGAATGGAGAGCGCATCACCCCGCCATTGATCAGGCATGATCAAGAGGATGTCCGGCTTTAGGTCTGCTTGCTTTGAAGAATTAGCAAACAAGCTGAAGGACAACCCT
>CBFIFQ010000109.1:0-4708 GCA_965661905.1 Opitutales bacterium
AATTCGTTACTTTATGCCCTGTCTGTTGGCCTACATTATCATTTTTTCAATGATTACAAGCTTGGTCTTTTTGCCAAGTATCAGGATCTTGCTGGGCTGACACGAAACTCGGATAGTCAAACTATTCAGGTGGGGGCAACAGTCGGGTTAGAGTTTTAATCACCCCAATGCCGGGTACGAGCCGAGATAATCGTTATTTTTTTCTGAAGTCGACAAGGAATTTTGTTACAGAATCCATGTCGACATTGCTATCAAAAGTAAAGGAGAGAAGTTTGGCGTCATCCTTTTGGAGGTTGAGTATGACCTTGGATCGCCCAATCTCCTGACCGCTGGTGTTGAGGGCTTTGGCCAGAAGTTCACCAGATACTTCATTTTCTGAAATAAGGTAGATATCCATCTTCAACCCTTCCACATTGGATGAAGTCATGGATATCTTTTTATCGACCACGGAGGATCCCAGGGTGACCGGTTTTTCTTTATCCATACAGGAAAAAAGAAAAAGAGTAAGAATGAAGACTGAAAAACGGAACTTACATGCCATCAGATTTAAAAAGTTCATAGCTAAATGTTGAAATAAATTTTGAAATCAAGCAACGTGCAAATTTGAAAGTCCTTTGCTTAAGCTATGTCTTCAACCAAAAGGTTGTGGAACCCCATCCACCCGAGTTCTGGTTGCCGAGGGAAAACTTTTCAATATCAGGATGCTTTTTCAAAGCAGCATGCACAGTCTCCCTTAAAGTCCCCATGCCTTTGCCATGGATTATTCTTCCCGCGGCGATCCCTTGTTGCTTACACTCAAAAATCAGCTCTTCAATTAAATCTTTGGTATCTGATGGGTGAAACTGGTGTAAGTCCAGTGTTCCGTTTAAGGGAACCGAGACGGGTTCATGTTCTTCATTCATTAAGCAATATATCGTCCGCTTTTTCGGGATGAACCGGGATACCCTTTGTTAGTTGGGTATGGGAAAGCCTGAATTCTTTTTCTGGGTTCTGCATCGGGCTGGCTTTTTGCTTGGGGTCCTGAGACCTGGGTGTGGCTAAAGCACTTTGGGATTCAGGGGTGGTAGGTGGTGCTTTTTTCTCAGCCACCCTTATTTGTCCGGGTTCCTGGCAGGAATACAAAAACCATAAAGAAAAAAAATAGATTGTTCTCAGCATATGTATTCCCTACTTCTATTTTAGTCTCATTCGCAGTCAAGGTATTCATTGATTTGAAGCGCATATCTCAAGTTGACTTCTTCCCTCCCTGAGGCAAAAAAAGTGATATGCCACTTCTTCAAATAAAAACAAATACAGGTTCCGTTTCCCCAGACCTCAGGTCCGAGCTTCAGGCTAAAACCGCCGCTATCCTGGCAGAGGAAATTGGAAAGTCGCTTGATTTTGTCATGGTTATTATCGAGACAGGGAAGGATATATATTTCGCGGGTCGTGCAGAACCTGCCTGTTATATGGAAATTAAAAATGTTGGCACCTTGCCAGCAGAAACCACCGAGAAAATCAGCCAACGACTTTCGCTACTCATAAAGGATAAGCTTTCGGTTAACCCCAACCGTTGCTTTCTTGAGTTTCAGGAATCTTCCCGCCACCATTGGGGTTGGAATTCCAAAACCTTTGCCTCTTAGGGTTTGTCAGTCTTTTCTATGCAGCATCTCCCATATTCCTCTTTCCCTGTTTCCCTTCGTGGTTCATGGTTTGGGATCAATCAGGTTTTTAGAAGCCGGCTGAAAGGGCTTGGTATTACTCCTGCCCAGTACACCACCCTGCGTAATATTTGTGAATATGAAGGTGATGTTTTAAACCAGCGAACCCTGGCGGAGATGCTGGTTTCGAATGAAAATAACCTTACTGCAATTTTACGGATCCTTGAGCAGCAGGGTTGGATCCTGCGCAAAAAATCAACCCTGGACCGGCGGAGCAAAACTATCACCCCCACTTTCAAGGGAAAAAAACTCTTTTTGGAGGCCCAAATTATCGCCCGCAATCTCCAGGGAGAAATCTTACGCACCTATACGAAAGAGGAAGAAGAAACCCTTTTTACATGCCTGGAAGCCTGCTGCCTCAACCTGCAGGAAATGGAAGAGTAGGGAGTTGTTTATTCCGCGATGATGTAAGGTTCACTTACCTCATTGTTCACCCGGTCAAGCTCGGACGATATTCTTTTGATAGATCCGGACATGGAACCTACCCGGTTTTTAAGTCCGACAATACGGTGGTCAAGGGAGCGTTGCTGGGTTTCGATTGCCAGCTTCGGCCCATTGACTCCGCCACCTGCCATGGCTGGCTTTTTTACCTCCACACTGGGCCAGAAAAAGCCAAGAAGTGTAAGGATAATCCCTGCGGCTGCATAATAACTGCCAATGGACTCAGAAAAAAGACTGGCACCAATAGTGATGACCCCAAGCACAATTAATAAGGGAGAGGTACCCACGGAGTATTCACGCTTGGCCTGCAAGTTTTTGGGTTTCCTGAAATCGCTGATGAGTTTTTCCTTGAGCTCATCAAGCGATTTAATTTGCTGTTTCGCATCCTCCTCCTCGGTGAGTAAATTTATTTTTTCCTGTTCCATGGCCAGGCGTTTTTCCTCGGCAATTTTTTGATCAAGCTCCCATCTTTCCTGGATTTTTTCCTGTAAGCCTTCCCGGGGTTGCCCACCTCCGATTTCGCTGAAGCGTGAGGTGATGAGCTTTACATCATCATGCATTTTAAACTGTTTATCATTAATGGTGAACACATCCTCATATTCATCCAGAAAGCGGTCAATTTCCTCGTAAGCAGGCTCATCAAAGAGCTGAGAGCATAGCTTGCGGTTAAAGCAGTGGAAAAGTTGGAGGTTTACCGGTATCCAATGGTCGTTGGGGTTGGGGAAAATACCCATAAATGCATTGAGTACGCAGGATAATGTGTCCCAGAGCTCCGCTTCTTCCGGGTTTTGCTCGGCATGTATTTTTTTGATTTCATCCCGAAATTCCTGATCGAGAATAACATCCCCATCCGGGGCAACTGTGGAGAGTTTGGGGCTTTGCTTGATCCAGTTGTAGCAAAATGCAGCCTCCCGCGGGGAACAGAAAAATTCCAGGCTGTATCGGTTTACCCGGTCCGGGTAGACTGAACGCAGCAGGTGAAGTTGTTGTTCTTCAGATAAAGTGCGGAAAATGGAAGAGGGACTGTGCTTGCTGTCATTCATCTTAGTGTTCTTAATTTTCTCAACGGTAATCCTTTTTGAGGCAAGGTTCAAGATTTTCGCAGGAATTCCGCCGGTTCTTTTCAGGACTTCATCCGCTGAAAGTTTATCTTTTGAATGTTGTTTGAAAAGCTGGGAGGACAGAGCGGCGGAGAGAGGCTTTAGGGGGAAGTCATGTGTCTTTTCAATCCCAAAGCTTTCAATAAACTCCACCAAATGCAGGTTGAGGCTGCAGGCTGTGAAGAGAAAACGGGTTTTCTTAAACGATTTTGATGCCCGCAGTGCCTTGTTTAAATCATGGGTCAACCACTGCAGGAGGGCTGGGCTGTAGGTGTCAAGGTCATCCAGGGCAAACAGCACATCACACAGGTTTGGTTGGCAGTGGGTGAAAACCTTTTCCAGTCCACTGACAAATATTTCAGCCACCTCGCTGAAAATATGCTTTTCGGGCAAGGAAGTGGCTGGGGCAATAGAGTGGGGGAGGACCGCAAGTTTACCACCCATACTTTGGGCAAATTCATTGATGGCACTGCGGGGTACACCATGGCCTGCCCGCAAGTCGCGGGCTATTTGAGACACCCACCCAGCCGGAGAAAAATCCTGTTTCGACTTGGGGGTTAACCATAAGAGGAATGATTCTTTTTCGAGCAGTTGACGGGCGGTCTCTTCCAGAAGGGCAGACTTACCAATTCCTTTTTCTCCAAGGATTATAGCAGAACGCATCGTGCCCCCAGGGGCCAGCCCTTTACAAAGGTTTAGAGCTTCTGCCTCTCTTCCAAGTAATCCCATACCTCTTGCAGTAACTTATATCTCGTTTACAACCTGCCCTTTATCCCCGGCACCTGAAGTGCAGGGGATAAAAGCAAATTGAAAATGTAAGAATTGAGTCATCCGTGGGTTATTTATCTTTGGGGAAGAGCAACAATTCCATCACCGTCTGCTGGGTGGAGTTTGCCTGGGCAATCGCAGCCACGGCTGCCTCATATTGCATGGTGTACTTGGAGAGGTTGGTGCTTTCTTCCACGATATCCGCATCCATGATGCGGCTCCGCGCCGCCTCCAAATTAGTAGCTTTGGTATCAAGATAGCTGGAGGCAAAGCCTAGAGTGGATGAGGTGCCACCCGCTTTCGCAACATGACCTATCACCTCATCATGTGCATCAGTAATATCAGAAGCTTCGATATAATCGGCAGCACTGGTATCAGTTTGTGTGATATCAGCATTCATTAGGGCTTCAAAGCTGCTACCAGTCGCATTGAGGTCCAGCTGGCCAACATTAATTACCTCAGTCCCATCGATCGTTGTACTTACATCGTGAGAGTTGGCAACATTGCCGAAAAGGTTGTCACCGTTGAATTTCTCGCCCGCAATCATAGTTAATTGATCTTGTAAGTCAGAGAACTCTTCTGCGTAGGCAGTTTTTTCATCCCCAGATGCAGCATCGTAATTTGCCTTCACTGTTGCCATTTCTGAGACAATATCTTCCGCTGAGGACAATGCACTTGACTGAGCATCCACAAATGATT
>CBFIFQ010000110.1:0-4707 GCA_965661905.1 Opitutales bacterium
CGGATCAGTATCCTGAAACTCATCGATGAGTGCTGCATCAAAGGAATCACGCAGCGAAGTTCTTAACGACTCCCCGTCCTCGGTCTCACTTTTGACGGCATTTGCGGTAAGGCTTAACAGGTCATCAAAAAAAACTACCCCTCTTTTTGCCTTCCATTCTTTCATCTTATCTTCGAGATAGGAAACACAGTCTACCCGTACCGTTCTGCTAAATGATTCCACAAGCGACCAAAAGTATTCGGCTTGCTTTGCAAATGCAGGAACTTCTCTCTCCCTGAATTCTTTTTTGGCTCTGAGCTTGGATTCACGCATTTCATCAAGTATCTCAATCCCGACAGGCGATACCTCCCCGTGAATTAGCATCTGGTTCAAGATACGGGTGTGCCTGCCAAGTTGAGTTTTGGCACGGGCATCCTTTCGGCTCAAGCAAGTAAGGACATAGTCGGAATAGTCGCCCTGCCCCTCCTTCCATGCCATTCGGAGCACCTCAAAACCTCCCAGGAGGCGTCCCAGTGCGTCTTGAAAGCCATGAGTCTCCTTAAACCCAAGAATATAATCCTGAGTCCTTGGTAAACCTTCAAAGAAATCAACCATGTCATCAGGTTTTATTTTCTTTATCGAAGCAGCGGCAGAAACTATCGGATTAGCCGAGGCAAAGGTAGCACGCCAATACTCCTCGACTCCCTCTTTGACCATGTCCTTGGAGGCTTTATTTAATTCCGACTCAAAAAGGGATTGGGTTTCAAACGAATTTTCGCTCAACACCCGGTTACAAAATCCGTGAATCGTACTGATGGTAGCCTCATCAAAGCAAGCAATAGCAAGCCTGATTCTGCGTATGCATTCCCCCACAGGTACTTCATCCAAGTTCCGGAGTCTCTGAAAGACAGCCTCCTCATTTTCACCCGGAGGGGCGATTAAAGCCTCATACGCCTCGACCAAAAGACTGCGTATACGGTCCCGCAACTCCTCGGTTGCTGCCGTCGTAAAGGTAACGGTTAGGATTTTCCCGACCTCCACATTCTCTTCGGCTACCAAGCGAAGAAATATGCGGGCCAAGGCATAGGTTTTACCAGTGCCCGCACTCGCTTCCAGTAGAGTGACTCTTTTGGTCAGAACTGTACCCGCTGAGTCAAATGTCTGATTGCCCGTCATGGAGCTTCCTTTTTTCCCGCTTCGCATGCTTGGATAAAATGATGGTACACATCAAAGGCGATCTGCTCGAATTCTGTATCCTCGAATGGCTCATCGCGGAAACAAAGCTGGTTGGCGGAGTCCTCTCCTTCTCCCTTGTTATACTTGGAGGAATTCCATTTTTTCCTGGCCTCCTGTATTCCCTTGTTATGGTTAATTTTTTTTGCCCCCTCCCTTTTTTCTTCGCTTGAAAAACCATCTTGGTTTTTTGCAAATGCGTAGGAGCTTTCGGGGAAGAATGGTAAAGGTTCAAGCATTCCCCTTTTGTAGAGTGCAATTAAATTGCTTATAATTTTACGGGCAGAGTCAGTGGGCAATGACTGCAGGGAAATGAACTTCTTATCCAGGGAATAAAACCTTGTCTCCTTCTCATGTTCCAGAAATGCCGATAAGAACAAGTGCCGTATCCAACTTCTGATACGATCTTTCCCTTTGGTCTCTTTTACGCAACGAAACAAGACCTGCCTCCCTTTGATAAAAGGACCCAGTACTCCCCTCAACCTCACTCCATCCAATTCCTGGTCAATGACAACTGGTTCCTCGGAATCTCCTGTGACCTCTTCCTTCCACATTTCAACAAATTCTTCGACATCTCTTTTTGCTTCATTAAACCAAACTTCACCGAGGCTTCCAGGTGGCAGGCTCCCCTTGGCCTTTTCCAATGCACGGAGATTAGTATCATCTTCCATTTCCAAAGCGTTTCTAAGCAATCGGTCCTTAATTATGTATTTCTCCAGGCTTCCCAGTTCAAAAGGTTCGCATTCATCCGGAGGAGCATCCTCATCCCATAAGCTCATGCCCAATCGTTTCTTCAAAAATGCTTTAGCCGGACTTTCAAAGAAATAAATCAGTTCCTCCAAGGTTAATTCATTCAGCTTCTCCTGCGGTTCAGGCATTTTATTCGAAACAAATGGCTGCGTTTCCTCATCAGGCGAAAGTAAAGCCTTGGCCGCATCAAGATTGCCTAAGGAGTAAGAACGGGAAATTTTTTCTCCGGTAAAATTTGCCTGACCAAAAGGATGAAGCGTTTGCATACTTACCAGTTCTTCTCTTGCCTTCCTGGTCTTTCCATTGTTCTCTCCAAAGTCCACCAATTGGTCCAGGCTGTCTAATAATTCATTGATGACCACAGATGGAGAGATATTTTGGCTTTGCCGAATGGATTGGCCCACATAACTCACATAGAGATACTCACGGGCGCACCAGATGGTTTCCAGGAAAAGATAGCGGTCATCCTCCCTTGCGGAACGATCCCCGGGCTGCCTGTTCCCTGAAAGATCAAAGCCAGGTTTCCTGGTTTGCCTTGGAAAAACTCCGTCATTCATACCGATCAGGCAGATGATTTTTGCATTTACACTCCTCATGGGTCGCAGTCCGCAAAATGTAACCCCGGATGTAAGAAACTGCCCTTGCGGCGAACCCACATCCAACACATTACCCAAGTGATAGCGAACAACCCGCAGGGGGACCCTGGAGTCACCTGCTAGTTTCGAATATTCTTCTCCAAGGTCCTTGATTGCATCGTAAACACGCCGACGGTCTAAAAAAGTATCATTGTCAGATGGAAAGAACTTTCCAGTTAGATTTTCAAGAAACTTAACCCATAGGGAGAGAGTTTTAGCCTTTGCAGATTCTTCCTCCAACTCGATCAGCCCACCAATTATTCTGTAAAGTTTACCAAGTCGTAACGCATTCTCTCCCTCAATTTCATCAAAGGGCAAAACCGTATCCCACATGCGCTCCCCATTGGAGTGCATACAAAAGCCCAAGGCCATTCGATCTAGAGCATGGCGCCAGGTATGTTCTTTGGAAGAAGTTGAGCCAAACCGCTCACGGTGCTCTTCATGCAACCCCCAATAAACATGACATTGCTTGATCCAGGCCCGAAATGTTTCCACATCTTCATCTTCAAGCTCAAATTTTTTTCGAAATACGGATGAATCAATCAAGTCCAGGACATCACGGTTGGTTGCCCGACCGTCGAAAAATTCAAGGATGTCAAAAAAACAGTCAACCAGATGACTTTCCTTTCGCGGTTCACGGTCGACAATAGAAAACGGAAAATATTGCGGCATATTTCGACTCTTTTCCATGCCTCCAAAAGTCGCCCGAATGTAAGGCGCATAAGCCTCCGGGTCGGGCATCATTATGACTATATCTCTTGGGCGAAGAGTTGCATCCTCAGAAAATCTTCTCAATAAATAATCTCGCAAAACCTCAGTCTCACGCATCGGTCCATGGCAACTATTGATTACAATAGATTCATCTCCAACGAGTGCTGGCTTTCGTAATTCCGGTTGTTTGGAAAAAACTTCAAAGGTCCATCGTTGAAGCCGGGCTAATAATGAATCTCCCGTCGGTTCACGAAATTTCAATGGGTAATCATGAGCATCCCGATCAACCAAAAGGTTAAAAAAATCTCTTCCCGTACGACCAAGAGATCCGATCAAGGGATTGCCAGTCTCAACCCCCAAGTCGCTATCAGCAACTTTTCTTCGCGATTGCTCACGGGCACGCTTGATCGCCCTGTTCTTCCATTTTTCAACATCCTTTTCCGATTCTATATCGCCCCACATTACCGGAGCAGGTTGCAATACATAAAATTGAAGAGGCCTGCAACGGCCATAAGCCTGTAATATATCGAGGAAAACCGGGGGTAATGTGGAAATCCCAAAGACTGATAATCGCTCAGGTAACAAACCCAGGTCCGCAGGCACTTGCCTGAAATCCAGTTGACCTACCAACTCAGGCAAAGACTCCTCTTTATACGCCTTTCGCAAGTGCTGCCAAAGAACACCCTGCCACCGATTTCCACTTTCGGGAAATTTGCCCGCCTTCCAACCCATAATCATTTCCGGGCGGTAAGTCAGATATGAATCGTAGAGGGTCGCCACCTGTCTGCATAGACGAAACAACCTGTTGGTGTCATCTTCCCCCCCATCAGTGGAGAGGTACCTGGAAACTTGCGAAAAAACGGTTCCCTGTTTTTGAATCAAGCTGGGAAGCAGATGAAATATTTTCCAGGCCATGCCTTCCTTGGTGTAGGGGTTTTTCTCCGGTCCTTTCCCGAGAAAGCCTTTAAGGATCAACCAAATTGTTTCCTCGGGAAAACGAAATGTAGCATTGGCAAACACCCCCAGCTTGTCTGCCAACTGCAGTTTCAGCCAGGAACTCATCCCCCTGCTCTGCACAAGAAACTCTTCTTTTATAAAAGGGTTGGAAAGCGGAACTCCCAAATCTTCCCCGCATCGCTTAATCAATTCTTCCGGGTCATTGGAGGTAAACAATACGATCCCATGCCCGGCATTCATAGGAGTATCCTTTTGCTCAATGTTGGCATCCGCAAAAAAAGAAAGTTCCTGTTGTAATGAATCAGTCAAAATAAGGAAAAACTATCATAACATCTTATAAAGTCATGCGGATGAATGATGTCTAGTCCTGAATTGTACAAATGTATTCTTAGCTGAAGATGAGAACAAAAATTTCAAATCTCGATTTGAAGAGCCAGTAATT
>CBFIFQ010000111.1:0-4638 GCA_965661905.1 Opitutales bacterium
TGATTGGGAATTTGCGCTCAATCTCATCCCATGGGTTGGAGGAAAGTTGTTTTAGCCCCAGAGATACGCGTTCACGGTTTTGGTCGATATCAATAATACAAACCGTAATCTCTTCCCCGGTCTTGACCATTTCGCTTGGGTGAGAAACCCTACCCCAACTCATGTCGGTGATGTGAAGCAATCCGTCTAAACCATCAAGGTCGATGAAAGCACCATAGTCAGTGATGTTCTTAACCATGCCTCGGCGGGTTTCACCCGGCTTAATTTTGTTAAGAATTTCTCTTTTCTTATCCTGGCGGCGTTCCTCAATAAGTTCGCGCCGGGAAACAACGATATTTTTTCTTTCGCGGTTAATTTTAACCACTTTGAAATCAAATGTTTGCCCAACAAACTGATCCAAATTTTTGGGAGCTTGTATATCTACTTGAGAGGAAGGAAGAAAAGCATCGACACCGATGTTTACCACCAAGCCACCTTTAACCTTGGAACGAACCCTTCCGGTAATAACAGAGCCTTCTTCACAAGTGTTTACAATTTTCTCCCAGTTCTTTTTCTGCTCAGCTTTGTCAAAAGAGAGTTGCGGGTTGCCATCACGATCTTCAAGGCGTTCTAGAAAGATCTCAAGATCTGAACCAATTTCTAGTTCGCCGAGATCTAAAAATTCATGAGCAGGGATAGTGCCCTCTGCTTTCCCGCCAAAATCAATGACCACTTCGGTCGGGCGGATCTCCATAATAGTTCCGGATATAACGGAACCTTCTTTAAGTAATTCGATTTTGCTCTCTGCGAGCAATTCTTCCATAACAGCACTCATGCTAATTTTATAATTTGTAAAGCCAGCAAGCTTAAGTTCGTACCAAAAAAACGATCGGCTTAATTTACTGGGTTAAGGGTTTTAAGTAAGTGAGAAAAGAACAAACGAAAATATATATTTTGAAATTATTTTCTAAGCAATACCAAAAACCTGAAAAAGATCTCGGTAGGGTACAATCAGGGTACAATTTTATTGAGAGGATACTCGACGATACCTTCAGCACCCATTCTTTTGAGAGCAGGTATTAATACTCTTGAGACTTTCTTTTCAATGACTGTCTCCAGTGCTACCCATGCTTCATCCGATAAGGATGATACAGTCGGTCTTCGCAGAGCTGGCATTTCAGCAATGGCATCCTGCAATTTTGCCTTCTCAATATTTAACTTCAAACCTACTTTGGTATCTGCATGTAGGGCAGCCTGTAACATTAAGGAGATATTTTCAATTTTTGCCCTCTTCTGTGGATCTCTCCAGCTTACTTTATTTGCAATCAAAACCGTGTTGGTTTCCATAAGAACATCCACGATTCTAAGCTTATTTGCCCGCAGGGAACTACCAGTTTCCGTAAGATCGACTATGGCATCAACAAGCTCGGGCACTTTAACCTCCGTGGCCCCCCATGAAAATTCAACCTCTGCGGTCACGCCATGCTTTTGAAGGTATTTTTGGGTTACGCCCACGAGCTCCGTGGCGATTGTTTTACCTTCCAAATCGGAAGCTGATTGTATCTCTGACATTTCAGGTACAGCCAGGACCCATTTAGAAATTCGATTGGATGCCCGGCTGTAGACTAAATCACTTACAATTTCTACATCCGAAGCATTTTCCTTCACCCAGTCTCGCCCCGTGAGGCCACAATCAAAGAACCCATCCTCCACATAACGACTCATTTCCTGGGCCCGCACGAAGCGACCGTCTAAGTCGTCATCATCCCAGCAAGGTTTGTAGGATCGTGAACCCTTTGAAATCGAAAAACCTGCTCGTTCAAATAGTTTTATCGTTGGACCTTCCAAGCTGCCCTTGGGCAGACCAAAGTTTAATAATGCTGTCATAAAAAAAAGGGATTATTTTGCCCCGAATCACAGTGGGAAGCAAACAAAATTAAGATTTGCAACTATTCAGCATACCTCCTTTGGGCTTCTTCCCATGATTTATTCATTTCCATCTTCAAAAGAATCTCTTTCAATTGCATCAGGTTGACCCTCTTTGGCTTCGGGATTTCAAATTCAACCTCGCCTTCCAAGCGAATAAGCTCTCGGTTCATCATCAAGAGCTCCCGGTTTTCATAGACCACACTGCAAAACCTTTTGGGGTTCAATCTACCGGCATTTTCAATGACACCCTCCAGGTTCCCATACTCCACCAACCACTTAACTGCGGTTTTAGGACCTACTCCGCTAAGACCAGGAATGTTATCAGATTGATCGCCGATAATCGATAAATAATCCAAAATACCACTGGGCGGGACTCCAAATTTATCTTTGACACCCTCCACATTTAAAATTCGCCAACCCAGCCGGGGATTAGCAGTTGGGGGAGGGAGTAACTGGGAGGTGTTGAGAGCCACGAGTTGGGCGAGGTCTTTATCCGCACTGACAATAATTAATTCCACGCCCGGAGCTTCTTTTTGCCGGACCGCAGAGGCGATGAGGTCATCTGCCTCCAGCCCGGCCATATCAAAGCTGAAATAGCCAAGTGCTGCCGTTAATTTCTTTACCCATTCAAGCTGTTCAACAAAGCCCTCGGGTGGTGCCCCACGGTTGGCTTTGTAACCTGGCAGGATTTGCTCGCGGCGGGGACTCCCTCCTTTATCAAAAAACACACACAACTCATCTGGCTGCATGTCATCTTCCAAACGCCACAAGGTACGAAGCCAACCGTGAATCATATTGGTCGGAAATCCATCCGAGCGGTTAAGTTCACGAATGCCGTAAAAGGCTCGAAAGGCTAGGTTGTGACCATCACAAAGTAAAACTTTAGGCATTACTTATGTTATTCTTTCTTACTTCGCCAAAAGCAAGACTATTGGTCTTTGGGCTTTAGTCGTGAAAACGGAGCCATTCGGCAATCACATACTCGGGTCGAGATTCGACAACTTCAACCACTGAGATTCGATTCGCCAGTTTCTCAAAACCTTCCCTCATAACGACTCTCACATAATTATCGGAATAACCCGAAAATTTCCCATCCTTGGGGTTTTCAATCAAAACACGGAGTTCTTTGCCGATGTGTTCTTCATTAAATGTCATTTTTTTTGATGCCGAAAGCCGGCGAAGCTGTCCACTCCGCCTCCTTCTTTCACTCATAGGAATTTGATTTTCCATCTTTGCTGCAGGTGTGCCGTCTCTTTCAGAGTAGGTAAAGACATGGCAATAATGAAACGGAAATTGCCAAAAAGTGTCACAAGTTCTTTCAAATTCCTCTTCACTTTCCCCCGGAAACCCAACGAGCAGGTCGGTCCCCACACAAAGATCAGGAACCTGAGCCACTGCCCGGGCAAAGAACTCTTTCATTTCCGGGAGCTGATATTTTCGTCTCATCTTTTTAAGCACCTCATCACAGCCTGATTGCATCGGGACATGCAAATAAGGCATGAGACAATGATCAGGATCAGCCATCATTAAAAAAATTTCTTCGGGAATTGTAGTGGGTTCAATGCTGCTAATACGTAACCTTTTTAAGCCAGGTAATGCTGACAAGGCAGATATAAGCCCGAGGAAATTTCGGGAATCTGAATGATAAGTACCCAAATTGACCCCAGTCAGAACAATTTCCTTCACCCCTCCTTGTATCATAGACTCAGCTTCCTCCACAAGGTTCGCCCACCCTCGCGACCTGGCTCTTCCACGGGCAAAGGGGATTACGCAAAAGGTACACATAAAGTCACAGCCGTCCTGAATTTTCAGGTTGGCTCGCTGCTGGTATGGGGTATCCCCAACAAAGCCAATGGTAAAATCCTCTCGGCTTATACGATCCCTTACAATGACAGGATTCTCATTCTTTTCAGTTCCCACATAGTGCAAGAAATTCATTTTGTCATGATTGCCGATCACATAGTCTACCCCCTCAATCATGGCAATTTCATTGGCTGAAATCTGAGAGTAACAGCCAACGACCACAGTGATAGCATCTGGGTTTTCTCTTATAAATTTACGAATTACGCTTCTCGACTTAGCATCTGCCTCGTTGGTAACCGTGCAGGTATTGATGACCCCAATATCTGCAGCTTCACCAAAGGGGACAATCTCATACCCATTTGATTTCAGGGTGCTCTCCATACTCAAGGCTTCATACTGATTTAACCTACAACCCAAAGCCCGAACACTTGCTCTTTTTTCTGCCACCTCTGCTTGTTGCGTACTCATCGAACCAACTTAGTTACTTAAGTTGTAGGCCTTTGGCAACCTTGAGCCATACCTCGCTAAAAGATAAATAAGCTTAGTGGCCCTAAAATACCTCGGAATAAAAATTCGGGGGTTTGCCATACAACGAAATGCCCAACCCACAAAAAAGTGATCGGCCCACATGGGTATCTTTACCTGCTCTCCTGACAAAAAAGCAAGGGCGGCACCCGTACATAAAATAGATGTCCCTTTTTTTACTTTGGATTGCAAAAATAAGCCTAACCGTTCCTGCACGCCTCCTCCAATTTGGATGAAAATGTTAGATGGATCGACTTGCTCAATTTTTCGAAGCAATTGCTTATCTTCAATCTTGCCCGACTCAGGATAATGTGGAGCAATGTGAACAAAATTTTTATCAAAATGAGGACCATACCTTGAAACTAGCCAAGTCAACATAGAATCCGATTCTTTCTGATTGGG
>CBFIFQ010000112.1:0-4593 GCA_965661905.1 Opitutales bacterium
TAAGAGAATTTAAGATCTTTACCCAAAAATTTACCACCCCTTTGCCAACAGCCAATGGATTATGGGAGGAAAGACAGAGTATTATCCTTAAAGAAACTTATGCAGATTCGACCTTTAGCTTTGGAGAGGTTGCAACCACTCCGGGTTTTAATTCGTTTTCCTTTCAAGATGCCCTCTCTGAAGTTAAATTATGGCATAAAGGAGATGATCGTATCACCTATCGTTATATATGCCCTGCTCTGTCATGTATGAAAGCCTCGATTTGGAAAGAAGAGGCTTTGATAGCTAAAGAAGTCGTTCCAGCTTGTTTGTATTTTGAGAAATTAAAGCCCTCACACTACAACCAGGTAATAAAAAGGAAAATTGGACTTAAACCCCCTAAGGTTGAAATTCCTGAAATATTAAAGTGGATGAATCAATTGCCAGCAGGGAGTAAAGTTCGCTTAGATCCAAATCAATCACTGACTAACGAGTATATGATTGCTTGGCTGTATGCTCTAGAGGGAAACAAGAAAGTCGAATTTATGGAGCAACCAGTTCCAGGAATGCCTTCGGATGAGATCTTGGGCATAATTACTTCTTTGAAAGTTCCTGTAGCTCTCGATGAAGCCATTATAACTTTAGGTGGATTGAGGAAAGTGAAAGAAATTGGGTGGGATGGCTATTTCGTGATAAAGCCGTCCTTACTTGATGATTGGGCAGATACCTTGTGCTTCCTTCAGGAGCATCCTAATGTATGTGTTGTTTCTACTGTTTTTGAGAGTCCTATTGGGTATGAGTGCGTGATTAGAACCTGTATACATTCCAATTTAATACCTGGAATAGATCGTAGACTTTTTCTGGGAGGAAAATATGAAATCGATGCCCATCATCAATCCAGTTTGATCGTGCCCAGTGTAAGTAACCAAAAGCTGGATGAAATATGGAGAAGGTTGTAATGCGTAATCAAAGTGAGCTTGAATTCAATTGGATTGATTCAAGGAATAATGCATCAGATAAAAATTTAATATACGCTAAAAAAGCTTATTCAATGCTAGTAAATGGTCATTCTGTCAGATTTTCTAAAAAAGGACCCCAAATTATATCGAAAACACATCATCCTAGGGGATTAAAAGAGCAAACCCGGATATTCCAAACGGGCGGAACTTCAGGGAAACCATCTTCGATCTTTCACAATGACAAATCCATTACCAGTGCAATACAAAATCTACAAAATAAAATCGGAACTGAACCCATTTCAAGCTTTTGTTGCCTTCCTCTGAATCATGTCGGTGGCTGGATGCAAATCGAGCGTGCAAAATATTCAGAAGGAACGGTACTTTTTTCAAATTACAAAGAAATTTCACTTTCGGATTTAACATCTGTCCTTGCTAATAGATGGATTTCTTTAGTTCCTACTCAATTACATTATTTGCTGGGTTTTGATCAGGCTTTGAAAAACCTGAGGTCCTGCAAGGGAATTTTTACAGGGGGGGCAAAATTAACTGATAAAATTCAGGTGCAACTGAGAAAGCATGATATTCCCATTTTCCCATGTTATGGGATGAGTGAAACAGCTGGAATGATAACACTATTAGATTCGAATCAATTTCTTGGTGGTGTTGGCGGCGTCGGACATGCTTTACCATCTGTTAAGATGAAACTTATTGAAAATCAAGTTTTTATAAGTACGGATAGTTTATGCTATCAAAAAAACGAGAGCTCTATACAGGAAGAATGGTATAAGACAGATGACCTGGCTACCTATGACTCTAATTTTGGATATACAATTACGGGTAGAATTGATCGGTTGATTAATACAGGTGGGATAAAGGTTAACCCAGAATCTATTGAAAAAGTTATCTTAGAGCACCCAAATGTTTCACAGTGCTTAGTGGTTGGCCAGAAAGATGAGCACTGGGTGGAAAAAATAGTAGCCTACCTAGTACTTTCAAATGGTGACTTATCTCTTGTTCAGAAGCAATTAAAAGCCTCATTACAAGAACATGAAAAGCCCAAGGAGTGGCATTGTGTTCAAGATTTACCCCTTACTGAGATGGGGAAAATAAGGAAACCAAATTAAACTTGTTCTACAATTTTGTCTGCCAAACCGTACTCGATAGCTTCCTTGGCATTGAGGTAAAAGTCACGATCTGTGTCCTTCTGAATTTTCTCAAGAGGTTGGCCAGAAGTGCGGGCGAGGATTCCGTTCAGTTCTTCCCTTAATTTTTCCATTTCTTGAGCTTGTATGTTTATATCAACTGCGGTCGCTTGCATTCTACCCGTGATCAGCGGTTGATGGATGAGGACCCGAGAATGCGGGTAGAGAAACCGTTTTCCTTTTGTTGCTCCACACAATAATATCGAACCCATGCTGGCAGCCATTCCTGTAACTACAACTTTGATAGGCGAAGTTATAAGCTGCATTGTATCAAAAATAGCCATGCCCGCAGTAATCGATCCTCCTGGAGAATTTATATAGAATGTGATTTCTTTCCCTGCATCGTTATCTTCGAGGAAAAGTAATTTTTCAGTCAAATCTCTGGCCGATTTGTCACTGACTTCTCCCCAAAGAAAAATTTTTCTATTGCTTAGAAAACTGCTTTGAATTTGTTCTGAGACAGAACTGTTTTTTTTATCTTTTTTGTCACTCATATTTAAAATATATAATAATTAATTATCCAGCATTTGTATCCGACTGCTGTGTCGGCCTCCTTCAAAATTAGAGGATAGCCAGGTTTTTACAATTTCAAGTGCAAGCTGTTCGGAAATTTGGCGTTGGCCGATTGAAATGACATTGGCGTCATTGTGTTCTTTGGCCAATTTTGCGGTTTCAACAGACCAGCATAGGGCACACCTAACACCTTTCACTTTATTTGCGGCCATTGCTTCCCCGTTTCCACTGCCTCCAAGGACAATACCCAAGTCACACAAGTTGTCAGCGACAGCCCGGGCAGCAGGCTTTACGAATTCAGGATAATTACAGGATTCTTCCGAAAAGGTTCCAAAGTCTTTAGTCTCGTAACCATTTTCTTGCAGGTAGGATTTAATGGTTTCCTTGTAAGTGTAACCGGCATGATCTGTGCCTAGAGCTATTTTTATTTTGTTAGTCTTTGTATCCATTGAATTTCTAGTTGCTTGATGGGAAGTGTTTGGAGACTCAGGGATAAAAGTATTATACCAAACCTAATTCCATCTTTCCTTCTTCTGAAATCAAATCCTGAGACCATGGCGGATCCCAAACAATATCCACTTCTGCATCATCAATACCAGGCAGTTCGAGGATTTTATTTTTTACATCATCTGCTATAACCGGGCCCATGCCACACCCTGGTGCAGTAAGGGTAAGGTCAACGAAAACCATTCTTCCCCGTTCTTCTGTTTTTTCAATTTCTACTTTGTAAATAAGACCTAAATCCACGACATTAACAGGGATTTCAGGATCGAATACCGATTTTAGGTTTTCTTTTATCTGCTCAATGTCAGCAGGAGGTTGTCCGGATTGCTTTTCCTTAATAGATTCCTTTGTTTCTGAAGTCTCGCCTAGGGCGTCTGCATCTTTGGCGGCAATGCGATACATTCCCTGCAAAGTCATAACTGTAAAATTACCACCAAGACGATGAGTAATTGTAACCTTTTCCCCACGTCCCAAAGTGAACTCCTCACCGTGAGGTATCAGGGTGGCAATAACATCTCGAACGAGCTCTACTTCTTCTTGTGAATTGTTCATGACTTTGGAGGTTTAGGAATCAAATTTTGATTCGATGACGGCTCTTATTTTCTCGATCAAATCTTCATTGTTCGCTTTTTCAATTACCTCGTCCAAGAAGCCAAGCGAAATAAGTTTTTCAGCAGATCTTAGGGGGATTCCCCGTGACAGTAAATAAAAGAGTTCCTGCTCATCTATCTTACTTGTAGTTGCGCCGTGGCTACACTTTACCTCATTTGCAAGTATTTCTAGACCAGGGAGTGAATCTGCTTCTGCGTCATTGCATAGGAGAAGGTTTCGGTTGGTTTGATAGGCATTGGTGTTGGACGCCACTTCTTCCACCTTTATCAGACCAGAAAAAATAGATTTGGCTTGGTCATTTAAAGCGTTTTTAGACAGCAAATTACTGGTACAATCTGGGGAAGAGTGAACCTGACGGGTACGTTGGTCAAAAAGCTGGTTTCCGCTTCCCATGAAAAGTGAAAAGTTTTCAAAAGAAGCTCCCCGACCGATCAAATCGCCTTTGGTTTCTGACCTGCAATGGGATGCTCCTATGTGAATCGTAACATTCCGAAGCGTTGAATCTCTTCCCAATGAAAAATTTTCGAATTGGTGGAGGGTGGTATCGGTATTTGCATTCTGAACTAAGACACGAACGAGTTTAGCGCTTTCTCCCAAGGTTACATTTAAGGTGCTACTGGCATTTCCTCGGGATGAAGAATCAACCGAGTTGATAAATTCAAATACAATTGCTGAAGAAAAAGGGGCGATATGAATGACATTTTTTTCAAATGTGATGCTCTCATCCTTTGGTATTTTGTGCTCAATGAAAAAGGGCTCTTTAATTTCGGCATTTTTTCTTGTTCCCAAGAAGAATCCATTATCAGCAAGAGCGGAAGTTAAGA
>CBFIFQ010000113.1:0-4591 GCA_965661905.1 Opitutales bacterium
CCTTGAGAGTACCTCATCTCTTCTGGCAAAGCAATCTCATCACCATCAATACCCGCACTGCTGGAGAAGTAAGACCCCAGTTGTATTCAGGGCCATGGATCAATGGTTTGTTGCCTTGGACGAAAAAGAATTACGAAATCGTTCGATCAGTGCAGTTGACGATGTTTCATTTACTCCTGATTGGGGCCGTAATCGAATTCGTGGCTTCCTTGAATCTCGACCCGATTGGTGTATCTCTAGGCAAAGGTCCTGGGGCGTCCCTATTCCTGTTTTTTATGATGAAGAGGGAGAACCTTTATTAAATACAGAGCTAATAAACTTTCTGGCTAATCGGATTGAAAAAGAGGGAACGGATGCCTGGTTTTCTCTTTCAGAGGAAGAATTGTTGAAAGGATTTGAATTGCCTGAAGATTGGAAAGGTAAGACTTTATTTAAAGGAACTGATACCCTCGATGTTTGGATAGATTCCGGATGCAGTCACCGTTCCGTTCTCAAAACCTTGGATGGCTTAGAATGGCCTGCGGATTTATATCTTGAGGGCAGTGATCAGCATAGGGGGTGGTTTCAAAGTTCTTTGTGGACAAGTATGATCGCCTACGATCAAGCCCCCTACAAAAGAATTTTAACCCATGGCTTTGTTGTGGATGGTGACGGTCGTAAAATTTCGAAAAGCGATGGGAAACCTCAAACTGCAGATTCATATGTTAAGAAGTATGGAGCTGATGTGCTAAGACTATGGGTCTGCTCTGAAGACTTTCGACGAGATATTCCTTTGTCAGATGAGATCTTGGGCCAAGTAGTTCGTTCTTATCGGACTCTTCGCAATACCTTAAAGTTTCAATTGGGGACTTTGCATGATTTTGATCCCATTGCTCATATGATTTCTGTCGAAGAACTCGACCTTATCGATCGGTGGGCTTTATTTAAAACAGCGGAATTGATAGATGACGTTACAAAAGCCTTTGAGGCTTATGAAATTCATAAATCCGTGCAGCTCATAAACCGGTTTTGCTCTGGAGTCCTTTCCTCCACATACCACGATATTATCAAAGATCGTTTGTACACCCTCCACGCGGATGACCACAAAAGACGATCATCTCAAAGTGCAATATCCTTAATTTTTGACGCCATCGTTAGACTCCTCGGCCCCCTTACTCCCTTTACTGCTGATGAAGCTTGGTCTTTCCTTCATTCGGGAGAAAGTTTTTCGGCAAACCCATTGTTGTTACAATCATGGCCTCAAGTAGAGTCATCATGGGTTGATGCTAGTTATGCAAAAGACGCGGAAATCATCTTAAAGTTTAAGGAAACTCACATTAATGAGGCTTTGGAGGAATTGCGTACTAAAAAGAAAATAGGCCAATCTTTAGATGCCGAAGTGGAAATTAAATTCCCAGCAAACGACCCAGCGGCCGAAGTTCTTTCGAGATGCTCCCAAGAACTTCCTGAATTTTTTATCGTCTCCAGTGTTATTTTGATGGTTGATGATAAGTTATCTGAATTATCTGTAACCGCTAAGCATGCTTCCGGTGTCCGTTGCCCCCGGAGTTGGCGCTGGGTTCCAGAACTAGTGACAGTTGAACCATGGGGAGCCGTTTCACCCCGCTGTGCCGAAGTGCTTACCCGTAATTCTTGATATTAAAATTTTTTAACATACTTGTACTATGACCAAGAAAAAATCGACTACTTCAACTTCTACCTCAAAATCTGTCAAAAAGCCCGCAGCCAAAACCAAAGCGGTAAAGAAGGATAAGCCTGCAACTAAACCTGTTCGCAAGGCAAAAGCATCTCCTTCCGCTAAGCCAAAAACTGTGGGTTCTCAACCACAGCCAAAGAAAAGGGGCCGCAAGCCAGGTACTGTTTCCAAGAAAAAAGAGGTCGCAACAGTGAAACCGGCAGCCGGAGAGATTAAGGTGAAAGAAATTGCATCCAAAACAAAGCCTAAGGTAGCAGAAGAAAAGCAAGAATCCAAAGGGTTTAGCTTGGCGGATGTAAGGGCAATCCTGAAGGCCAAAAGCAAAAAAGCTGCACCAAAAAAGAAAGTTACCTCCAAAAAGCAAACGAAGGCACCTGCTGTTGAAAAAAAGGTTGTGAAATCTGCGACCAAAGTTGCTAAGGTCAAGAAATTGCAGACTGCCTCGGTCAATGATATTTTGGGATTTGGGGCACCGAGTTTATCCACCCGTCCCGTTCGCGATGTAAAAAAGGTGCCCAAAGGTTTGATACCCTATTACGAAAATTTAATGACTTTACGGTCCAGCCTTAAAGGCGCATTAGGGGAAAGATCCCAGGAAACCCTTGGTGCTTCCGCTCGTGAATCTTCAGGAGAATTATCCCTGAATTCACCTGATGCTGGTAGTGAGACATTCAATCGTGATGTCGCTTTATCTATGGTGGCTAATGAGCAGGAAGCACTGGAAGAAATCGAAGATGCAATTGATCGGATTTTTGATGGAACTTTTGGTATCTGCCAAGAAACGCAGAAGCCTATTAAGAAGGCTAGGTTAAAAGTTGTCCCCTTCACTCGTTTTTCTTTAGAAGGGCAAACTTTATACGAACAAAGAAAACACAAGGACACAGACACAGGGGGTGGAACCTTTGCCACAATCGCTGATTCGACAATGGGTATGGATGATTAAATGTTTTCTGCATTTTGCTCATATCTCATTTAAGTAAACTGTGAAGTATTCACGCTTTTGGATTCTGTTCTGTATCGTACTAGGACTAGATCAGTGGACCAAGTCTCTGGTTGTTCAGGATGCAGAGGAATTGCGCCGCAACCCTATTGTTGTCTTAGATATTCTAGAGGGTAGTGAAAACCTTCTTGAGTTTACTTATATCACCAATCCGGGTGCGGCCTGGAGCATGTTGTCGGATTACCCTGAGGCCCTAACGATACTTGCCCTTACTGCCCTGGTAGCCATTTTTATTTTTCGTAAAGCACTGGAACTATACAAAACCCAACACCAACTAGTTTTTGGTTTTATTACGGGAGGCGTTGCAGGGAATCTTGGGGACCGATTGTTTCGTCAACCTGCAGAAGTCGTTGATTTTATAGATTTTTTTTTACCGCTTATCAATTACGACTACCCAGTCTTCAATATCGCTGACTCCGCCATATTTATTGGGGCCTTTAGCTATATGATCATCGGAGTAATCGATGCGAGGCAGGAACAGGCAAAAAAAGGAATGCAACCCAGCAATCGGTAAATGGGGAGCTATACCTTATTCTATATTCATTACTTGCTCTCTAATTTTTTCAACCTCAACTCGGGCATCCAGTGCCATAGCAGAGCCTTGGCAACGAGCCGCTTTTGCACAGTAAGTATTTAATTCCCTACTTATCTCCTGAAGTATAAACTCAAGTTTTCTTCCTACGCTCCCTGGTGAGGAACAGGTCTCTTTAAATTGTATGAGATGACTTTTTAAGCGAGTAATCTCTTCGGAGACATCACTTTTTTCAGCATAGAGAGCTAACTCCTTGAGAACACGTTCATCGGAAGGGTCAATATCTAGGTTGGCCTTCTCTAATTTTTCAAAAAGCTTTTTTCGCTGGATATCCGGCAAATTTGCAGATTCTTTTTCCATCTGCTCAATCATATGACTAAGGATTTGTAGGCGGGTATCAAAATCAGTTGAAATTTCACGACCTTCCATTTCGCGCATTTCGATCATCGAGGCAGTTGCTTTTTGTAATGTTTGTATAAAAAGTTCCTCGCAATTGGATATCCCGAGGCTAACATTTTCTTGCCTTGAAAGTTGCAGGGCATGCAGCACGGTCTCAGGAGTAAGGGTGAAGGTTTGGTTCCGTTTTTCAATAAAGCTTTCCAGAAGTTTAATTAATTCTTGAAATTCTTTTCCCAGTAAAACCTTTGAAACTTTATTCGATGAATGTAATGGTTCCACTGAAAGCGATACTCTTACCCGCCCACGATGTAACTTTTTTTTCAGAAAAGAGGTGGCAGTAACCTCAAAAAAAGACCATTCTTTTGGCGCACTTACCGCCACTTCAAGGCTCTTTTTATTTACGGAAGACACCTCTACCAAAATTTGGTAGTCTTGCGTAGTTGACTCCGCACGACCGTAGCCTGTCATGCTATTCATAAATGCATGTCAGGTAAATCTTTCACCCCCATGACACGGGCAGCTTCCATCGCATCTTTGTCTCCTCTGCCACTCAGGTTTACACAAATGATATGATCCTTGGTCAGTTCGCCTGCTCTTTTAAATGCATACGCCAGCCCGTGGGAAGTTTCCAATGCCGGCAGAATGCCTTCTTCAGAAGAGAGCATTTTAAAAGCCTCCAAGGCATCCTCATCTCCTGCGTTCGCAAAATCAATTCTTCCGCGGTCTCGGTAAAATGCATGCTCCGGGCCAATGGCTGCGTAATCAAGTCCGGCGGACACAGAGTGTGTCTGGTTAATTTGCCCATCCTTGTTTTGCAAAATCCAGGTTTTGCAACCTTGGAGAATACCAAGTTTTCCTCCTTCAAATCGTGCTGCATGTTCCCCTTCGACGAGGGATCTGCCGCCGGCCTCAACCCCAACAAGCCTAACGCTTAAATCTTCCAGGAAATCAAAAAAGAAACCAA
>CBFIFQ010000114.1:0-4589 GCA_965661905.1 Opitutales bacterium
TGTGCCGTTGTCAAAAAAAAGAACGGTTCTTACCACTCCACCTTCTCAAGCAGTAGAGATATCTGCAGATTCTCCTGTAGTGATCGCCCCTACATCTTCCTCATTACCGGAAGTTGCTCCTGAAACTAACCCAAAAGATTCTTTTTCGGTTACGCCCCAGTTGGGTTTACGTGCTTATCGTACTTCTAATGTCTTGCGGGCTGGAAGTGGAAGTGAGGAAGGGTCCCGAGTAATTGAATCGAATATCGGGGTGGGTATTTCTCGCCCTGCTGTTGAACTAAGTCCATATGTGACCCTTATTCCTCGTCTTGATTTGATGATGCAATGGGCTAATTATGGGGAATATGCCGATTTATTGGATTATCGATTTGGTTTGGTAAAAGGTGGGCTTGCTTTTGGCTTTCCTGATGGGTGGAGTGCTGGTTTAACATTGGATTACAATGTTCTTCATAACCAAAAAACAGGTGACCGAACTTTTGACTCCTGGTCTCCTGCTATATCTTTACAAAAAACACATGCTTTATCTGATACATCTTTTATCATGGGAGACATAATGATCAGGCAATCTTCGACGGAGCAAACGGTTACTTTCCCTGCTGCTGGTGTCTTTGCAGATAGCGGGGACAACCGTCAATACACCGCATCATTGACCTATATCAAACAGCTTGGAGAAAATGGGAAATGGACCTTTATGCCAAGAATGTCATACACCCTAACGGAATATCTTAAAAGCCCGAGTAATGGCCGAGAAGATGGATTATTTTCAATCGGAGCCAGTCTTATGTATCAGTGGACGCATTGGTTAAGTGCCCAAACATTCCTTACAAACACTTCAATGAATTCTAATGCCGATGATATTCCTAATTTTAATGCTACCGACTTTGGGCTTTCGCTAACGGCAAGCCATCAGTTTTAAAGGTATTTTAATCGAGGGAACTTCCCCACCAGTCTTTGTTAGGTTTGTAATTAGGACTTAGAAAGCGAGCATGTTGTTTTTCTAAGCCTGCTTTTTTCTGGGTCTTAATCTGCTTCCATCGATCCGATCTTTTTGTGGAGTCAAAAGTGGGGTCTTTGATGGGGAATTTGGCGTTGGTTTGCTTGAGCCATTGGTCGAGTCTTTGTTTCATCTGGCCTGCTCTATCCTGTTCATCCAAGAAAAGATCATTTTGTTCCCCAATATCTAAGGCTAGGTTGTAAAGTTCATTTCGACCATCTTCATGATAATAGATAAGTTTCCAATTGCCTTCCATAATGATGGAACTTGGTTCCCCGCCTTGGTTTCCATAATGTGGGTAATGCCAAAAAAGGGAACGTTCTTTAATTTTCTTACCTTGGAGTAGGGGGACGAGGCTAACCCCGTCAACATCTTGTTCTTGTGGCAAACTTATATTGCAAAGATCTAGAATTGTGGGGTACCAGTCTATCCCACTTACCGGTGTTGGGTTGGTAGATCTTTGCTTTGTAAAAGTTGGAGCTTTAATGTAAAAAGGTTCCCGTATACCACCTTCCCATTGGCGACCCTTACCGCCGCGTAGAGGGAGGTTGGATGTGGCATAAGCATCACCGGAGGAAACACCTCCATTGTCAGAGGTAAAACAGACGATGGTATTTTTATCTAATCCAAGCTCATCCAATTTACGCAACACAATCCCAATGGATTGATCAAGTTGCTCAATCATACCTGCATAAATAGGACAGTCCTGTACCTGACGAACATTCAATCGACGATCAAAAAGAAAACGATTTTGTTCTTTGATAAGGCCCATCTTTTCTGCCTTCTCGCGGTATTTACTCCAGAGTTTTTCGGTGGTTTGAATCGGGGCATGAACCGTGTAATATGAAAGGTAAGCAAGGAATGGTTGGTCTCTGTGCTTTTCTATAAAGTCTGCTGTTTCCTGGCCTAGACGCAGGGTCAGGGATTCTCCTTTGGGTCCAGATTCTAGGTTGGGGTTTTGGTAGGGGGAAAAGAACCCGCCACGAGGACCACCCACATCCCACCCTCCACGATTAATTTGAAACCCATGATCCGTGGGCCAGGAACCCTTACCTCCTAAGTGCCATTTTCCAGCAAAAAATGTATGATACCCAGCTTGCTGCATCGCTTCTGCCAGGGTGACTTCTGATGACTTGAGGTTGCGGACATATTTAGGGGGAAGCAGACTGTCATTACGACCCCTCTTTCGGTGGTCAGTTCCGGAAGGTCCACCAATATATTGAGTGATGCCGTGCTTGGTCGGATATTTCCCCGTGAGTATACTTGCCCGTGATGGACTACATACCTGGCAGGTTGCATATCCTCTTGAAAACTTTAGGCCCTCGTTGGCTATTCGGTCAATATTCGGGGTTTCATAAAAGGTGGACCCTTCATTACTAAGATCGCGAGCCCCGAGGTCGTCTACGAGGATAAATAATACATTTGGGTGGTTGCCTCCAATGAGTAATGAGTAGAAGGTAAGAAAAGAGAAAAAAGAAAGGATCGTTATCTTCATTTAATCGGCTTACCACTAACAGGGTAATTTATGCAAATTAGAAAATGTTAATTAACTATATTTGAAGGCATAGAATGGATTACCTTAGCTGTGCTAAAAGTTTATTTAATGTCTGGCTTGGACGCATGGACTGAGAAGCCTTGCTTTCATCGGGGAAATAGTATCCGCCTAAATCAACGGGGTTTCCTTGGGCAGAATTTAATTCCTCAACAATGATCATTTCCTTTTCGCGGAGGCTTTGGGCGAAAGGAGAAAATTGAGATTGAAGTTCTTTGTCATCCGCTTGCTTGGCTAAGGCTTCAGCCCAGTAAAGAGACAGGTAAAAATGACTACCCCGATTATCCAACTCGTTGACTTTGCGGGATGGCGACTTGTTTTCATCCAAGAATACACCAATTGCCTGGTTAAGTGTAATGGCAAGAATTTTTGATTTTGAATTACCAGTCTTGGTAGCTAAGTCCTCAAGGGAAACCGCGATGGCAAGAAATTCACCGAGGGAGTCCCAGCGAAGATGGCCTTCCTGTACAAATTGCTGCACATGCTTGGGGGCGGACCCCCCCGCTCCCGTTTCAAAAAGGCCACCCCCCGCGAGGAGGGGGACGATCGAAAGCATTTTCGCACTGGTGCCTAATTCAAGAATAGGGAAGAGGTCTGTCAGGTAATCCCTTAGGACATTACCGGTCGCGGATATGGTGTCCAAGCCGTCTTTGCACCTTTGGCAGCTTATTTTGGTTGCTTCAATAGGAGAAAGGATCTGAATGTCCAACCCATCGGTGTCAAGGGTCGTAAGTTTTGCTTCCACATACTTGATTAAATTGGCATCGTGAGCCCGGTTTTGATCAAGCCAGAAAATTACAGGGCTTCCGCTTAATTTTGAGCGGTTGACCGCGAGTTTTACCCAGTCAATGATCGAAACTTTTTTAGTTTGGCACATGCGCCATATATCCCCGGGTTCTACTTCATGACTAAGTAGGGAAGTTCCGTTTGGGTCAATAACCCGCACTGTTCCCTTTGACTTGATTTCAAAAGTCTTGTCATGAGAACCATACTCTTCTGCTTTTTTGGCCATCAGCCCCACATTGGCAACATTACCCATGGTGGTGACATCAAAGGCACCATTTTCTTTACAGAAATCAATGGTTGCCTGGTAGACACCCGCGTAATTTCTATCGGGGATCACCGCTTTTGTGTCCTTGGGTTGTCCGTCAGGTCCCCACATTTGACCTGATGTACGAATCATTGCGGGCATGGAGGCATCAATGATGACATCACTGGGGACATGCAGGTTAGTAATTCCTTTATCGGAATTTACCATCGCGAGGGGAGGTCGTTTTGCCAGAACTTGATCAAGCGTGGATTGGATAGGCTCTCGTTGATCCTCAGATAATGTGCCTAAAACACGATAGAAATCGGACAAACCATTGTTGGGGTTGAAACCTGCAGCTTTGAGAACTTCCCCGTGTTGTTGGATAACTTCACCAAGATAAGCCTCGACACAATGGCCAAATATGATGGGGTCGGACACTTTCATCATCGTCGCCTTCATGTGTAAGGAAAAAAGTACATCTTCTTTGGAAGCTGATTCAATTTGATCGGCAAGAAAGGAGCATAGTTTCGAACGGCTCATAACCGAGGCGTCGATTACTTCCCCCTGCTGCAGAGCCAAATTTTCTTTGAGTGTGGATACATTTCCTGAACTATCAACAAATTCAATGTTTACCGAGCTGGCTTGGGGTATGATAACCGACTGCTCGCTGCCATAAAAATCTCCCTCACTCATGTTGGCTACATGTGACTTGGAACTTGCTTCCCATTGTCCCATGGAGTGTGGGTTTTTCTGGGCATATTCTTTTACGGGTTGAGCGACTCTTCTGTCCGAATTACCTTCACGTAAGACAGGGTTTACCGCTGAACCAAGTACCTTTGCGTAGGTTGACCGAACTTTTTTTTCATCTTCGGATTTGGGGTCTGAGGGGAAATCGGGTACTTTGTATCCTTTTGCCTGCAATTCTTTAATCGCTTCCTGAAGTTGAGGGATGGAAGCACTTATGTTTGGAAGCTTGATGATGTTGGCTTCGGGTTGAGTCGCAAGTTCTCCTA
>CBFIFQ010000115.1:0-4575 GCA_965661905.1 Opitutales bacterium
TTCGTGGTAGAAGATTGCCTTGCTGGTATCCAAAAATTGATAGTGATCATTATCCGAGCCCTGATAAATTTTTCCGACGAGCGAGGATGGAGCATATTCGGGATCCGGTTCGGGTGCTCCCTCGGTGACTGAAAAACTGGAAAACCCAAGTTGGTTCGAGGTGATAGTACCAACGGTAGTATCATCCGATGGGATCATGAAATCTACACCAGGTTGTACCTTGTAATTTTCAAGAGAAATCCAATTTGAAAGTTGAGAAGTGTTTCCGTTGCTGCTGTATGTTGCTCCCGTAACGGCACCGTTAACCCAATTAACACTTATTGCCTCTTCCCAAGAACCATCATCAAGGTATTCTGCATAAAATGTCTTGGTGATGATATCGTTTCTTACTCGATAGCTACCCGTTTTTTCATTTCCAAAGGTAGCGGAAATATGAACAAATGTACCATCGGGGTCCTCATAGGAAATATAGGCATGAGTGCCCCAGCTTGATGGACCTACAAAAAACTCGAAATCATATGTTTGGTATTCTGCTTCAAATCCTAAAACAGTACTCCAAGTTTCATTTCCTGTTGAAGGATAATCGGCGTAGGCATCCCCTTGAATAACCCAATCTCCATTTACTGGTAGGACTGACTTAGTATTCACATCGAACCATCGCTCTTCCAAATCGGTACCTGTTCCAGTTAATTCCAATTTTCCGTTACCCATATTAACATGTAATCCATACCAGAATGTTTCAGTATTTTCATACCAATAGCTATTAGAATGAGAAGAACTAGTGAAGTCATCAGAAAAATAAATATCAAATGGGGGCAAATCAGCATTAGTATAATCACTCATTATGAAAGTGGCACTTCCTTCTTCCTCTATGTCAAAGGTTCCTGAATCGTTTTTTTCAAATGCTGTGTAAGATATATCTCCAGAATTAGAGTTGGAGTAATTCAGGATAAATTGATCATAAGACCCTCCGGCATTATAAGGAACTGATTTGGCAGTGATACGGCTGCCAGTTTTAACAAACTCATATTTTGCGTATTGCCAGTCACCATTTTCATGCTCAAGCTCCCAGACATCTTCTTCGGATGTAAAAACCCATGTGATTCCGTATTCTCTTTGATTTTCAGAATCAGGAATCGACAGCACAAATTTTTTACCTACAATAGAATTTGGTGCCTGTGCCCAGGCATGGTTTATCCCAAGTACCAGAAAGAAGATAATTAATATCTTAGTGAATATTAAATTTGAAAGTTTCATATAGTATACTAAATGAAACAAAAATTAACTTAATTCAATATTTTACCTTTGGAGTGATTCAAAAAGATAGAGGGTTTAGGTTTTTACTCCGCTCAACCCAATATCAAGCTTTTTAGCCTGTTTCAGGACTTCGGATTTATCCAAGAGCAGAACCGATCCTGTTTCCAAAGCTGCATTTCCAAAGCCAGCCTTTTTCATCTCTTGCAGGGTTTGGGTTCCAAACACAGGTACATCAAACCGGGTATCCTGCTTTGGCTTTCCAAGCTTTACGAAGAGGCAATTTTTGGCTCCAAATTTACCAGCCCGTTCAAGCATAGCATTGGTTCCTTCAAAGGCCTCCACCGCAAGCACGGTTCCCCGGCTGACGACTACGCCCTGACCGACATCGAGGCGGGCATTTTCGCGGGCGATTTCAATGCCGTGATTCAAATGTTCTGGTGCTATCTTTTCCTTTCCTTTGACCATGACTCCTTCTTCTGCCAGGTCTTCATCCATAAAGACACGGGCATCGAGAAGGTGCACACCGACCTTTTCAATTTCATCGCCAATGGCCCCAAAGATAGTCTCTGCATTTTTACGGTCGAGCCCGGCAAGCATGCGGATGGCCTTGAGGTCTGGGTGTAATCCTTTGAAGAGTTTGCCTGGAGTGACCTGTCCTGCCATTACCGCATATCCGGCATCAAATCTCTTGAGTTCCTTGAGGAGTTTGCCAACTTGCCCAACTTTGACTGCAGATCGTTCATCATCTGAAAAAGAGGAAATAAGTTCGGGTGCAGTTTCTCCGCCCAATTCGATCAATCTTAATGATATTCCTGCCTGCCTAGCTCTTTTAGCAAGCAAGATAGGGTATTGTCCCTGTCCGGCAATCAGAGCGAGCCGGCGGCTCGCATCAAAATTTTCGGGTAGGAAGCGGGACATGGTATCTTTTAGCCTTTCGCAGCAAGGTTGACCAGTTTTCCTGGCACATAAATTTCTTTAACAATTTCTTTGCCTTCTAAAAAGGACTGGACCTTTGTGTCAGCCTTGGCCGCGGAAATAATAGTATCTTTATCCACATCCTTGGGAAACTGGCCCTGCCCACGAAGTTTTCCATTTACCTGAAAGACAATGGTGATCTCTTCTGCCACCAATAATTCCTTGCGTGCCTGCGGCCAGGGTTGGTGGACGATAGAGGGCTGCCCGCCAAGCGATTCCCACATTTCCTCAGCGAGGTGAGGGGCAAAGGGGGCGAGGAGTTGGAGCAAAGCCTTCAGGCTATCCTGCGAATAACTCTCAGCTTTCTGCAACTGATTGATCAGAATCATCATCTGGGAGATGGCCACATTGAAGCGCAAATCCTCGATCGCCTCGGTCACTTTGAGGATGGTCTCGTGCAGAACCTTGAGGGTATCCTTATTGTTTTCTTCCCCGGATGAATGCTTCTCGGTCCGCAGGCATTCGCGGTGGACCTTTCGCAAAAAGCGGTGTACGCCCTCGATCCCTTTTTCACTCCACGGTTTGACCGCTTCCAAGGGTCCAAGGAACATTTCGAAAAGCCGGAGGGAGTCCGCGCCGTACGCATCAATGACCACATCTGGGCTGACCACATTGCCCACGCTCTTGGACATCTTGTTCCCATCTTCGCCAAGGATGAGACCCTGGTGAAAGAGCTTCTTGTAAGGCTCTGGGTTTTGCAGCACACCCTCGTCGTGTAAAAAACGATGCCAAAATCGGGCATAGAGCAGGTGAAGGACAGCATGCTCTGCACCTCCAATGTAGAAATCTGGGCTTCCCCAGTAGGCTTCTTTTTCAGGAGCGACAAGATGTTCTGAATTGGTTGGATCCAGGTACCGCAAGTGATACCAACAGGAACCAGCCCACTGGGGCATGGTATTGGTCTCGCGGGTTGCGGATACCCAGTGATCGCCATCCGGTTTAGCTTCCGTACGCGAAACGGATTGCCCCGTTTTTAAATTAAACCAAATATCCAGCCAATCGGTAATCGTGGCCAGCGGGCTCTCTCCGGTTCCGGCAGGCTGGTAGTTTTCCACTTCGGGAAGTTTTAAGGGTAGTTCGGAGGCGGGCAGGGGGAGGGCGTAAAGCGTTTGACCATCCTTATCCGAGGTGACGGGTTCTTTCGGTAACAGATCTTGAAGAACGCCTTCGGTCGATTGGGCTTTTTCGAAGTCACCGTGGCAGACCCAGACCAAAGGAATGGGCTCCCCCCAGTAGCGCTGGCGCGAAAAAATCCAGTCGCGCAACTTGTAGTTGACCGCTCCTTTGCCCACACTCTTCGCTTCGAGATCGGAAATGATTTTGGATTTGCAGGCATGGGCATCCATCCCGTCGTATTCTCCTGAGTTAACCATTTGCCCGGGCCCGGAGTAGGGCAGTTTGCCTTTTTCCTCATCGCCTTCCGGGTGAGCAATTACCCGTCGGATTTCGATTTGATACTTTTCGGCAAATTCATGATCGCGTTCATCGTGGGCTGGAACCGCCATGATCGCACCGGTTCCGTAGCTGATCAAAACATAGTCGGCCACCCATACGGGAATTTTTTCCCCGTTGACCGGATTGAGGCAGAAACTGCCAGTAAAGACGCCCGACTTATCCTTGGCTAAGTCGGTCCGATCCAGGTCACTCTTTTTGGCGGCGGCTTCCACATAGGCTTGAACCTCGTCCTTCTTCTCCGCCACCACCAGTTGGTTGAGTAGGGGATGTTCCGGAGCCACCACCATATAAGTAGCCCCAAAAAGAGTGTCAGGACGGGTGGTGTAGACGGTGAGTTTTTCCTCACTTCCTTGGATTTGAAACTGAACCTCGGCTCCCTCAGACCGACCGATCCAGGCTTTTTGCTGACGCTTGGTGGAGTCCGGCCAGTCGAGCTGATCCAACCCCTCCAGCAGTTTTTCGGCATAAGCGGTGATACGCAGGACCACCTGACGAAGATTTCGGCGTTCGACTGGGTGGTTGCCAACCTCGGATTTTCCATCGACCACTTCTTCATTGGCAAGAACGGCACGAAGGTTGGGGCACCACCAGACCGGTTTCTCGTCCACATAGGCAAGGCCTCGCTGGAAGAGCTTGAGGAAAATCCACTGGGTCCACTGGTAGTAGCCAGGATCGGTGGTGTTAATCTCTCGATCCCAGTCGATGGCAAACCCTATACTTTTGATCTGCCTGCGGAAGTTGTCTACATTGGTTTGGGTGGTGATCGACGGGTGGGTGCCTGTTTTGATCGCATACTGCTCTGCTGGAAGTCCAAAAGCGTCCCAACCCATGGGGTGGAGCACATTATATCCACAGGCTTTTTTATAGCGGGCCAGAATGTCGGAAGCG
>CBFIFQ010000116.1:0-4453 GCA_965661905.1 Opitutales bacterium
GTCGGAAATAAATCGTCCGACTGGATCGAGATTATCGGAGTTGTAGTTTGTTTTTTTGCTTACCATAACATCTAACATAACGGGCGACTCCTCAAAAGAGATCATTCATAACTTTTATTTTAATAGAATTAATAAGGGTCGAAAGATTTAATAATTACCGGTCTTGGCCGAAGTCTTTCTTTTTGGGTTTGTGATATTCTCAAAGCTTATTCAATTGGGTAGGTTAGGAATGGGTAATGTTTTTGAGTTTAGGCGTGAGGGTATCTACTGCCCTGCGGGAGATTTTTACATTGATCCCCGGGGTAAAGTGGATCGTGCTGTGATCACTCACGCCCACAGCGATCATGCCCGGGCGGGACACAATCGTTATTTGTGTTCGGGTTCCTGCCTGCCTCTTTTAAAAATCAGGCTTGGTGAGAAAACCCGAATCGAGTCGGTTCCTTTTGGGGAAAAGGTAAGGATAGGTTCGGCTAAGGTGTCTCTTCACCCAGCCGGTCATATCTTGGGTTCTGCCCAGGTGCGGGTAGAAGTGAAGGGGGAAGTGTGGGTGGTAAGCGGTGACTATAAACCGCAGGCGGACCGGACATGCGAAGCTTTTGAAATCACTCCCTGCCATGGGTTTATTTCCGAATGTACATTTGGGCTTCCGGTTTACAGATGGATGGATGAGGACTTAGTTCACCAGGAAATAAATGAGTGGTGGCAAGAAAATGCTAAAAATGAGCAACCTTCGCTTTTATTTGCTTACTCATTGGGAAAAGCCCAGAGAGTGCTCGCCGGGCTGAAAACCCAGGGCAGGCCTGTTTATATTCATAATGCCATTCACCCATTCTTGGAGCACTACAGGCAAGCGGGGGTGAAGTTTCCCGGGCTCCAAAAGATTGAAAAGGGAGAAGAGTACGAATTTTCATCGAGCCTGGTTGTTGCTCCGCCTGCCGTAGAGGATTCTACCTGGGTTCGGAAAATTAAAAGAGCAAAGAAGGGATTTGCTTCGGGCTGGATGTCGATTCGGGGAGCGAAAAGAAGGCGCAACTTAGACCGCGGATTTGTACTCTCCGATCACGCAGATTGGCCGGGTTTGCTCGAAGTGATAGAGGGGACCGGTGCGGAGAAAATTCTGCTGACCCATGGCAATGGTGATGCCCTGGTGCGATTCTTGAGGGAAAGGGGTAAAGATGCATCTTTGTTGGAAGGTGCCACCATCAGAGGGGAGGAAGAGGAATGAAGTTATTCTCCCAACTTTTCCATGACCTGGACAACCTTACTAAAACCAATGATCGTATTGATCGTCTTGTGACTTATTTCGAAGAAGCTTTGCCAGAGGACGCACTCTGGGTGAGCTGGTTTTTGTCGGGGAACCGGATGAAGGGAATCATTAAGACAGGTGAATTACGCTCTTTTGCCGCTCAAAGATGTGGATTGCCCCTTTGGCTTGTTGAGGATTCTCACGAAAAGGTTGGGGACTTAGCTGAAACCATAACTTTGCTGGTGGCAAACCCGTTAAAGTCCAAAGCGGGCAGCCTGGACTCCACCATTCGGAATTATTTGCTACCGTTGCGGGGAAAAGATACCGCAGAGAGGAAACTTTTACTTTTCGATGCCTGGGAAAACTTATCACATTCTGAGATGTTACCCTTTCATAAATTGGTAACAGGCGGCTTTAGGATGGGAGTTTCCAAGGGAAATTTATGCAAAGCCTTGGCCCGCGTGGGTGGGGTCGAGCCCGCAGTAATCGCCCAAAGGCTCGCCGGGAACTGGAACTGGGAAGACAGTTCATTTGAGGATATAATTGCTTCCGCTGGAGATGGGGATAGGAATCTTGGTAAGCCTTACCCATTCTGCCTGGCATCTCCTTTGCAGGAAAAAGTTGAAACTCTTGGCCACCTGGACGAATGGCAGGTGGAATGGAAATGGGACGGTATTCGTGCCCAGCTTCTTTCCTTGGGAGGGGGGCGCGGAATGATTTGGTCGCGAGGGGAAGAATCGATGGAGGAAAGCTTTCCGGAGTTGACTGAATGCCTGCCCCATTTCCCTCAGGATATATGTTTGGATGGTGAGATTTTAGCCTGGGGCCATGAAGGGCTTCGTTCATTTGCCCGCCTTCAAAAGAGATTGGGTAGAAAAAACCCGGGTCCGGGTATTCTGAAAAAAGACTCCGTTCGATTTCATGCCTATGATCTTCTTCGCTTGGACGGGGAAGACCTGCGGACGCAGCCCCTTTCCAGGCGGAGAGCCTTGCTGGAAGATGTTTTTGCCAAAATCCCTTGCCATCTGCCCTTGGGGTTGTCGGAGACGGTGCAGGCTTCGGGGTGGGATAAACTCGCTAAACTTCGTGAACAGGCAAGAGAGCGGGGAGTGGAGGGCTTTATGCTGAAAAAAAAGGCATCCCTTTACGAATGTGGGCGGGTGAAGGGTTCATGGTACAAGTGGAAAGTGGATCCCTTCCTGGCGGATATGGTTGTGGTCAGTGCCCAACTGGGTCATGGAAAAAGAGCCAATATGTATACCGATTACACCCTGGCAGTCTTGGACGAAACAGGTGATTTTGTAACTGTGGCCAAAGCGTACTCGGGCTTAACTCAACAAGAAATAACAGAGGTTGACCGCTATATTCGGAAGAATATAACCGGAAAGTACGGCCCAGTGCGGGGAGTAAAGCCTGGGCTTGTTTTTGAGGTGGCATTTGAAGGGGCTCAAAGTTCGGGTCGCCATAAGTCCGGAGTGGCTTTGCGCTTTCCCCGCATCCATCGGTGGCGAAAGGATAAAAAGCCGGAAGAAGTTGATACTTTGGAAGTGATTCGGGCTTATGCAGGGATGCAGGATTTCTCTACAAGCAAGGACTTGAAGATTGATGATGATGGCAACCTACTTCTTTTTTAGAAGAATCAAGCAGCCAGGCTTTGTTTGAACCGGCTGAGATTTTCTCGGGCGCTTTCCTTGCGGTCCACAATAGGCATGGGGTAGTCTTTTCCCAAGATACAGCCCGCGTCTTCTTGGACGGATAAGGGGGCGAGGTGGGGTTCGAAAATAAATTTGGGGGGATAGTCCTTTAATTCCGGTACCCAATGTTTGATAAAGCCTACATCATTGGTTTCCACATTGAGGCTGGATTTGCCGGCGGGGCAGGGGTTATAGAGACGGAAGTAAGGCATGGAAAAGGGAGCCACCCCTGAAAGCCACAGCCAGTTTGCGTTGTTTAAGGCCCAGTCACTGTCCAAAAGTTTTCTTTCAAAAATATCCCTTCCCCATTTCCAGTGCTGCCACAGCTGCCCACGGGTAAGGAAGCAGGAAACCGCGTGTCGGGCGAGATGGTGCATCCACCCGGTCGCCTCAAGCTGCCTCATTAAGGCATCGATCAGGGGGAACCCGGTCTGACCTGACTCCCAGGCAGTCATCTTATCTTGGTCATAATCGCCCCACTTTATATTTTTACACATGCGGTTGCTGTCATCTTGGTCCCAGTTTTCCACGGATCTTGAAAGCAGGTAAAACATTTCACGAAAAAGTAATTGACCGTGCAGGGATTCAGGCGGGGGAGTATGGGTGCCGGAACGATTGCAGGCTTCCACCTCTTTCCAAAGCTTGCGTGCTGATAGACAACCCGTGGTGATGTAAGGGGATAATCCAGTTGTGCTTGGCTCAAGGGGATCACCAAGAAGGTTGGTTGATGCTGTTTTGGGCTTTCTGAATGAGTTTACAAAATCCTTCTTGGTGGAGACTTTTCGCTGTAAGCGGAGAAGGGCTTCGGTTTCTCCTCCCTTGAAGTGGGCATGCCCTGGAGAGGCACATAATAAGTTGGAACTTTGCAGATGATCCTGAAGAGTTGCACAGGTGAAAAATGTAAAGTCAGGGGATGATATATTCTCCGGTCTGAATTGCTTGGGAGGTGGTGGGAGTTGCTTGGGAGCGGGAAGGGTATCAGGAACCCGGAAGAATCCAGCCTCGTCCCTGCCAAAGGTGGAGGCAAATATTCTCTCAATATCTTTCATCGATTTGGGCTCCTTGTAATCGCTGGCGGAGGTCGTCATTTCGATATCCAGAATGGTGTGAGACTCTTTGTGAAACGAGAGGTCAAAAGTATGTGATTTCCGGGAAAATTCTTTTTCTAATTCTTGACTGAGCTGCAAGCCCCGGGGCTCGGAACAATATTCAGTGGATATAAGTTGAGGAGCGGGTTCAAGCGAGGAACACAAAGAGGGAAGGATGGTAGCCGGGTTCCCCTGAAAAATAAAGAGCTGGGTGTTGTAATTTGTACGCAACTGTTGATCAAGGTCGCCCAGGCTTTGCAGTAAAAACAGGGTCCGGCTGGGGCTGTATTTTTGAAACTCTTGACCGACTATTTCCGGATCAATGATGAAAATAGGTAAGAGGGAGGTGATGGAGCTGTTGCTAGAGACTTCAGTGAGAGCGGGGTTATCCTCAAGGCGAAGGCTTTTGCGAAACCAGACAAGGG
>CBFIFQ010000117.1:0-4332 GCA_965661905.1 Opitutales bacterium
TTGGAGTTGGAGTCGATTGATTTTTTTGTCCGTCTCATGAGCCTCCTTGGGCTCCCACGATCTGTGGGTGAAATCTATGGACTTTTATTCATCAACCCCCATGCTATGTGCATGGAACAAATTGCGTCCAAACTTGAGATCAGTATTGGCTCTGCAAGCCAGGGACTTAAAACCCTCCGGTCATTGAAAGCAGTCAAAACTGCCTATGTTCCTGGAGACCGCAGAGATCACTACCTAGCGGAAAGTGAATTTCGCCGGTTATTTTCAACTTTTTTAAAAGATGAAATCCTACCCCACCTCGAAAGCGCAAAAGACCGAATTTCTCGGATGGAAAAATCCCTGCCAGCTGAGAACGATGAAGAACGCGAATTTTACAATATTCGCATCGAAAAGCTCAAGAGGTTAACTAAAACCGGCGGACGCCTTCTTCCCGCTCTTGCCCGATTACTTCGACTATGACAGGTGAACCCGACAGTTTAGAAGACTGGTCCAAAGGATGGTTCTGTTTGCGTGCCAAGCCACGCATGGAAGCAGTTGCGGCAGCTACTCTCGCCACGCTTGATTCGGTTGAAGTCTTTTTGCCCCGCACTATCCGACCGAAAAAGGCAGCCCCCACTTTAATTAAACCCTTATTTCCCGGATATTTATTTGCCCGTTTTGACCCAATTGTTCACCACCGAAATGTTCACTACGCCCGAGGTGTTGCCTATATAGTTCGCCGAAAAGAAATCCCGGTGCCGATCCATCCACAGATCATGATCGAATTACGGCTTATATCTCCGGATGGTATTGTTGAAATCCCTGACCAACCTCATCAAGTAGGCGATAAAGTGAAAATCATAGCCGGCCTATTCAAGGGTGGTGAAGGAAAAGTGACACAATTGGTTTCGGCTCGTGAACGAGTCAAAGTACTTTTTGAAATTCTTGGACAACCCACGGAAGTGGAAATTGATGAGAATTTCTTAGACTTCCCCAGTGCTCATCCCATGAGCTCTGGCTAAATTTGCCTACAAAACACGACCCAAATACTCGAGATTGGCTTTGCTTTTCAGGCAAGCGGCCAAGGGCGGTAGCTTGCCTAAACATCCACATTTTGTCATAACTCAATAATAGTTGAATCTTAGCTATTACATTTCGCTCATCTTACTGTTCCTTTTTGGATGTATATTTTTTACTTTTGATTTGTATATCGGAAAAATTAAAGAGCTACAGTCAAACCGGTTGCTCTATCAATCCGGGGTGTACCTAGATTCATCCATCGATAATGCGGGAGGATTATTACAAAACGGTGTAGATAAGGCAAAGATTGCCATGTTACTAAATCCTACCAAAGAGACGGAAGAAAACTTCTTAAAACTCCTTTTTCGGACAGATCCTACTCAGGCTCTTATTCAATGGTCTCGCTCCTCTTTAGTAAAAGATAACATAGATGAAAAGTCAGAGTTACTGACCAAATGCATAACCTCACTCCAAGATTCTAATTTAGAGGCTGACCAGTCTAAAATTATCGCCCGTATTGCCCTCCAAGTCGGAGAAGAGCTGGAAAAAGTCTCAACTTGGGTCCAAAGTCCCACCAACGCCCTGTCCATTGCAAACTTACTGGCAGAAGTCGGTCACCCGAAAAAAGCCTTTGAACGGACAAAGAAAATCATGGAAACAAACCCCGGCTTTCCAAATGCTGTTTTTCTTGCGACCAAACTGGCAGTTCATACCAAGGATAGAGATTCTGCTCTTTTAATCAGCCGAAAACTAGCCAAGCTATCATCAAGAAGAAATCAAATTGGTATTGAGGCAATCAGGCATATGACCCTGCTTAACTTACTCCAACCTCTCAGTGAAGGTGCCTTACTAAAATGCGTGGAACTGTTACGATCAAATTCATCCAGTAAACCGATTGACTTCCTGCGAGTCTATGCCCTGCTCTACTCCAAAAATAAAGATCAAGGTTTTCGAAATGGAATCATCGAAAAATGTGCACCTCTATTTAACCTCAATGACCGAAATGAATTACTTATATTTTCCAATTGGCTGGGGCGTCTTGGAGCCTTTGAACACCTGGCTTATTTCATTCCGGCTTCCCAAGCAAAAGTGGATGAAGAATTGTTCAAGCTTAGAATGAGTGCCCTTGCTCAACTGGGAGACCTTGAACGGATTGGGCAGGAACTTAATGATGCTCCTATCATCCCTCTTATTTGGCGATTGGTTGTGGAGGCCCGCTCTCTTTCGCTTGGCGGGCGATACGATGAGTCCCGAAAAACCATCGATCGATTGCTTCCACTGGTTGATGAAGACCCGAGAAAAGTGCGTGCGGTTTGCTATTACCTAGAGTCGGTCAAAGACTTAACTAACCTATCTCACATCCTTGAAAAATTGATCGAAAAACCAATTCATCAAAAGTTTGCCCTTAACAAACTAATCCAATACCGCTCCACTTCTGCTGACTTAAATGATCTCATCTCATGGCTTTCAAAATTGAAAGCCATGAGAAAACAAGATCCTGAATTGGAAATTGCATATCTTTATTTTCGCTTATTGGACGAACAACTTTTCCCATCCTCTGCCAAATTAGATAATCTCATTACCATAGCCCAGGAGCATCACAGGAATTATGGAAACCACTACACCCAAATCAGCCTTGCCCTGGCTCACTTGAGAAACGATGATCCCAGCCAAGCACTTGTTTCTTTAGGGAATCCTCAAAATTGGAGAAGATGGGCAAGCCAAAGACCGGCATGGGCATTCATTGCCTCGCAAATCTACAAAATGAATCATGACTCGGAAAAAGCTTCCATTTTGCAACAACAGGTTAACTTTGCACAGATGGACAAAGCCGAAAGAGAAAGCTTACAGAAACTTTTCTCAAGCAGTGAAAATGAATAAGTCCACCCTTCACGAAAAAGTAAAGATTTCCTTAGGGCTAAGCTCATTTTTGGCGATTTGGAGTCTACTTCTGTTTCAATTATCTATCACATGGGAAACGAATGAACAGTATGCCCATGGTTTCCTCGTTCCTTTTCTCTGCTTATTCCTACTCTTAAAAAGTGATTTTGCTACTGAGAACCCTCATCGCTTTTTACAAAATAAAAAAGTACTATTGTCCTACATAGTAGGCATTCCGTTGCTTCTCTCATTTTTTCCCATTTGGGTAGTGAGGGGTGCCAATTCCGACTGGAGGCTGATTAATGTGGCCCTTTACATAATAATTTTGATCCTCTCCATTCTGCATTTAGCTTTCATCCATAAACAGGATGTAAACATCAAGAAATTACTTTTTCCGCTTCTCTTTTTTCTTGTGGCAATTCCCTGGCCGTTAGCCACTGACCTACAACTCACTCAATGGCTACAGGAAAAAATTTCATCTATCATAGTAGATATTCTACTCTTGCTTCAGCATGAGGCCAGCTTGCAGGGAACGGTCATAGATGTCGGGATATTTGGCAAAGTAGGTATAGACCAGGCCTGTAGCGGAATAAATGGACTCCAAGCATCGCTTGTTGTCTCCTTATTTCTTGGTGCCTACTATTCCTTTCCCCTTCTGCACCGATTCCTCCTTGTAATTGGAGGCTTATTTATCGCCCTCTTTTTCAATTTAAACCGAGCATTTTGCCTTTCTTTCATCAAGGTCAAAGGAAAAGGTCATTACCTAGATGAGTCCTTATTCTCGATTGGCGACTACGCTCTGCCCAACCTACATGATTTGGTAGGTTTTGTTGAGACAGGATTCATATTTCTTACCATTCTATTACTTGCCCGCTTGTCAAAAGGCGGACTGTTTCTTACCACCCTCGGGACAGCACCAAGCAATTGGAGAAACCTTTTTTGTGCTCCCCCTCTTGGCCTCAGCATTACCTCTTTAGTTGTAATCCTAGGCTCTGTTGTAAGTTCGGAATTTCATTATACAAACAAAGAAAAGTCCATGGCATCCATGCCACATTTAAATTTGAACCTTGAAGATGCTGATATCCTGAGCTCTGAACAGGAGATTTCCAATCAAATCAAAGCACAACTTCACTACGAAGAAGCACGCTCAGTTCAATGGCAAGACAAGTTCCGCTCTCGTTGGAATCCTTTCGGTTTCCCAGAAATCAATCAAAATCAGGAATATTGGCAGGCTTTCGAAGCAAATTGGGAATCAGGAGGTGCCTGCACTGCAGTTTTGTCCACCCACTCTCCAGAATCCTGCCTGCCCTTAACCGGACTTACCCAGATTTCACCCGCCCCCGGACAGGATCCTCTGCTCATCCCAATAAATGTTGATGGTCAAGATGTGCTTTTCGAAGCCTATGAGTTCACCCGAAATTATCGCAAACTTTTTGTTTTCCGTTGCTTTTG
>CBFIFQ010000118.1:0-4284 GCA_965661905.1 Opitutales bacterium
AAGAACAGGTTTCTTCCTTAGTCCCTCGGTACTCCTTGGGCATCTCATGTTCCGCAAAGCAAAAATACAACCCCAGCCACAAGGACTGGCAGTAGCGGTATGAAACAACCGGCAAGGCAAACGCTCCACCAAGACAGAGCCCGACAAACCAATCCGTGGGCACCCAGTTCAAAAACCAAAGCACCAGCAAAGGAACGATCCATAGTCCACAGATCAGGCCATAACTTACAGGGATCCCCCCGATAAAAAAGCCATGCTCCCGGTTAAATTCAAACCCACACACTCCACAATACTCGTGCCTGTAGAAAAGATTTTTCAACACCGGCCCCTTCCCGCAAGCAGGACAACGGTTCAAACTGGTTCGTACAAGGTAGGACAAATTCATGAAGATAATTTCAAAATACCCGATAAGACCAATAATTCAACACTATGAAAAAAAGTGGTGCGGGTGCGGGGAATCGAACCCCGCCCCCAAGCTTGGGAAGCTCATGTACTACCGATATACTACACCCGCTTTGTTGTACTCCTGTTGCTACTATTAATCTTCCGGCCAAGCAAGCAATATAGAAAACTGGATAGGTGCACGACTCGGGGCCAGCTTTATTCCCTTTGTCGGCTATTATGCTTTACACCCAAATTCTTCTCAACAAAGCTCGGGGTACTGCATGGTCTTAAAACATTCTAAAAAATGAATTCTTCCCCTACCCCAAACCCTCTCGCCCGCATTTTTAAAATGCTTGGTTTTTCCTTCCTCTTTCTCGGGTTGATTTTTACCATTTTGGGCGGGTATGAGACTTATAAGGGGGTGCGTACCAAAAGCTGGCCGGCGGTGGAGGGTAAGATCACCCATTCGAAGGTCGAATCACGCCAGGAGAAAAAAGGCACGAAAACGGGAGACTACAAGAAAAGGTATTTTATCGATGTCGAGTATACCTATATGATCGGAAACTTTATGCATAGGGGGGACAACCTGGGCTACGGAGATGAGCGCTATAAGAGCCGATACGAGGCAAACCAGGCCCAGAGGCCCTGGCTCAAGGGAAAAAAGGTCAAGGTTTTCTACGATCCTGAAAACCCCAAGGTCAGTGTATTAAAAACGGGAATGGGATTATCCTGGCTGGCGGTTGGCTTTGGGGTGGTTTTTGTCATCCTTGGGATGTATTTAATGAGGATGGGGAAAAAACTTACCCATGAGCGGAAATAAAATATCACTTAGGCAAACCACCCTTTCCCTACTTCCTGAAAATTCTTTAAATTTGCCTTTCTCCGGTTTCAAGGCTTGATAATAATCCCATGGCCTTGGAAGATATAATTCCGTTGGAGGCATTCTTCGGAAAGAAGGATGTAGACACCCCGGGTGGTAAGAAAAAGAAAAAAGTGGATAAGGAAGCTTTGGCTTCCCCGATGATGCGTATTCCCCGTATGGATGTACGCGTGGCCCGTGACCTGATCGATCTGGGAGTGAAAGAGTTATATGAACTGGAGGGAAGATCCGCGGAGACTATTTTTGAGGAGATCCAAAAGAAAAAGCCGGACTTACCGGATTGGACCCTGCCCTACCTCAAGATGGCAATATACTTTGCCGAAAATGAGGAACCCGACCAAAAACTACTCCACCCCCAGGAGTGGATGGATTGAGTTCGGATCACAAAGTGTTACGGTCAAGTTTTTCCCGGGCCCGTTTCGCCTGCCAGACCATAAAGCACCCATAGCCAAAAAAGAGAAAGCCGTTGAGCATAACCATCGGGTTTTGACCCTCTTTGACTCCCACGCCAAAAAGAACCGCACCGACGATGGCAAATATCCACCCAAACCAGGAACGATATTTTATGATCCTCCGAAAGTGAGTGACTTTTTTTGCTTTTTGCTCGTCAGTTAAGGCAGCCATCGAGGGTTTAGTATGAGAAAGAATTAATTGGAGTCGATCTCATCCTGTCCTTTTTCTCCCAGGGTCTGGTTAAAAAAAGAAAGTTTCTCATTTTCGGCATGGACAATATGCAGGAGGCAGGAAGCACGGTCATGTAAAGACGCAGCCTCGAGCATCTTCTGCTTATCATCCGGGTCCCGACAAACATGGTGAGCGGCGAGGTCAACAAACACGCTGGTGTCCTCCAGGGGCGTGAGCATTTCCAGAATTTCATCCGATACCAGCCCACCCAGCTTTACATTATGCTTCAGACTATCCACAATTAGCTCCCGTACCTCGGGGACGGTTTCCTCCACCACCGTATCCACCGGCTCGATTTCTAAAATCCGGTATGGGTCTTCCTGTAAAATAGACTTGATACGCACACGGTGCAGGCCCTGGAGGAGAACAAAAGAGGTGCCATCATCATGCTTTTTGGAAATACGAACGAGGCCAACCGTGGCCACTTCGTAGGGCAGTTCCATATCCGCTTGGTCCGAAGTGACATCTTCCCGTTCCCGGACAATGGCAAACATACGGTCCTGCCCGAGCACATCGTCAAGCATTTGGCGGTATCGTTCCTCAAAAATTCGCAGGGGCATCATCGCACTGGGGAAGAGAACAACCCCACGCAGAGTCATCACGGGAATTCTTGTGGGGATTTCAATATTATTTTCTGACATCTGATCCTTAAGTTTGTAGACTTATGGGAAAAGGTCAAATAACCGAGCCGGTTCCAGGAAACAAGCCCGAACACTATTGAAAGAACAAACCGGCAATGGTCGCCGAAAGTAAACTGGCGAGAGTACCCCCGATCAATGCCTTGAGGCCAAGAGATGCAAGGTCGGACCTTCTCTCCGGAGCCAGAGCCCCGATACCCCCGATTTGGATACCGATGGACATAAAGTTCGCAAAGCCACAGAGGGCAAAGGTGGAAAGAAACACCGATTTCCGCGATAGCCCCTCAGCTTGCAAGGTGGCCAGTTCCATGTAGGCAAAAAACTCGGTGGCAAAGGTCTTGGTTCCAATGAGCTGGCCCACGGCGAGCGCTTCCCCGCTGCCCACACCCACAAGCCAGGCAAGAGGGGCAAAGAAAAAGCCAAAGATAGCCTGCAGGCTCAGGGTATCAAATTGCTTATCACTCCATTCCAAAACCCACAGGTTAAGAGATATCCCATCACCCCAGGAGACAGCACCGACCCAGCCCAGGATGTGATTGGCGAGCATAATGACCGCATAGAAAGCAATAAGCATGGCTCCCACATTGAGGGCTAGTTGAAGGCCTTGCGTCGTACCATTGGCCAGGGCATCAATCGGGTTGCGCCCAATGGATTGCCTGGAGACTTTTATATTGGTGCTCACCTCCCCTTCCTGTGGGATGATGATTTTTGCGATTAATAAAGCCGCCGGGGCATTCATAACCGAGGCACAGAGCAGGAGTTTTCCAAAGGCAAGACGGGATGCTTGATCCTCTCCACCAAGCATCCCCATGTAAATTGCAAAGACTGAACCGGCAATTGTCGCCATGCCCCCGACCATGAGGGCAAGTAATTCGGAGCGGGTCATGGATGGCACATAAGGCTTCACCAAAAGCGGGGCTTCGGTTTGCCCGACAAATACATTGGCGGCGGCGGCAAGGCTTTCCGCTCCTGATAATTTCATAACCCGGCTCATCACCCAAGCCATAGCACGCACCACTGCCTGTAAAACCCCAAAATAATAAAGCAGGGAGGATAAGGCGGAAAAAAACAAGATGCTGGGCAGGGCCATGAAGGCAAAAACAAAGCCCTGACCGGCAAAGGCATCATTCATTAAATCGATATTCGACAAAGGCCCAAAGACAAAGCCTGCCGCATCCGCTGATATTTCAAGGGCGATGGAAAACATCTTTGCCACTCCACCAAAAAAATCCTCGACCCAGGCCACCCTCAAAACACCATAGGCGATGGCAAATTGTAAAGCCAACCCACCGAAAATAACCCGGGGGTTAATTTTCTTCCGGTTGGAACTTAAACACCAGGCAACCAGGAGCAGACCCCCAATGCCTAGAAGGACCCGACCGACATCACTGGGTTCATCCGAAGCAGTCACCGTTGCAATGCTCATCATAAAAAAACTGTAGCGAATCCCGAAGCAAGCGGTCAACCTAAAGAGAAATACCAGCAATAAGAGAAACCCGATATACGAACCAGGTAGTTTTGTGCTTCAGCTATTCTTAAGACACTAGTAGCATATTTGTGTTTTTACTGTTGTCATAAAAATCAGATCCATTCAATTGTAGGAGATGAGATTAAAACTCTTACTCTTCATCATTTGCTTATCCCTATCTGCCTGCGGAGTACCAATCATTCCGGGTCTTTAAACAGGAAGTAGAGACT
>CBFIFQ010000119.1:0-4171 GCA_965661905.1 Opitutales bacterium
GGCGAAAATCCGCATCTCAGGATTGTTAGTTCAGACCCTGGTTATCGCGAGGGCTGAAAGCCCGTGGCGACCCACGGGCTCTCAATAATTGGTTCGCACCCTCTGTTCGCGTATCTTAGCCACGATGGATTGCCGCGACCTTTAGCAACGCTCTTTCCTCGCAAGGGGAAAGTCTGTGTATTGTAATCCCCGCCTGCTCAATCACTCTCGCCTAAAATCTCGTTGATCCATTTGCGATGGGGACCGGAGATCGTCAATTCCTCAATGCTCTTCTTTCCCGCCCAGATATAGCCATCATCCAAGTCCTCCTTTGAACACTCGAAATGGGGAACCCGCAAGATCTCCTCTTGGTAATCAACATTCCCGATGGTCCTTTTGCGGATACCCATGCTTTCGAGGGCCTTCACATTATGGCTAAAAGCTTGGGGGATTGCCTGAGGAAGTTCGTAAATGCCGGATAATTTATTCCTGGAATCCAAATCCCTGAACAAGAGCAGTTCACCGTTTTCTTCGATCCAGTAGCGTCGCATCGATTTTTTCCGTTTTTTCTTTTTCTGAATTCGGGGGAAGATTTCCGGGTTACCTCCCTGTCCGCTTTGGCAAAATTGTAATACCGGGCAGGTCAAACAGAGCGGGGACTGGGGGTGGCAGACTGTGGCACCGAGCTCCATCATCCCCTGGTTGAAATCTCCCGGGCGATCCGGGTCGATGAGGGACTGGGCAAGGGGTTGGAGTCTTTTCTGGGCTGTAGCTCCGTCCTTGTACTCATCGGAGATGGAAAAGAGCCGGGTGAGCACGCGCACAAGGTTGCCATCGCAGACGGCTTCGGTTTTGTCCAGGGCAATACTGGTAACTGCAGCGGCAATGTAGGGGCCGACTCCGGGCAGAGCCTGCCACTCCTTTACGGTCTGTGGGGGGGCTTCCCAGGATGCAGCAATTTTCGCAAGTTTGTGGAGGTTGCGGGCACGGGAGTAATACCCAAGCCCCTCCCATGCTTTCAATACTTTCTCTTCCGGTGCCTGAGCCAGGGACTTAAAATCGGGAAAAATCCGTTGCCAATTTTCAAAATAGGGGAGCACGGTGGATACCCGGGTCTGTTGAAGCATGAATTCGGAAATGACGGTTTTGTAGAGGCTGGGGCTGGTTCTCCAGGGAAGGTTCCGTTGGTATTCATCGTACCAGGCAAGCAGGGAGGTGCGAAAGCCCGGGTTGTCTTCCATGGTTGGAAGAGGGGGCAGGGATTTATTTTTTTTCATGCTTGGCGGTTGCGTTTTTCTTATCTCTTTTTCATGGATAATCCGATGATGGCAAGTTTGGTTCCAAATAAAAGTGAGGATGAGGGAAAGAAAAAGTCGATGTATAACCTAAAACTGACACCGGCACAGCTCGATAAATTGGGTGAGGTGCTCCATGGCCGGGGCTGGCCCACCCGGGAGGTGCAGTACGCCCGCCATGCTTTTGACGGGGACGGGGTAAAGGTGGTGGCCTATGAGAGCGGGAAACTGGTGGTGCAGGGAAAGGGGACGGAGCACTTTGTTACCCATATTTTGGAACCTGAAATAACCGGTGAAGTTTTGCTGGGGTACGAAGAGGTCAATAATCCGGAATGGTTTGAGCCCCATGCCGGGCTGGATGAGAGTGGGAAGGGGGATTTGTTTGGCCCGGTGGTGTCCGCCTGTGTCATTGCCGATGGGCCCATGGTCAAGAGTTGGATGGCGGCGGGCATACGGGATAGTAAAACCATCACCGACGGAGCCATTTTGAAAATGGCCAGGCAAATAGCCACAACCCAGGGGGTGGTGATTAAGACTGCCTTTACCAGTATGCCCAAATACAATGAGCTCTACTTGAAATTTGGGGAAAACCTGAATAAGTTTTTGGCTTGGCTGCATGGCCGTGCCCTCAATGATGCCCTCGATCTCCGCCAACCGAAATGGGGGCTTCTTGACCAGTTTACCAAGCAGCCCCTGGTGCAAAAATATGTAAAGGACCGGGACTTTGATCTGCAAATGAGAACCAAGGCGGAGTCTGACCCGGTGGTGGCGGCCGCTTCCATCATTGCCCGGGCGACCTGGCTGGACCAAATGAAGAAATTGGAAGAGCTGGCGGGGCATAAAATACCCAAAGGTTCGGGGGCCCAGGCGAAACAGACAGCGAAGGAGATTTTTCAACGGGTGGGGGAGGCCAGGATGCCGGAGTTTTGCAAAATGCACTTCAAGACCGCCTATGAAGCTATGGGGAAAACACCCCCGGCCAAGAAGGCATGGAACCCAAACTGGAAAAAGAAGTAAGCGGCCGTTGAAAAGATGGTAAATCCACGATGGGTATTTGACCGCAAAGAGGCCAAGAAAGCCAAGGGCATTGTCGGGGTGGATGAGGCCGGCCGGGGCTGCCTGGCCGGACCGGTGGTGGCGGGGGCGGTAATTTTACCTTCTGCTTTTTTCCAGCAGGCAAAAAACCGGAAAAAAACCAGGGATATCAATGATTCCAAGCAATTTGATGAACCCAAACGGGAATTTTTTTATGACCTTGTCTGTAAGCTTGGGGAAGAGGGGGAGCTTTTTTGGGGGGTGGGCACCGCCTCGGTGGAGGAAATCGAACAGGAAAATATTGTCGGAGCCACCTGCCTGGCCATGGCCCGGGCCATGGAGCAGGCATCCACCCGGTCGGGTGGCTTATGGATGCCCGTGCCCAAGCCGGATGAAAACCTTTTTGAGCAAGCATCCGGTGGGGAAGAAGCGGACTGGGTGGTACGGGTGGATGGCCGCCCGATGAGGAGGCTGCCCTATGACCACCAGGGGCTGGTCAAAGGAGATACTTTGTCGATCGCGGTGGCCATGGCTTCCATGATGGCCAAGGTCACACGGGACCGCCACCTTCGAGCCTTGGCCCTGGACTTCCCGGTTTATGATTTTTCCTCCAATAAGGGATATGGTTCTCCCAAGCACCTGGCGGCCCTAAAGGAATTCGGCCCCACATTGCATCACCGCCCCCGGTTTTTGGGCAATATCTTATCCGCTGCTTCCGGTGCCGATAAAAGCAGTCAACAAAGTCAGTTGAGTTTCGACTGAAATATCGATACGATCTAAGCCAATGATTTTATTGGGCGTAAATGTTGACCATGTGGCCACCCTGCGACAGGCGAGGTACCGGGATGAGGATACCACCTTTGGTGGTTTTGTGGAGCCTGACCCCGCCCAAATGGCGTGGTTGGCGGAAGATGCCGGAGCGGACGGCATCACCATGCATATTCGGGAAGACCGCAGGCATGTACAGGTGGAAGATGTGCAGAGATATTTGGAGAAAAAGAAAACCCGGTTAAACCTCGAGGTCTCCCTGGATGAAAAAATGGTGGAACTTGCCCTGAGCCTGAAGCCGGAAAGTGTCTGCCTGGTGCCGGAAAACCGCAAAGAGGTGACAACGGAGGGTGGCCTCGATGTGGCGGGTAACCTTGCCCGGTCCCGGGAGGCGGTGCAGGCTTTTACCCAGGCAGGCATACCCACGAGTATGTTTATCGATCCGGATAGTAGGCAACTGGAAGCCTCGGCGGAGATTGGGTCGCCCTGGGTGGAATTGCACACGGGTAGCTTTGCCCGGGCCTGGACAACTCCGGGAAATTCATTGCCGGAACTGGAAGAACTCCGACAGGGGATGAAGGTGGGCCTGGGCCTGGGATTGCGGGTAAATGCCGGACATGGAATTAATTATAATAATGTGGAGGATGCCCGCACCCTGGATGAGATATACGAGTTTAATATCGGGCACAGCATCATCTCCCGCTCGCTTACTTTCGGCCTGCCGGAAGCGGTGCAAAAGATGCGCCGCCTGCTCAACCCATGATGGAAATGCCCGAGATTCCCGAGGGCTGCAATGTAGTCGGTGTGGGTATCGACCAGATTGAGGTGCAAAGGGTGCAGGAATCAATGGACCGGCACGGTTCGCATTTTCTTGATAAAATATTTACCGGGAAGGAACAGGAGTATTGCGGGGATAAAGCCAATGCCGGGCCTCATTACGCTGCCCGTTTTGCGGCCAAGGAGGCAGTGTCGAAAGCATTGGGTACGGGGTTCGGGAAAGAGTTTGGCTGGCTGGATGCGGAAATTTTAAATGGGGAAACCGGGGAGCCCAAGATGCTCTTCAGTCCCAAAGCCAGGGAATTATTGAGCCAAAA
>CBFIFQ010000120.1:0-4167 GCA_965661905.1 Opitutales bacterium
AAGTGGTGGCATAGCCTGATAAGGAAGCGCTTGCTTTCAGGGTTACATCCCCTGAACCGGAACTTGCCGTGGTTACGGTTTTGCCTCCACCGGTCACCGAGGCATGGGTGCCTGAGGTAATGGTGTAGGTGATGGTAAGCCCGGATGTTCCGTTAAGTAGCTTGCCGGTGGTACCATCGAGGACGGTGGTTCTTGGGGTGAAGGTTTCCCCTGTACCCTTGGTGCCAATATTATCAAGGTTTACGGTGAGAGGTTTACCGATTGCATTAATGGTAAAAGTGTGGGCCACGGGAGCGGCCGCCGAGTAGGTGATACTGGAGTTACTCGGGTCGGTACCTCCTGATTGTGAGGCTGTGATGGTGACCGTTCCTGCCTCCACAATGGTCAGGGTGGAACCGCTGACGGTGGCTTTATCGGTGTCAGAACTGGTAAAGGTAACTGCCAGTCCTGAGCTTGCAGTCGCGTTCAGGCTAACGGTGGAGACCGAGGTGTTGCAGTCCGGTATGGATGCGAAGGTAATGGTCTGGGAACGCTCTGCGGTTATGGTCAGGCTAACGGAGATATTGGAAGCCGCGGAGAAGTGAGTGTCACCCGCTTGGGAGACAGTGATGGTGGCGGTTCCCGCACCCTTGGGGTCAAGTTTGCCGGTGGCCGCATCAACGGCGAGCACGGCGGCATTACTGGTGGCATAGGTCAGCGGCAGGCCGGAGGTGGCATAGTAACCATACTCTTCTAGGCTGAACTTACCAATATCAAAGGACAGGGTAGGGGTGCCACTGACCACGGGAACGGTATTATCGGCACTGACAATCGACTGGCTGCCGCCAAAGGTGGGAGCGGTGGATTTGAAGGGATGGTTTGCGGGTAAGTTGCTTTTTGAGTTCCACTTATGAGCCAGGTAGCCTTCGAGCCTCCTGATGTTGTAATCCGAGAGATCACTGGAGAAGAGCATGACCTCATAAATCCTGCCTCCAAAATATTGAGGACTTGACCAGCCTGTTCCTCCCTGTCCTTTACCGAGCATGATGGAACTGCCACTTGTCGGTATGGTTAGGGATGCACTGGAGGATGCGGTTAGTCCTTTCTGTTCGCCATTGCTGAAGAAGTCACCCAGTCCGGTATGGTCACCGGCTGTTCTTCTCCAGGCTCCGATTCCCCGGGTGGTGGTGAAGTTGTAAGCACCGCCTAAGGCACCGCCGTTGGCGTAGCCTATGGTACCCTTGGTGTGGAAGGCAATTAGCTTGGCTGCCCCGTAGGTGTTATCGCCAAACTGCAGAAGCCTCTTGCTGCTGGTTGATACAGTGTCAGCCACAATCAGGAAGGTGAGCCCCGGGTTGCCCGCTAAGTCACCGGGCATGGAGGCGGAAAGGAAATCATGGGTTCCATCAAAGGTCAGTCCGCCCGATGATATGAACCAGGTGGGCTGATTGGCGGAGGTTGACTGGGTCAGGGTATTCGCCTCACCGGACTGATCCGCCCAGGAACTGACCGCTCCCCCGGAGAGGAAGTCACTGGTGCTGTCTGCCAAGCCGTCCCCATTCAGATCTTTACCATTTAACCAGAGGATCAGGTCGCTGTAAGAGTCCGCGTAGGGGCTGTTTTCAGAGACCGTAATGGTAAAGGTTTTGGAAGGGGCGGCACTGTAACTATTGTCTCCAGCTTGGGAAACGGTGATGGTTGCCGTACCCACCCCTTTGGGTTCCAGGTTGATACCATTTACAGCAATTACCGAGGTGTCGGAACTGGAGTAACTGAGGGTAAGCCCAGTGTCTGCACCACTCGCGTTGATGGACTTGATGCCAGGAGCAAAAGGGAAGTCCCCATTGTCCTTGGTTAAGTTTGGCAGGGTGGTGGCTCCGGCACTGGTCACAATGGTCTGGGCCGCTTTGCCCACGGTGACTGATTTGGTGACCGGGGTGGCGGCATTGTAACGGCCCCCGGTGTCAACATTACCACCTTGGGTCGCGGTGATGGTGGCGGAACCAGAACCAACAACCTGTAAGGTGTTTCCGCTCACAATGGTAACCACCGCGGTGTCGGAACTGGCGTAGGCGATGGTCAGGTTGGTGTCTGCCCCGGTGCCTGCGTCTATGGAACGGGCGGTCAGGCTGACATCCGCTGAACCGAAGGTCATACTGGACAGAGTCTGGGTCCAGGTAATGTTTTGGTCTATGTATCGGTCATCCTTAATGGTGAGGGATCGGGTGGCATCAGGTGCTGCAAGATAAGTGTCATTACCACCCTGGCTTGCGGTGATGGTGACGGTACCCCCTTTAAGTAAGGAGAGAGTTGAACCACTCAGGGAGGCAACGGTTGCATCCGAGGTGGCATAACTTACGGCCAAACCGGAAGATGCCGTGGCTTTGCCAACAAGTGAGAAGGTGCCTGCATTTAAGCTGGCATCGCTAAGCACACCAAAGGTGATGGTCTGGGGGACCTTGGTCACAGACAGTACTTTTTCGACGGACTGGGCTGGGTTGTAACTGCCGTTACCGTCCTGAGTTGCCCGAATAGTTGCATCTCCAGGGCCCACAATGGTAACCGTGCCATTGGCATCAACCGTGGCAATACTGGTGTGTAAACTTTCAAAGCTTACAGGGAGTCCTGAGGAGGCATTGGCATCCAAGCTGAAGCTTGATGACTGGACGGTCTTGCCCGGAATATCCGCAAAGGTGATCGTTTGATCAGCCCGGGGGGTGGCGGTGACAATGAAGGGCTGGGTGGCTGTGGCAGACTGCCAGGGAGCTTGCCCAGGTTGGGTTGCTGTGATGGTGACCTTACCCACTTTCAAGGCATTGGCTTGGTACCCGGTGGTGGCATCCCCCGAGAAGGAGACCACGGTCGAATCATTGCTGTCGAAGGTGAAGGTGGTCAATCCTGAGTCTGCAGTTACCGTGAGGTCGGCAGATTGGCCAGCTTGTTTATCTGATACTGGTTGGAAGGTGAGGATCTGGGTGCCACCAAATGCAGGCTTGGTGTTCTTGTAGGTATGACCGGAGGTCAGGCTGCTTACAAGTCCCCACTTATGTGCAAGGTAGCCTTCGAGCTTTTGACGAACCCCATCACTGAGTGCACGATCATAGGCAACTACTTCAGCGATCGATCCCGCTAAATCATTCCCCACTTTAGTAAAAGCATCAGGGCTAAGCGAACTGCTACTTGATCCCTTGTTTTCACCATCGACATGAATGGAGTAGGCACCGGGAGCCATCTGCCAGACCACTACATGATAAGCGGTGGAGGCAACTCCCGAGTCAATCGCCCCAAGTGCAAATTTTTTGGATGCCGTGGTGAGAATCTGATTTCCTCCAAATGGCTTGGCCGCCAAACTCTGAGTAGAATTTTGCTTAACAACCGCTGTGATTACTCGAATGTTTGAATCTGAAGTAATATCCAAGCTTTGTGCGGCACTGAATGTGAGGGCACCTGTTTGATAAACGGGGCGACTGCTCGCCGTAGCTTGCCCGCCATGATTATTATTACCAGACTTATCGATCCACTGTACGATTGAGGTTCCATCGCTGATGCTGTCCGCAGTATCGTCTCCGTCGATATTGTTGGCATCGAGCCACAGGCGTATTCCAGGCAAGGAGTCTGCCTGGAGGTTGAAGTAACCTACTGTGAGGGTCTGAGTAACAGCCGATGCTGCGTTGTAGGCACTGTCACCTGACTGATTTGCGGTGATGGTGGCCGTGCCTGCCGAACGAATCTTGATGGTTTTTCCATCGCTTTGCACCTCAGCGACCAAGCTGTCAGAACTGGTAAAGGTCACATCCAAACCGGAGCTTGCCACTGCGGTGGGAATGAAATTGAAATCACCCACAGATTTGGATGGGATGACATCAAAGGAGATCGTCTGGTCGGACTTGTCGAAGGTTGCCGACAAGGTAGTCGATGGGGCAGGAGCGTAACTGGAATCACCCGGTTGGGTGGCAGTGATCGTAACGGAGCCAGCTGCTTTGATTTTTAAACGGTTAAAGTCTCCGTTTCCATTTCCATAGAGCTGGCCAATTAGAGTGGAGTTCATCTCCCCGTCGTAAAAGCGCAAATCATCAATCTGACCATTGAAGTAGCCACTACCACTGGTTCCGTCCCGACCGATGATTACATCGCTGGATGTATTTGTATTAATGGTAGTCGTACCCGATCCATTGGTTCCGGTGGCAT
>CBFIFQ010000121.1:0-4094 GCA_965661905.1 Opitutales bacterium
CTGTCGAAGAAGATGGTGGATGAGCCCGTTCTTTTTATTGGAGATGAATGCAACCGCAGTGGCCGCCTTATCTTCACCCCAACCTCCATGCCTGTCCTAACCCGTGCAGGAGACTCATTTGTTTACGAAGCGGGGAAAGATTACACATGGGAAAAAGGCAGTCGTACAATCAGACTGACGGATCATTCCAGAATTCCATCCAAGACAGCTCAGGAGATGAGGCCTGGACCAGGCAAGCCAAGAAGCCTGGGTGGTGTCTTGCACGGTGAAGGCAGGTTTTTTCATGACCTGCAAACCCTGGTCAGTTATTCTCACAATCAATCGTGGCCTGATTTGGTACAACCGGGTTCAGCCACCCTGCCCCGCTCTCTGGAAAAATTAAATTCTTCTCAATCCTTCAAGGTGGTGACCCTGGGAGATAGTATCACCGAGGGATACAACGCTTCCGGGTTTGCCAAGACGCAGGCACCTCGTAACCAACCGTCATATGCAGAAGGGTTTGCCCGCTTGCTCAACGAAACCTTCCCTGCACAAGTGACCTTGAGCAATCTCGGAGTGGCGGGTCGTACCGCCGGTTGGGGATTGAAGCAACTGGACCGGGTGATCGCAGAAAAGCCTGATCTCGTAATTCTTGCTTTTGGGATGAACGACCCTGTTTCATCGGAACAATTTCAAAAAACAAACCTTGCAATCCTCACCCATTTGCAAAAAGAAATCCCTCAAGCGGATCTGGTCTTTGTTTCAGGCATGAACAACAATCCTGTCTGGAGAGACCCCACAAAAATTCCAGGGTTCCTTGATGCTTTGAAAAGCCTAATCCGGCCCAATGTCATCCTTGCCGATATTACCACCCCCTGGGAAAAACTGTTAACCCGTAAAAATTTCTCTGATCTCAGTGGGAACAATGTCAACCACCCCAACGATTTTGGACATCGGCTCTATGCCGAGGTTCTTTTTACGATTTTCACACAGCCCTAAACCCTCTTAAAAACTGGAATAATTGAGTATTTTGTCCAAAATTTAAAAGTTTTTCCATTTTTTTTCGAACGTTTTCCAAACAAAGAATGTCTTATCCATTATAACTTTCATTAGTTTGTTTCAGTTTAGTTTGTTTTTAAAAAGCCAAAAAGACACCGCAGTTTGCGGTGTCTTTTTATTTTACCAAGCTTCCTTTAAAGGATCATCACCTTCAAGATATCTGCATTGCAGACAATTAAACCCGTATCTAAAGTGCAGCCTCGTATGATTATCCGTGCTCTAAGTTCATTTCTTTGCTTCACGATTAGCCTGACTGCCCTCAACCTGCTTCAGGCAAGCCATCCAACTCCTCCTATGGTGTGGAAAGATTACAATCCCGACTCCGGAGATTTTAAGGAAGAAATCATTTACGAAAAGACGGTAAAAGGAACCTATGAAAAACACACCTACATTTCGGCCTATGTCAATGGGGTGGAAATTCGTGTATTCTGTAAGTATGCAGTCAAAGAAGGAGCAAAAAAGGCCCCCGGATTAATGAACACTCATGGTTGGATGGGCGGGCCATCCATTGACCATCAATATGTTGAGGATGGCTGGGCAGTCATCTCACACGATTACTCAGGTCTGTCCCACCGTGGAAACTACACCAAGTATCCTAAGGAAATGGGCCATGGTTACATGGATGCAAAAAAACAGGGCTATTCCCTGATTTATGACCGTATGCCAGATGGCAAACAGCTCACGGACCCGAAGGCAACCTCCCATTATTTATGGAATGCGATTCAACGCCGGGCACTGAGCTATTTACTTGCTCAAAAAGAAGTCGATTCCTCCCGGATTGGGGCCAAGGGATATTCCTACGGAGGAACAATTATGTGGAACCTCGCGATGGACAGGCGGGTGAAAGCGGTGGTGGCCTACTTTGGAATTGGGTGGATCAATTACTACCGGGACCGGGGAGTATGGAAGTTTGATAACCCACCCAAAAACATTCCCCAAAGCCCAGGGCAACAACTCTATCTTTCCGCAATCGCTCCGCAGGCCCATGCTCCTCATATAAAGGCCGCCAGCCTGTGGTTAAACGGATCCAATGATCACCACGGTGGCCACGAGCGAGGGTGTGACACCTTCAAAGATTTTCGAGCCAGTGTGCCCTGGGATTTTGCCATCCAGGCACGCGGACATCACAATACAGAAAAACTGGGAGATAACTGCAAAATATGGCTGGAAAAGCATGTTCTTGGAAAACAACTCTTCTGGCCCGCCCGCCCCACCTCAAAAATCCAACTGAATAAGGATGGAGTGCCTGAACTGCTCTTAACCCCAGCGAATCAAGAACAAATCCAAAAGGTGCAAATCTATCAGTGCCTGAAAACCGCCAACAACATTGCCCGATTCTGGAGAGACGTGGATACGGTCCGCCAAGGCAATCAATGGACCGCAAAATTGCCCGTAATGAATGTGGATGACTATCTCTTTTCCTACGCCAATATTCATTACCAAAATGATTCGGTGATCTCCTCCGACTTTGAATCGGTGATTCCGTCAAAACTCGGCAATGCGGTCGCCACTGATAAAAGATCAGAAGAATTGCCCGGCGGAGCCAGCCTATGGAGCTATGCCGCTCCCGCAGAAGGGGTTGGGGGCATTGAAGGGTTCCGGGCAATCAACAACCATCGTGGAACCAGCAGTGCCCAATTTGCCGACCCTAAATGGAAGGCTCCCAAGGGTGCCTCCCTTGAATTCATGTTTTACTGCACCCAGCCCCAGAGCCTGATCCTGAGCACCGACAGCCGTCATAAGACAAATATTGAAATCACTGCATCCAATGACTGGCAGGCCATGAAAATCAATTCAGGCCAACTCAGTAATGAACATGGTGCCAAACTTGGCGATTGGTCACAGGTTGGAAAAATTGAACTTCGCCCCCAACAAGGAGCGGATATCACCAAGGTAGTGTTCGCCAATTTCAAGTGGAAGACCAAGTAAGGAAATCCATAAAACAGCATCGACTTTCAGGACGAACTACTGGGAAGATAGATTAGGTGAGCAAACCAAGAATAGCTGTTACCATGGGAGACCCGGCTGGGGTCGGCCCCGAGGTTTGCCTGGATCTTCTGCAGGACCCTGAAATATCCGAACTGTGCACCCCCATCATCTTTGGGGATTTTTCGGTACTTCAAGCCTGTGCCCGGCAAATCGGTAAGCCCCTGCAGGTTAACCAAATTTCTGAAGATGAGATTGTAGTCGCTCTAGAGCATGGAGTGCACGACCTTAGGCTGATCAATGAAAATGATCTGGTTCCCGGTACAGCCAATGCACAAACCGGTCGGGCAACCCACGGATATGTAACCTCTGCAATTGATGCCTGCCTGGCTGGTAAGGTACATGCCGTGGTGACCTGCCCGGCAAACAAGGAGGCAATGCAGTCAGCTGGTGTGACTCACCCCGGGCATACCGAAATTTTTGCCGAGTGTACCAAAACTGAAAACTTCTGCATGGCCTTTATCTCGGACATGATCAGTTGCAGCCTGGTAACCGTCCATGTGGGCTACCACGAAGTGCCCTCCTTACTGACCTCAGATCGCATCTATGAGGTCATTTCACTGACCCGGCAGGCTCATCAAAAACTACTTGGGAAAGAACCAAGGCTGGCAGTATGTGGTCTGAATCCGCATGCCGGTGAAAATGGCTTATTTGGCAACCGGGAGGAAGAAACAATCATTGTGCCTGCCATTGAAAAAGCCCGCAATCAGGGAGCCGATATCTTGGGTCCCCTTCCCCCCGACACGGCTTTTACGCAAATAAGAAGGGAATCCGTTGACGCCTATATTTGCATGTACCACGACCAGGCACTGATTCCGGTCAAGGCACTGGCCTTTGATCAGGCGGTCAATGTGACCCTTGGTCTTCCCATTGTCCGCACCTCCGTCGATCATGGCACTGCCCTTGATATCGCCTGGAAGGGGAAAGCCGACCCGAGCAGCCTGAAAGCAGCGGTTCGCTTGGCTGCCCGCATGGTTTGAAATCTTTACCCGATTCATCCGCTTTCCTCACCCACTACCGGGTTATCCTTTTTCTGATCCTTCCCCTTGGTTCCTTTGCCCAAAGCAAGG
>CBFIFQ010000122.1:0-3823 GCA_965661905.1 Opitutales bacterium
ATCATCATAAGCATCACGGTTAATGACTCCTGCAGTCTCCAAGGCCAAACCTTTCAAGATCAGCCCTTTAATTAAATTCTCGCTAAACCCGTGCTCATGAATCAGGACTTTTTTACGAAAAGGTACAGGCTGTAAGTTGAGGAAGTTGAACAGTTTTTTCTGCTTGGGCGAGCGCTTCAAGGCATCCTCAACGATTTCAGGCTCTAGTTTAGGTTTTGCTTGGATAAGTTTTTCATTTTTCTCCTTCATTCCATCCCGTACAGCAGCGGGTATCATCGCCCCCAAAGCAGACTCCATAGAACAAGAATAGTAGGCAGCAATCCACTTAGAAAGCTTCATTAAATCTTGGGTAAGCACTGGCTCTTCTTGCACTAAATGACTTACAAACCGTAATTTATCAGCAGCTATTTCCTCCTTTGAATGAAGAGAGAAAACCACCCCAAGCACTCGCCTCCTGCCAAGCGGAATCTGCACCAGACAGCCAAGCTTGATTCTGGCAGAAAACTTTTCAGTGACACCGTAAGTTAATAACTGATCAAACCCCACGAGTGGCTGTACTTCAATCCTCATGAACTCACTTCCCGCGGAGGTCATAGCAAAGGAGTCGAGCCCCTTCACCTGTCATCCGATCTTTTTCATTTTGCATCACATAGAGTAACCCTTGGCTAACAGCTGGTAAAGCCCAAGTACCTGGGGCAAAGAATAATTGGGCCTTTGAAATCAATTCCCAGCCAAGAGGACTAAGTTTTAAACTCACTAAAGAGCCAAATTCAGACAGCCCAATAAAATCATTGGACTCAACACCTATCTTAAGCAAAGAACCACGAAACAATTGTAAGTCGAGGTCTCTTTCATTGACCACTTGAGACCAGGAAATGGGCTGATGCCACTTCAATACACCCTCATTAAAATCAAGGCAATACACTTGAGCACCACGCTGATGTCTCCCGGAGACGCCATAAAGGAAAGAGCCGGAGACAACCGGAGTCATCCAATGAATATTTAAGCTCGAGTCCTGCCAAATTTCATGTGCGTTAAATTGATCATCAAACTGAAGAATGACTGAACCTTTTTCATAACATTCGGACAGGTAGACACGGTTTTTACCCAGGGGAATGGGAGGCACGGCATTCACTGACTCATAACTTTTAGACCTCCAAGGGAAACGGGAGAGTTTTGTGCCATCTTGAGGATCAATGACCAACAGGCCTCCCGTAGAGGGTCTACTTTCTCCACCAGCAAAGACAAGGCACACTTCCCTTCCATGAATCACGGTCTTTCGGGGAGAGGAATAACTGGCTCCCCATTCATCTTTGGTCACCCATTTCGTCTGACCTGTTTTAGGATCCAGCCCGATAACCGACCTCTTCTGGCTTCCGCCCACATTTATAATGAGGGTTTTTTCAACAATTAATGGGTTTGATCCCTTCCCAAAAAAGTTTTGAGGGATATCAAATTCTTCACCTAAATTTCTCTTCCAGCAAATGTCCCCTGTAGTGAGGTCAAGGCAGGTCAGGCAAGCAGTAACCCCGAGTAAATAAACATGACCAAATGCAATAACAGGACTAGCTCGTGGGCCATTCAGATAACCGTAACGATCTTCGTAGACCACGGGATAAGAATGCCTCCATAGAAGCGAGCCATTCCCCGCATCCCTAGCTTCAATGACTTCATCCCCCCTGAACCGGTGAAACATAACCAATTTACCTTCTGCAATCGCTGGAGAGGCATAACCGTCCCCTTTGCCTACTTCCCAAAGTAGCGAAGGCAAACCGTTGGTCCAACCTAATTCAATCAAAGATTCCCGGCAAATGGCATCGTCATTGGGGCCATTAAAGCGAGGCCAATCAGAAGTAACCGCTTGCGGTGATAACGGTTTTGCCTCCCTGTGCAATTTAAATTTCAATTCAGCATGACTCTTCGCTTCAGGAGACGAATACAAAAGGCTGAAGAAAAAAAGCACCGAAAAGTACCTTTTGTATATAAAAAACGCTGCCATACCTAATTGAAATTAAATAAGCTCCCTCGAGGTAAAGGCATGGAACAATAAAATGAATAAATGAACTCGCACCCAGTCACTTTTCCTTTTTAATGAGAATAATAAAAAAGTGAAAGATGTAATTAAGTCGATCCCCTCCTCTTTTAAGCAAAAGAGAAAACAGAAAAATGTTTTTAATTTTTTTCGTTTCGCCATCATTCTCGCATTTTTTGTGGTAGTTTACATGAACATCTTCAGGCTTTTAATGTCGGAAGAGCGAAGTGTTTCTCAAATCTCATGGGTGGAATCCTTCTACTGGGTTCTGACCACCATGTCCACCCTGGGTTATGGAGATATCACATTCTCTGGAGATACTGGAAGGCTTTTTTCCATGGTCGTCATGTTCACCGGGGTATTTTACCTTTTTATTGTCCTTCCGTTTGTATTTATGGAATTCCTCTACAAGCCCTTTATGGAATACCAAACTGGGTCCCGGGTACTCCGTAAATATGATCCGGTCAGTGAAAAACATGTCATCCTCACCCACTATGATTCAGTAAGCCATGCCTTGATGGATAAACTTACCCAGTTTGGGTATCCATTCATCATCGTGATCGAAAACCTTAAGCAAGCATTGGAGCTTCATGACATGGACATACCGGTCATGCTTGGCAATCTCGATGAGTCCGAAACCTTTGAGAATGCAGGCATTAAACATGCTGCTATGGTCGTTGCCACCGACGACGACATTCGAAATGTTAATATTGCTTTCCGGGCACGCGATGCTTCTCCGGACCTGACGGTTGTGAGTACATGTAATCGTGCCACTTCGGAAGAAATCTTAAGCCTTGCCGGAGCATCCCATGTTATTCGTCCTGCGAAGCAAATGGGGAGCTTCTTAGCCCGCAGGATAAGTTGTACGGATAACAACACCCATGTCATAGGATCTTTTGATGAAGTGCAAATTGCAGAAGCAACCATTCATGGCACTCCCCTTGTCGGAAAAACTCTTAAGGATACTACGCTGCGGGACGAGTTTGGTGTTAATGTTGTCGGCATGTGGGAGCGCGGGAGGTTTCAACTACCTGAGGCGGATGCAATGCTCAATAATCACACCGTACTTTTACTAGCGGGAAGAGAACAAAACTTTCAAAAGTATGACCAAGCTTTCAGTGGGTTTTCTAAAAATAGTGCCGCCGTAATTATTATTGGAGCTGGTCGTGTCGGTCGTGAAACCGCCAAATCTCTTGAATTGATGAATATTCCTTATCGAGTGATTGAATCAGATGAAAAAAAATGTTCCATGGTAAAAAATGCTATCCATGGGGATGCATCCGTAAAATCTGTCCTGGAACGCGGAGGCATTAACAATGCCCCTGCCGTAGTCATCACTAGTCACAACGATGAATCTAATGTTTACCTCACCATATATTGTCGCAAATTAAGACCTGACATCCAAATTATAACCCGGGCATTCCTCCATCGCAATGTGGAGCCACTCCACCGGGCCGGTGCTGACTTTGTTATGTCTCAAGACCATATGGGAGCCAACACCATCTTCAACCTCCTGAACAGAGCTGAGATTCTCATGGTTACAGAAGGCCTGGATGTATTTAGCCAAAAAACCCCAAAGTCCTTGGTTGGGGTAAAACTAAAAGACTCGCGAATCACTGAAAAAACTGGTTGCAGTATTGTAGCAATCAAGGGAGACAGCGGAACCATTATAACGCCTTCTTCCGAGCATCAGTTTTCCGCAAACGGAGAAATTATACTGATCGGAGATGAAGCCGCAGAGAAAGCTTTTGAAAGGAAGTTCGGCTCTCATTAGGCTTTAGCGAAATTTGG
>CBFIFQ010000123.1:0-3741 GCA_965661905.1 Opitutales bacterium
AAACTTTGAACCTAAAATCCTATCATTCACTTTTGATGGTACGCAAACTACAATGAAATGGTTTGCGAATGGAAGGGCAGCGGCAACCAAGACAAATGCTCCCAGCACTTTTTCTTCCAATAGCAATTCTGTGGAATTTGTAAATAAAATGAGATACGGCGAGATATTAATGTTTCGCGATGCTCTCAGTGACTCTCAGCGTGAAATGATGGAAGGCCATATTGCGTTCAAATGGGGAATGTCTGGAGAGCTTCCTGCAGATCATGCGTTTAACACAAAAACAGGCTGGTCCATGGGGAGCGGAGAAAAAGCAAATACAATCGCAACTAACTTTAAAGGACCAGGCGAACTACAGACTGCGAGTCCATCGATTTCAATCTCCTCCGACAATAACTGGCACCATTATGTATCCACTTACGACGGTCAAACGAGGAAAACCTACCTAAACGGAACTGAGGTTGCATCCGAATCTGCGAGCGGCTCAATCACTCCCAGTAACCACGCATTGGTATTTGGGGCCCTTGATCAAAATTCGAGTGCTGCTATTGCCGATGAGGTAAAAACTGTGGCGGCGGCTTTCCATAGTGGTATCAAGCTCGATGAAGTGCGGATCTATAATAATGCCCTCTCGTTAAGTGAGATCAACGAGCTATACAATGTTGGCAAAGGAGACCTGGTAAAGGTTGGTGGATTTTCCACCCTACCCTCGGTAATCAACGCAACTCCAGGTACTGCTCTCTCTACCACAATCACTGCAGATTTCCCCAATGCCTTGTACTCCGCCTACAATTTACCTGATGGGTTATCCTTTACCGGTGGTCTCTCCATGAACAGTGCAACCGGGGAAATATCAGGTACGCCTACAGTTGGCGGAACCCATATCATTACCGTTGTGGCTCAAGGAGGCACCAGCGATTCACCGAAGAAAACATCTACTACCATTGTTTACTCAGCAGGTACATCTGGGCCAAAATGGGGAAGTGCCGAAGCAACTAACATCGTAGGGGACTCCGCTTTACTTCTCGCTGAAATCGAGCAATCAGGTGCGGAGTCTAACACGGTCGATTTTGTCTGGGATACAGTGAACCGTAACTCCATAACCGTATCCGACTGGAATAATTCTGCACTCAATGTAGGCTCAGGAAAGGAAGGATATTATGGTAAACAGCTTAACAATTTAACCCCAGGGCAAACCTACTATTATCGTGCCAAAACTAGCTTAAACCAAAACGCTTTAGATTTAATTGGTAATGATATGACCCTGTGGTTGGATGCCAGTGATCTCTCATCCACGCCATCCACTTGGGCCGACAAAAGCGGAAACAGCAGAAATGCGACCAAGGGAGGATCTCCCGGTGTTGTAACCAACGCCCAAAATGGTTTATCACTGATGAGGTTTACTGGAAACGGTCAAAAATATGAATGGACAGAATTAACCGATATCAGGACCGTTTTTTGGGTTCTTAAAGAAAATGCAAGTGCACAAATTGCAAATGGATCTCGGCAATTTCGATTTTTATTAAACGATTCTGTCCAACGACAAATCAATGGATCCAATGTAAACCCACATTGGCACAATCAACGGACAAACGATTACTTTTGGCACACCAACACCACGGATAATAAAATTACTGGGGGCACGACCCGTCTCAACGGCACAACAGTAAATGGAGCAGCGACTAACATTCCTACTTCCCTCGCAGTTGTATCTCTTAAAACAACCGGAAATGTAATCGCCTCTTCCTTCGGCTACGACAGAGGTATCACATCACGACAATGGCTGGGAGATTTAGCAGAACTCATCATCTGTGATACAGCACTTTCCGACTCCGATATCCAAAAAGTAGAGGGTTATCTAGCCCACAAATGGGGATTGGAATCTGCCCTTCCATCAAGTGGACATTCTTACAAGTCAAGCCCTCCTCAAAGCACCGTTTGGGCACCCGTCAAGTCCTTCACCACTCCAATTAACACTTCTGCCCCTACCTTAGGAACACAATCCACAGCCAATGTTACGGCAACTACTGCGGACCTAGAAGTTGTGCTCACAGATAATGGTAATGCTGCCACTACCGTAAAATTCTACTGGGGAGATAACGATGGGGGTACAACGGCATCCAACTGGGACTCAAGTATCACGATCACCAATGCACCCGAGAATAAAACTTTGCGGGCATCCCTAACCGGACTGATAAGTGGGAGAACCTATTACTTTCGCCCCTGGGCTACGAATACTGCGAACAAAGGGGACGACTGGGGAGATAGCACCACCGCCTTTACCACCGTGACCAGTTCCGCAAGGGAGAATACCGATGCCATTCGCTACAGCGATTTGGAGGGATGGTGGAAACTGGACGGTAATCTGCACGATTCATCGGGTAATAACCGGCATGCAGATCCGGGTAGCACAGTCGCATTTTCACCCTCAGATCTTAGCAGTTTATATACATGGTATGATGCCAGCGGGTATTCTTCCGTGCCTTCTAGCTTAGCCGATAAGAGTGGCAATGGGTACAACCTGGCAAATAGCAGTACGGGTGGAGGCTCCCCTACGGTTACGAGTAATGCACAAAATGGACTAAACGTACTTACCTTTGATTCCACCGGCACTTCCGTAAATGTGTATTACGAAGGAAATATTGTTGGCCAAAACACCAACCAAACCTGGTCGATATTGTTTAAGCCCGTGGCCGGGCATGACCACGGAACCGCAGGTGTAATCTCTTATGGCACAAACCAGAATGGAGACTGGAATTTAAGAGCCGCTCACTCCTCACAGTTTCGCGGAGAATTCAGCAAAGACAATGCCACATATCCAGCTTGGGGAAGTACAAATTTGCTGGATAATTGGATTCTGGCAACCATCTCCTTTGATGTATCCGGACAATCTGTATCTACCTGGGTAAACGGAGAGGTAAAACAAAACCAAGTAAGTAACAACAATGGGGTGAATTCGGGATCATCCGTACCACTTCGGATCATGAAATTGAATAATTCCCGAAGTGTGGACGGGCACTTTGCTGAACTTGTATCCTTTAAATCCACCGACTCAAATACCCGCCAAAAAGTGGAAGGGTACCTGGCCAAAAAATGGGGGCTTAAAAGTATTCTAGATTCTTCGCATCCATATAAAAAGAGCTCTCCATTTAAAGCAGGCAGCCAGTTTTCTTCCAATTCGATAGATGGCAGTGGTATGTCTTTAGATTTATCAAGTGGTACTTTTGCAGAAGTTTCAACTGGAGGTACGGAAGACACCTTTGACGGTGGATCTAATTTTTCGATTTCAATGTGGGTAAAAGGATGGCCCTCAGAACCGGGCAATTCTCTCATCGCCAAGAACGACTTTGAACCTGGCAAAATGGGTAACTTAATGTCTTGGCTCGATGCAAGTGACCCCAAACACATGGCAAAAGTCCCTGGTATTGTTTCTCCACCAGCAAACGACGAATCGATTTCATTGTGGCTGGATAAAAGCGGTAAGGGCTACCATGGCATTCCTAATACCAGTACTTATTTGCCCACATGGAAATCCGCTGGTTTGAACAATAAACCCACCGTTTCCACGGGGAGCTTTATTGAGATAAAAAACAGTGCACTTGATTTTGATGGATGGGATAAACTCCATCTATTCGTTGTGATGAAAAGTCCATCATTTAGGGATTGGACTCAGATCTTAGGTAAAAGTACAAGTGGTTCATCGGCGTCACAGATTGCTTGGCATTTGGCTTGCCGTAGGGCGTG
>CBFIFQ010000124.1:0-3619 GCA_965661905.1 Opitutales bacterium
ATCACCTCTATGTGCGGGAGGGACGGCGCATGGTCTCGGATTATGTGATGGTTCAAGCCAATTGCGAGAATAAGCGCGTGGTCAAGGACTCGGTGGGTATTGCCTCCTATGCGATGGACTCTCATTTCTGCCAGCGCGTCGTTGTTCAGGAAAAGGGTGTCACCACGGTTCGCAACGAGGGCGGTTTAGGACACCACGTTAAGCCTTATCCCGTTTCGTATCGCTCGATCGTCCCAAAGAAAGACGAATGCAGCAATCTGCTTGTCCCGCTTTGTCTGTCGGCTTCACATATCGCCTACGGCTCAATCCGCATGGAGCCGGTCTTCATGATTCTTGGGCAAAGCGCCGGCACCGCCGCAGTCATGTCCATTGATGAAGGCATCGTTGTGCAGGATGTGGATTACACCAAGCTCAAGGCAAGACTGCGTGCCGATAAACAGAAGCTTTAGAGCAAAGAATGTGCTTGTGAACCGTATCACTAAATTTTCTTTGCTACTGATAATGCTGGCCCGGTTTTCGGTGGCGGCCACACCTGATAAACCCAATGTCGTGCTCATTTTTGCTGACGACATCGGTTACGAAGGGCTTGGTGCCTATGGTGGTTTGGATTTTAAAACGCCACATCTGAATCAAATGGCAAAAGAGGGGCTTCGGTTCCAGAGCATGTACACCAGTTCCATCTGCACACCATCCCGGGTAAGTTTGCATACAGGAACCTATACTTTTCGGCATAAGCACACCGATATCTTGCCGGTCCACAAAGGAACAAAACAGAAGGTTGACTTCAGGAAAATGCCAAACTTTGGGCAGCAGATCCAAAAGAATGGCTACATGACCGCGGTGACCGGCAAGTGGCAGTTGGCAACCCTGGAGCATTGGCCGGATCATATCCGGGATGCCGGTTTTGACTCATGGTGCATCTGGCAGATTTGGCGGAACGGCAAGAAGACCGGACGACACTGGAATCCTACATTCAATCGCGACGGAAAAGTGATGGATGGCTTGGAGAAAAGATTCGGCCCGGATGTGCTGGCCGATTATGTGATTAAGAAGATGACTGAGGCGACCAAGGTAAAAAAACCTTTCTTCATTGTTCACAATGAGCTACTGCCCCACTGGCCGTTAGTCCAGACACCGCAGGACCTTGCACTAAATCGCGAAGCCACCATGGATAACATGATCGAATACATGGACACCCTTGTCGGCAGAATCCTCAAGAGCGTCAATGAACTCGGCATCAAGGACAACACCTATGTCTTCTTCATGGGCGACAATGGCCTGCAGGTGAGCTATCGTAACGGCTCTCTTTATAAGAATTCCCGCTATGGGCAACCGGGAGAGAACAAGCACACCCGGCATACACTTAAAGGCAATGTCGATGGCGCAAAGTCAGACCTGAATGATGCGGGATCTCATGTGCCGTTTATCGTCTGGGGCCCAAAATCGATTCCTGTCGGAGGCGTCAACCAGGAATTGGTTGATGTAGTGGATCTCTTTGAGACCTTCTGCGAACTGACCGTCACAAAACACAGTGTCCAGACCGACGGGCGCAGTATTTTCAATCAAATCCACGGCAAGGAAGGCCCAACGCGGCAATGGGTCCACCAGGGACTGCCCCAGGGCGAATCGATCTTCGATGGGGAGTGGCGCTATATCATCAAGAGCGAAAAACTCATTGATGCACGTCAATTACCAAAGGAGCGAGAGCTCACAGGGGCAGAACGGGTCGAGAGTAAGGATATCATTAACCGAATGAAGAGCCTTTACAATCGAATCAAAGCCAACGGGCCTGCCGCACCGAAATCGGTGCCGCGGTATTAGCCCCAAAATTTACACCAGCCTTCAAAATAAAAAACCTACCATGCAAAACGCCCTAATAACCAAGATGATTATTCGTACCTTCCTCTCAGCCTACTTTTTATGTGTTGGCTCTCTATTCGCGTTTGCGGAAACCACCCAGACGAAGCCAAATATTCTCTACATCATGGCGGATGATCTGGGCAAGGAGTGGATCAGTTGTTACGGGGCTGAGGATATTGAAACACCCAATATTGACGCACTCGCCACTGGTGGGATTAAGTTTAATAATGCATACTCCATGCCGGCATGCACACCCTCGCGCACGACTTTGCTGACGGGCAAATACCCATGGCGCACGGGCTGGGCCAACCACTGGGATGTGCCACGCTGGGGCGTGGGATACTTTGACTGGAAGAAAAAGGAGAACACCACCTTTGCCCGCTTGATGAACGACTTGGGCTATGCCACCGCCGCGGCCGGAAAGTGGCAGATTAACGATTTTCGGATCGAGCCAGAGGCCATGAAAAAGCACGGGTTTGATGACTGGGCAATGTGGACGGGTGCGGAATCCTCGCCAGACGAAGAGCATGCGAAAAAATCAACCAGGCGCTATTGGGATCCGTACATTCATACCAAAGAAGGATCCAAAACCTACAAGGGAAAGTATGGTCCCGATCTATACACCGACCACCTGATTCAGTTTATGCGAAAAAACAAAGAGCAACCCATGTGTATGTACTTTCCGATGGCCCAACCGCATACGCCTGTGGCTCACACCCCGGATGAACCTGATGCAAAAAGTGTCCTCGATCGGCACAAAGCGATGGTTCGATACATCGATAAAATGGTCGGTCAATTAGTCAAAGAAATCGATGACCTCGGTATCCGTGACCGTACGATTGTCATCTTTACCACTGATAATGGGTCGGCTCCTCCTCCCCGTGGTGTCATTGGTAACCGCAACGGTCGGGAGGTCGTCGGGTCCAAGGGAACAGAAAAAGAAGCCGGAGTATGTGCTCCCTTTATCGTCAATTGCCCCGGTCTTGTCCCTGCCGGAGTGGAGAGCAAAGCCCTCACTGATTTTTCCGACATGCTGCCCACTTTTGTGGAACTGGGTGGTGGGCAGTTACCCAGAGATCTCGTAGTCGATGGGTCCTCGATTGCGCCATACCTGCTTGGAAAAACTAAGGATACGGAGCGCAAGTGGATCATGGCTTTGGGTTACGGTTCCGCGAAATTAACCAAAGATGGCATCCGGCCAACGAAGAAATTTTCTACCCGGGTGATTCGGGATAAACGCTTCAAGGTTTGGGTATCGAATGAAAAAAAGATCATTCGTCTGCATGACTTAAAAACTGATCCTTGGGAGGAGACCAACCTGATAGGCAGCGAGCTGGCTCTGCACCAAAAGGCCTTAAATAAATTTCAGATCGTGGTCGACTCTCTGCCTAACAAGGATGCCCACCCATCTTATGAACCCCGGGCAGCCAACGCATGGGACCGGAAATAAAAGGAAATAAGAAAGAAGTTTTTTATGAGCATTCCAAGATTCTTACTACTCGGACTAGCGGCTAGCTTTACCACTGGGCTGAAAGCAGAAGACAAGCCGGTTCAAGAAAGCACCGTTCGGGTGATGACCTACAATGCCTGTCGTGGGGGTACTTACCAGGGGCAACCCTTGTCACAATCCGCCAAGATGATCGAGTTGGCGAAGGCAGATATCGTGGGTCTGCAGGAGATCGGAGCAAATGTACCTGAGTTGGCGAAGCTGCTGGGTTGGAATCATAGTGGGCCCTTCCTCACGCGTTATGAAATCGTC
>CBFIFQ010000125.1:0-3505 GCA_965661905.1 Opitutales bacterium
AGAAGGGGTTGCCTGTTTCCGCTTCCCAAATATGAAGGCCACCATTTCGATCTCCTGTGGCCATGAGTATGCCATCAGGAGAAATTGCCACTTTCGTCACCCACTCCGAGTGCTTTTTTATTTGGTAAAGAACTTGGCCAGAGCCAAGTTCAAACACCTTGATGATTTTGGATGTTCCGCCAATGGCAATTAATGATTGGTTAGGGTTGATATCGGCCGATAAAATCGAATCTTTTTCCTGCCCCAGAGTCAGTATTCGTCTACCGGAGGAAATATCCCAGGCCACCACTTGGCCCTTTTTCCCACCTTTGCCTCCGCTGGCTAAGAGTAAGGAGCCATTTTTGCTGAAGGCAAGAGATTCCGCAAACCCTTCCGGGTAGGGTAAAACTCCAAGTAGTTTCAAGTTATCAGTGTTGTAGAATATAATTTGTTTTGGAGCTGCGATGGCAAGAAGAGGAGACCAAGGCGCACTTTCCATCGCCGAAGGAGTGAAAGCCCTATCAGTAACCAGGAAAGGCTCAAGATTAAGGTGGGAAGGCATGGGGGGAGGTCCTTTGGGTTTCCCCAGGTCTTTTGTCTTCAGGTCCAGGGCGAGGTTGGTGATTTTTTTCTTCACAGCCTTACCCGTAGCGGTGGAAAGCAGCCCCTGATCAATCCATCGTTTAAGCAATTTGACTTGTTCGGTTTCAAGACCTTGCCCCCGAGGAGGCATATGAGGCTCTTTGAGCCGTGCAGCCAGTTGATAAAGTAAGCTCGATTTTCCATCTTCAGGCACAACTACTTTACCTGAACTTCCCCCATTCATTACGCCATTTATGGTGGAAAGGATCAGGCTTCCTTTGGCTTTATCAGGGTTGTGGCAAGAATTGCAGGACTGATCAAGAATGGGAAGTATGTCGTCTTGGAAATTAGGCTTTTCTGGAGTCGCCTTCACCGCAATTACTGAAGCAAAAAACAAAAGTATTAAAACCTGGAACATGGTAAAAATTTTGGCTTACTCTAGGGGTAAGCAAGCATCAGTGATTGAAAACAAATTCTTTGGAATTGAGAAGAGCCCAGAAAATATCGGTCAGCCCTTTCTCTTTATTCCCATCCGAAATAGTTTTGGAAAGGTTTTGTAATTCCTCCGCAGTAGGATTTCTGGAGTAGCACCTGCGGTATAAAAGCTTGATAATATCTTCCGTTGATTGCCCTGCCTTTAAGGCATTTTTGATAACTTTACCCTGGCTGATACGCTTGTTTGTTGCATCCCCGTTGAGAAGATGCAGGGCTTGTGAAAGGCTTGGCTCCATGACGACTTCGCAGGAGCATACGGTTTCCCTCTTGGCCCGACCAAATGTGGTTAAGAAGTAATTATTAACCTTACCGTTTGCAATCTGGACAGCTTTCGCACCCAGCGGTAAACCGGGGAATTTGTTTTTTGTTTCGGTCACTTGGGAGATAATATCCAAAAGAATTTCAGCTCGCAATCGACGCATGGGTGCACGGGCAAAATTTCGCCGATCCTCTTTGTTGGAGGCAGTTGCTTGGGTTGAAAGTTGGTAGGTTCTCGAGTTACACACATCTTTGACCAGTTTCTTGAAATCATACTGGTAGGCGGTAAAGCGGTTGGCCAGTTCATTGAGGAGCTCGGGGTTGGCAGGTGGGTTGGAAACTCTTACATCATCGACAGGTTCAATAATGCCTTTTCCGAAGAAATGAGACCAGACAAGGTTGGCTAAGTTTTTAGCAAAAAATGGATTGTCTGGAGAAGCGAGCCAGTCTGCTAGCACTTTACGTCGGTCAATCTCTTTGGGTATGTCAGGGGAAGGGCCGCCCAAGAATTTAGGAGGGAGTGGTTTTTTGTGAATGGGGTGGTTGATCTCCCCCTTTTTTCGATTGTAAATGACCTGCTCCCGAGGGTCGGCTCCCCGCTTTCTTCCCACTTGGCTAAAAAAAGAGGCAAAGGAATAATAATCATTCTGGGTCCATTGATCAAAGGGATGGTTGTGACATTGAGCACACTGAATCCTCATACCCATAAAAACCTGGGCAACATTTTCAGTAATCTTGAGGTTGTCCCGTTCCACCTGATAGTAATTGGTGGGAGGGTTTACAAATGTTCCGCCTTGGGATGTAAGCAACTCCTGGACGATTTGGTCCATCGGTATGTTATTGGCAATACGTTCTTTCAGCCAATTAAAATAAAGTAAGGTCGCCTTATAACTCATGCCCTGATTGGGATCGGTCTGGATTTGCAGCAGTTCAGCAAATTTCATCACCCATATTTCAGTGAATTCTTTTCGCTGAACAAGGTCATCAATTAACCGGCTTCTTTTGTCTGGCTTTTTATCCTGTAGAAAGTTCTGGAGTTCATCTGAAGTGGGCAATAAGCCGATTACATCGAGGTAAACCCGGCGTATAAAAACTTCATCGGAACACAACGGAGATGGAGTGATGCGTAACTTGTCTAATTTGTTGTGAACCAGGGTATCGACAAAGTTGTGCTCTTTAACTTTAGGTCTTTTATAATCAAGCCCCTCAGGGATCACGATGGTTTGTATGCCCTCGGTAAAGACATGAAAACGTGCCATGACAAAGGCTTCCCCCCGCTTACCTGCCGTGATCTCCCCTTTTTTATTCACGGAGGCAGTCTCTTCATTGTTTGACTGAAACACGGTAAGGGGAGTCACATCCCGGGTGGTTCCATCTGAGTAGTGAGCGAGGACCATGATTTGTTGGGTCGCACCTTTTCCTTCAAGAAGGAGGGATGGTGGGAATAATTCAATGCGTTCGGGTTTGGCCACATTCTCGGCATCGTTAGGAGCACCAGCTTGAAGCCATTTGTGCAATATTTCCCAATGATTACTTTTTTGGTCGAAAAGCTTTCCCCCGGTGTGTGGTACCGCACCAATGGCTTTTTCAAGAAGCATACTCTCTTGAGGGAGAGCGAGATTGATTCGCCGCGTTCCTTGTTCCCGAGTGATTCGATGGTGATCACCTTCGGGGTCATAACCAAAGAGAGAGAGCATGAAGCGGTCTTGTCCCCGGGCAGACCCATGACAGGAACCGGTATTACATCCAGCTTTCATAAAGATAGGCATAACATCGAGTTTGAAACTGACGGGTCTGTCCTCCTGAAAATGACTTACGGTTATTGGAATTATAACTTTTTGATTCTGGTGACTAGCATGCAATTCGGTTGTGCCATTGCCCTTGGGGTAGACGGTGGCTCCATCAAATTTGACGATTTCAGGGTTTTGAACCGTGAAGGATGACTCAAAAGTGATATCACGGTTCACTCCATCTGCATAGTTCGCCTGAATGATAAAAGAATTAAAATCCTGAGGGTTCTGGAGAGTGATAGAGGGAGGAAAGGCCTGAATTTTGACTAGTTTTTTATTTTGAGTATTTGCACGGAGGGCGAGTTGTTCTCTAGTTTGGGCCTTTAGTGGTTGGCCCGTCGGCCAAAAAGCCCCTGCTTGCACCCATTTTATTAGGGTGTTTTTTTGCTCCGTCGTAAGGG
>CBFIFQ010000126.1:0-3503 GCA_965661905.1 Opitutales bacterium
AGGCTTATATAAACGGGCACAACCACAAGGGTAAGTATGGGATTAAAAATGGAATTCACTACCTCACCTGTAAGGGTATGGTGGATACCGATGAAAGTGCCTTTTCCATTATCCAGGTTTATGAGGATAAGCTGAAGGTAAACGGGCATGGTAGGGAGACTGACCGTATGCTACCTCTGAAGTAATTAACTATAATTACGCTTCTATTCTAATCCCCATCCAACATATCACAGAAATCTTTGGTGAGTTTTAAATCGTTTTCCACGGCTTCCTCAATCGGTTCAATGTGGGCTGGGCTCAGTTGCAAACGGGCTAAAAATGCTTCGGATGGTTGCTCGGGGAATTGAGTGCCACTAAAGCCAAACTCTTTTTTGTTTACCAACCAGTTCGCCAAAAAGACGGCATCTACAATATCATTACCTTCTTCGGAAATTTGACCCGACCTTTCTGTCCGGTTTGACACATGATGCCAGCGAACCACATTTTCCACATCCTTGGAGAGACCCCAGTTTTTGCAGATATAATATCCAAGAAGGTCATGACGGGGGGAATTATTCATGATTTCGGCCCTGATTAAACTTATCTTGTTATCCAGGGCTGTCTGAATGTCATCGATTAGTTCCTGGGTTCCATCGTTCTCGTCAAGTTTGTAACGGGCAACCTTCCCGATGTCATGTAACAACCCGCAGGTGTAAGCCGATTCGTGCCATTGCCGTCCGAGGTATTTTGCCAGGCAGCGGGATGCGGTGGCAACCCCGAGGCTGTGCTTCCACAAGTTTTCCAGGGAAAATTTCTGTTCCGCTGTTGGAGCAGAAAACATTTTAAATACGGAAGTTGTAAGAACCACATTTCGAATTTTTTCAAACCCAAGGGTACCAATGGCTTCACTTGCATCACCCACCCGTTCACGGCTCCCCCGGTAATAGGTGGTGTTGGCAATCCGTAAAATTTTGGAGGTCATGCTTTGGTCCTTGATCAGTACATCCTCCACCGTGAAGGTGGACTCATCGGGATTATGAAGCACATTGGTTAACTCATGCACAATGGTCGGCAAAGTAGGCAGGTTGCGGTGGATTTGACTGATCAGAAATCCATAGTCTGGTGGTTGGGCTTCCATAATAATATCTAAATTTTAGTCTACTATTGGTTGTTAAATATTCTTGGCAACTTTTTAGTTTCACATCTCAACAGGCTAAAAGCTTTGCTTCTATTTGTAGATCAGTCTGGGAGAAAAACTTTACCGAATTTTCACAATCAAAGGTTGTGCTTCTGTGGGAGCAAATTCAAAGTGTGTCTTATGAAAAAGTATTTTGTATATTTTATATCCTTCTGTTTGTTATCGGTTTCTTTTGTTCGTGCTCAAAATCCGAAGGTTCAAACTGTGGCACCTGTTTTTGAGAAAGGCACTAAGTGTTTAAACCCCAAATATCTTCTTTTTGAGGTGGCGAGTAAAAAAAAGCAAAAGCCGGCTTTGATTATCTATCTGCACGGGGCTGGTGGCGTGGGTGATGATGTGCTTAGGCTGCAGGGGCAGGTGAGAGCCCTGGTTTCAGGAATTCAGAAGTTTGGTAAAGGACCCTGTTATATTGTGGTTCCTCAATGTTTGCGAATGAGAAAGAATGGAGGGCGTGGAACCTGGGAGGCCACGGACTTAGACCTTTTACTGAAAGACCTGAGCTCAAGTTTGAACTTCGATTCGAAGAGAATTTACCTGACGGGAAATAGTATGGGAGGCTATGGTTCGTGGACCTGGGGTGGACAAAGTCCACAGCATTTTGCCGCCATTGCCCCCATTGTCGGAGGCACGGGTCCGGGTGGGCCCAAGGATGTGACCCCGCATTTAAAAAAGTGGGCAGCTAATCTTGCCAAGGTTCCTGTTTATGCCTTTGCCGGAGGGCAGGATCGGGTTGTGCCTGCCGAGAGATCTGAGACCATGGTGAAAGAGATACGCAAAGCTGGTGGACAACAGGCAAAAATAAAAGTCTATCCTGACCAGGGACATAATGTTCGTGGTTTAGTTTACTCCAGCAAGGAATTTTATGACTGGATGTTTTCAAAGCAAAGAAAGTAAAGGTAAGGCAAGCCAGTGGAGCGGATCTGCTAGATTTTTCCATCTGCTTTTCAGGGACACTGGATTTGGTTTATTACCGAGGATGATACAATCGCTTCGGAACAATTGAGATACCATTAGAGAACACTGAAAAAATAGTAAGAAGAGTATGAATCTAAAACGAATCCTCTTTCTTTGGTTTAACCTGTTATTTCTAACCACCTTTACCGGTTGCTTATCTCTTCAGGCATCCGATCAGGATAGCTCGGATCTGCGGGTGATGTCCTTTAACATTCGCAATAGCTATGCCAGGGATGGAGAGAATCATTGGGTGGGGCGCAAGGACCTTGTTTACAGGGTGATCAGAGATTATGCCCCCGATGTCCTGGGCTTGCAGGAGGCGAACTTTTTTCAGTTGGAAGAACTAAGCAATGAATTTCCTGAGTACGGAAAAGTGGGAGAAGGGTCGATGGGCGGTGCCAAAGGACAGTATTCTGCCATTCTTTTTTTGAAGAAACGATTTAAGCTTTCCGATTCTGGAAGCTTTTGGCTTTCAGAAACCCCAGCCGAGCCATCGAAGAGCTGGGGCAGTGCCCATCATCGGATTTGTACCTGGGCAGGGCTCCTTGATCGTGAGTCTCAACAAACCATTTATATTTACAATACCCACATGGATGATGGATCCAGAAAAGCCCGCGAAAAGGGTGCCCGTATGATCATGGAACACATTCAGGGGGAAGCCAAAACAGCCCCGTTTGTATTCATGGGAGATTTTAATGCTCCCGAGGATAGTGAAACCTTGAAAATTATTAAGGGTAATTCTGAAGCAAGGCAGAACCTTGGTATTCAAATGGTGGACTCCTTTCGAGTTCTTTATCCGAATCGAAAAAAGGTGGGTACATATAACGGATTTACCGGTCAGCCCGATGGGGCCAAAATCGATTACATTATGGTGAAGCCGAGTATGAAAGTAATCGAAGCATCCATTTTGCAAACCAACCTCAAGGGCAGGTACCCATCCGATCATTTTCCGGTGACCGCTCATCTACGCATTCGTTAAATACCGATCAAAAGATGCTGGCAGAATATCCCAAACCCTAAAAATTTAATGAGTCAACCCTTTCATTAAGGGTTGCTTGGGCGACCGGGTTTCCTGAATATCTGTCCATGCCCAAGATAAATTTAATTGCCGTTTATCTATTCCTTTTTGGTTGGTTTCTCAGTTATTCGAGCGACGCGTCAGAGCGCCCCAATATTCTCTGGATCACCAGTGAAGACAACAATGTGAACTGGGTTGGGTGTTACGGGAATCCCCATGCCCAAACTCCCCATATCGACAAGCTGGCATCGGAGGGTTTTCAATACATGAACTGCTTTGCCAATGCCCCGGTCTGTGCACCCTCTCGAAGTGGATGGATTACGGGGGTACACCCAGTATCTTTGGGAACCCTGC
>CBFIFQ010000127.1:0-3382 GCA_965661905.1 Opitutales bacterium
GAGCCCAATGCCACCTCCCTTCTCTGGCGGGACCTAAGCGGGAATAAGAATCATGCCACCAAACAGGCTGCCCCCTCCGTCCGGCTCCATAAAACCAGTGGGTTGAAAGTGATGCGGTATCAGGCCAGCAAAGTGGATTTCCATGAGTTTAAGGAAATCACAAACATCCGCACCGTGTTTTGGGTCATGAGTAAAACCGCAGGCAACTCGGGCTCCCCCCTGTCCCACTCCACACTCTACCATTTCTATTCCCATGGAAATAAATTCTGGCACCCCAAGCATACCCATGACCATGTAAAAAAAGGAAAGCTCCGCATCAATGGTATCGCCGGCAATGAAAACTCGGCCTACCCGAATGATTTGGCCGTGGTCTCACTTGTAACCGCGGGAGATGTAACCGCGAACCGCCTGGGGAAGGACCGAAACCATGGGGGCCATTACAACTGGGATGGTGAGGTGGGGGAATTGCTTATTTTCCCCAGGCCACTTCAGCAGAATGATGTAAAGAAGATTGAACAGCACCTTCTCCACAAGTGGAAAATCAACCAAAAGACAGAAGAGCTCCACGGGGCTCCGCTGGCTTACCTTTCTTTTGATAACCGCAAGGGGAACCAGTACCCCAACTTGGCAAACCCGGCCAAAAATGCATCCACCAACCAGAATAACAAAGAAGTTGCGGGAAAGTCCGGCAAAGGGATTCAGTTTTCCGGAGATGACACGATGTCATTCCCCAAAGAATTTGGTAACTTCAACCGCCACCAAACCTTCAGCATGGCGTTCTGGATCAAGCCCACCGAGTTCCTGGAGCGGGCGGTGGTGGTCAAGCGTTCCCAGGCATGGACCGATGCGGGGAGCCGGGGCTATGAGATCCTCATCGAGGATGGCAGGCTGTCCCCTGCCCTGATTCACTTTTGGCCGGGCAATGCCATTCGGGTACAATCCAAAAAGCAACTTCCCCTCGATGTATGGACCCATGTGGCACTCACCTATGACGGCTCCAGCCGGGCTCATGGCTTGCAGCTTTACGAGAATGGTAGGCTCGCCCAGGTGGAAACAATCCGTGACAACCTCACGCGGGAAATCACCGGGGGTGGTTCCCCCTTTCTCGCCTTTGCTGAGCGAATGCGGGACCGGGGATTTAAAAACGGAATGATGGATGAATTTTTTCTCTACGACCGCGTCCTGGGCTCTTCAGAAATTACCAAGCTTGCCGGGATCGCGGATAAAGTAAACCCGGCGGATGAAATCTCAATTTTTCTGCAAACCGCTCACCCCCCCACCCGAAACCAATTTTTTGCTTTGGAAAAAGCCAGGAGAGATTATGGGAATCAACGGAAAAAGATTCGGGAAATTATGGTAATGAAGGAAATGCCCGGTCTCCGGGAAACCCATATTTTGGAACGCGGGCATTACGCAAACCGGGGCCAGGTAGTCCACCGGGCATCGCCCGAGGTCCTGCCCCCTTTCCCCAAGGGTGAGCCGGTCAACCGCCTCGGTCTGGCCAGGTGGCTAACCTCAGCGGATCACCCCCTGATGGCCCGGGTCACGGTGAACAGGTACTGGCAGATGATTTTTGGGCAGGGGCTTGTAGCGACCTCGGAAGATTTTGGCCTGCAGGGGAAACCACCGAGCCACCCGGATTTATTGGACTGGCTGGCCCGGGACTTTATTTCATCGGGCTGGAACATGCATCACTTACTCAAGAAAATGGTCCTCTCATCCACCTACCGGCAGGAAAGTAAAATCCTCCCAGCTGCAGCCGAGAGCGATCCGGAAAATATCCTGCTCAGCCGGGCACCCGCCTACCGCCTGCCTGCGGAAATGATCCGGGATGGCCTGCTTGCTTACAGTGGCCTGCTCCACAAAAAAACCGGTGGCCCCAGTACCAAGCCCTATGATTTGAAGGCCTCCTTCAAGCCGATGAACCCCGACGGGGCTCCCAATGTGTACCGGCGCAGTGTCTACACCTTTTGGAAAAGAACCGCCCCGACTCCGGTAATGATGGCGATGGATGCATCCAAGCGGGATGTGTGTGCCGTCCGGAGGGAACGCACCGACTCCCCCACCCAGTCCCTGATCATGCTCAACGGCACCCAGTTTGTGGAAGCCGCCCGGGCCACCGCTGACGCCCTGATACTGGCTCACGGCACCGACAAGCCTGACCTTCTTATTGAAGAGGCCTTCCTGCGGCTGACCAGCCGAAAGCCTGACCCAAAAGAAGCCGATATCCTGGGCCGCTTACTGGAAGAACAAAAATCATACTTTGTGGATGGCAACCAAACCCAAAAGTTTCTGGAAGTTGGTTACCACAAAGCAAAATCCAAAGACCTCCCTTACCTGGCCGCGGTTACAAACCTGGTTTCCACCCTGATGAATTTTGACGGGACTCTTTTCAAACGATAATTATCATGGAACACAAAAAATGCACGGGTTTTGAGCCATCCATCGGGATGACGAGGCGTAATTTCCTGAACCGTTTTGGGGGTGGCCTGGGCGGGCTGGCCCTGGCCAATATGCTCCATGCCGAATCCGGCGGCGGGTTGCACCACCCCGCCAAAGCCAAACGGGTGATTTATTTATTTCAATCAGGAGGCCCCTCTCAAATTGACCTTTTTGACCACAAGCCCAGGCTGATCGAGGAAACCGGAAAAGAGCTTCCGGACTCGGTGCGAAAAGGCCAGAGACTTACCGGTATGTCCGGAAATCAGGCAAGCCTGCCCCTGGTGGGTTCCCCTTTCAAATTTGACCGGCACGGGAAAAGCGGACAATGGATCAGCGAGCTCCTGCCCAACACCGCCAAGATTGCCGATGATATGTGCATTGTGAACTCGATGTACACCGAGGCCATTAATCACGGCCCGGGGGTTACCTTTATGCAAACAGGCTCCCAACTGCCTGGTCGTCCCAGCATGGGAGCATGGCTGTCTCACGGCCTTGGTTCTCTTAACGAGAACCTTCCCAACTTTGTGACTTTGGTGACCAAAAACAAAGGCGGTCAGCCTTTGGTTTCCAGGCTCTGGGGCAGCGGCTTTCTACCGGGCAAGCACGCGGGTACGCGATTCCGTGCGGACAAAGATGCCATCCTTTACCTGAACCGTCCCAACGGGGTATCGAAAGACAGCAGGAGAAGTGTGCTCAACAGCCTCAGGGAACTTCATGAAATGCAGCTTGAACGCACCGGGGACCGCGCTCTCGAAACCCGCATTGCCCAGTACGAAATGGGATTCCGGATGCAAAGCTCCATCCCGGATGTGACGGATATCAGCAAAGAGCCACAGTCCACCTTTGATCTTTATGGAGAAGATGCCCGTAACCCGGGCACATTTGCCGCCAATTGCCTGCTTGCCCGGAGGTTAGCCGAGAAGGATGTCCGTTTTATCCA
>CBFIFQ010000128.1:0-3327 GCA_965661905.1 Opitutales bacterium
CCCCGGCACTCTGGTGGTCTTCTTTGTGCTGGTGACATGGGAGTCTATGCATTCGATCCTGAGACAGGAAAAAAACAAATTTTGGCAGATCCTGAAGCCAGTAAAAGGCCGGAAAATCGTTTTAATGACGGTAAATGTGACCCTGCGGGAAGGTTTTGGGCAGGAACAATTAGCACAGTCAAAAAGGAAGGGGATGCCGCCCTTTACATGTTAGATGCCGAAGGTAATCTTGAAGTGAAGATTCCATCGGTGACCAATTCCAACGGCATCTGTTGGAACTCCGAAAAGGATAGAATGTTTTACATAGATACGCCAACGAAGGAAATTGTCAGGTATGATTTTGACAATCATACTGGCTCTATTCTCAACAGTCTGGTTGTCTTCGATACAGAAAATGCTGGACTAGAGGGTTCTCCGGATGGAATGACAATTGATGGGAGAGGGAACCTTTGGGTAGCTCTTTGTCACGGTGGTTGTGTGGTGTGCATTAATCCTCAAAGCGGAGAATTGGTTCAGAAGATTGATTTCCCCTGTATTGAGACTACAGCCTGTACCTTTGGCGGGGTGGGGCTCAATCGACTTTTTGTGACAACAGGAATTCATAAATCAATTGAGGAAGAGCATGCGGGTAAAGTATTTGTTGTGGATGGTTTGAACTGCCAAGGTATACCATCATTTGCCTACGGAGGTTAGAATACTTTTTCTAATTCCTAGGAGCGCTTATCCATGACTGTGTAGCGTAGTCGTAGAATTTTCGGCTTTCCGGTTCTTCTGCTAAGTAGTACATCCAATCACTGGTCTCGGCATTATAGAGATATGGGTAATGATTGAGACTAGTCCAAAGCCATTGTAATGTGCCATCATAAAACCAAGTGGAAAGCATGGAGTCTCCCTCCCTGTACAGCCAACCATGATTGATGTGATAAACCCAGTTGTTTACATTTTCGTAATAGGTGCCAAACCATTCGGATAATTTCCATCGGTCACTGAGGGTGCTGTTTGTAGCCCAGGCAAATTCATCTGTATTATTTACATAAATTGTGACATTTATGGCATTGGAGGCTTCACTAGGATCAGCAACCAAGACGGTTAGTGAATAAGTGTTATTCTGGTCCGCATCCAGAGGGTTTTCATAATCAGGAGATTCTTTAAATGAGAGCCAACCCGTGCTGGCATTAATTTCAAAATTATCTGCATCAACTCCAGTAATGGAGTAAAGTAAGGGGTCAGTATCTTGGTCGGATGCATTGAAATCATAAACATCCAATATGGATATGTGTTCATCTATTTCTATTTGTTGCTTGAAGTCATCAAAAGCTGGACTGTCATTTACCGCGGCGACCTCCAGCTTAAAAGATGTGCTTACAGACTCGCTGTTAGATGAGGCAGAAAGGGTGATGGTTGCCTGTCCAAATTGATTGAGGGCAAGAGATAAGATGAGTTCTTTTTCCTGAACCGATGCAGAGACTAAGGATTCATTGGAGGATTCCACCGAGTATGAAAGGGGTTCACCATCCGGGTCATAGAAGATGGAAGAAAGGTCGATACTAAAATGGGGACCATCTTCCTGGAGGGTTTGGTCTGCAATTTCGTTTATAACCACTACAGGGTCATTGACGGCAATGACGGTGGCAGTAATGGAAATCGAGGAGGATGCAGTGCCATCTGAAACCATGACCACAAATGAATCGGTCCCTGACCATTCAGGGTTGGGCTGATAGCTCACCTCTCCTGTTTCTTCATCAATCAAGGCAGTTCCATAACTGGGACTTTCTGAAATAGACCAAGATAAGTCATCCGCATCTGCATCCGATGCGGAGAAAGTAGAGGAAACGACTTGATCTTCCTGAGAAGAAAGGGAGTATGACGAACCGTCATTGATAACAGGAGCAGAATTGACCCTGTATTCATAGGCTCCTATGTCGGGGCCTGAACCATATCTTGTTTTAGCAAGGATATCAGTGGACGAGTAGTGAATAGCACTTGAATTAGCTTGATCGATTGCGGGTGAGTTTGGTTGCAAGGAGAAATCATCGTCTTCATTACCTGTAATCCCGTCCTCCCCGTTCGGATTCACAAAAAGAGGGTTCATGTTTAAGTTGCTGGTACCAGAAATCGAACTTGATGATTTGGAAGGATCGAAGATGCAGAATGAAGCGGTCACACTCTCTCCATTTACAAAAATATCAGCCCCACCACTCTCAGCTGTATTTGCCCACAAAATTGAATTCTCAAATACTAAGGCATTGCCATCAAACAGAATAGACACCCCCCCATAAGTACCGGCCGAATTTCCGCTTAAAGTGCAGTTTAAAAATCGGGTGGTTCCTGCAGCACTGATGACTCCTCCATATTGATTTGCTTGGTTGCTCGTAAACAGGCAGTTAACAAACAAAGTTTGGTCAGTCGAGCTCGCTAGAAGGCAAACTCCCCCGGTAGATGTACTGGATGCGTTAGCTTCATTTCCGATAAACCTACAGTTTGTAAAGTTGAGATCAGATGAATCCCAAGCGGTAAAAGCCCCTCCGCTGTATGCACTGTTTTCTAAAAATAAACATTTGTTAATTACTACCGACGAGTTTTGGAAAAAATACAGAGCTCCCCCATATCCCCCTGTACCCATCGCTTTATTTTGAATAAAGCTACAATTATCAATAGCAGGGGTTGACCCTGAGCTCATATAAATAGCCCCGCCATATTGGGAAATGGTTGAATTGGTCAGAAATTTACAGCCTTGAATTTGAGGTGATGAGTTTTCAAGGGAAAGCCCACCACCACCATTAAAGGAGATGTTTAAATTGGATGTGAAGTTTGAATCAATAATAGAGCCATTCGAATCTTGGAGGCACAAACCTCCACCATTGTAGGAAGAATTGTTTTCTGAGTACCGAGCTAAAGTTTCATTCCAGGTACTATTATTTATGAATCCCCCACCGCCGTATGAATCTGCTGCGTTTTGGCTGTAGGAATTACCATTTGTGGATAATCTGCTGTCCTTTGCATAAAGGCCGCCCCCAGAGTAGCCCGAGGAGTTATTTGAAAAATGAGATTTTGTGAGCGTTAAATTTGAATCAGATGCATACAACCCGCCGCCGTTGGAAGCAGATGAATTATAGCTTAGAGTGCTGTTGTTATCCGTCATCGTGCAGAATTTGAGTGCAATGGCTCCTCCTCCGTTATTTGAAGTGTTCTGGTTAGAGAAAAATAGGCATTGGGAGGAGTTTACTTCAGTATATTGTGCGTAAATAGCCCCTCCATTCAATGGGGCAAGGTTTAGGGAAAAAAGGCACTGGGTAAGGTTTAATTCCCCGTCATTTAAATAAATGG
>CBFIFQ010000129.1:0-3303 GCA_965661905.1 Opitutales bacterium
AAAACTGAAGAGTGCTTGGGCGGTGTGCAATGATGATCATCGTAACATTTCCCTTCATCAACTGCAGTTCTTCCAATATACTCTCTTCTGTTTTTGCATCCAAAGCACTCGTGGCTTCATCAAGAACAAGTACCTGAGGGTTTTGATACAAGGCCCGGGCTATTCCAATTCTCTGCCGTTGCCCTCCACTTAAACGCACCCCACGCTCGCCTATTTTAGAATTAAGCCCTTCGTCTAAAGAACTAATGTACTTTTGGATTCCAGCCTTTTTTACCACATCTCCGACCCGCGAGTGTTCAATGACGGCATCATTAATACCAAAGGCAATATTGCGCTCGATTGTATCGTCGAGAAGATAGATTTCCTGTGGAACATAACCGATTATTTGGTGCCAGGATTGGATATTTTCTGAATGTATCCTGCAGCCATCAACCTCCAGAACGCCTGAGGTTGGTGAAACTAAGCCAAGAAGAAGATTGCTAAGGGTACTTTTACCTGCACCGCTTTCGCCCACAATTCCAATACACTCACCCTTTTTAACCTCAAGATTTACTTCGCATAGTATTTCTTTTTTATTTTGGCCGTAACTAAATGAAACGTTTGTTAAGGTAAAATTATAATCAAAGGTTAAATGATTGCCATTGTTAACTCCTGGAGATTGGAAATTTTTATTTTCAACATTGCCAATCTCCTCATTGAGCACATCAACGCTCGCCCAACCAAAGCGTATGGATTGAAGGTTTCTAAGGATTCTGCTGAAACTTGGAATCAACCGGAAACCAGCAGTGGCAAGCAAACTAAGCATCGCCATAACCTCAAGTCCTGACCGCTCTTGCAATACCATAAATATACAGACTCCGACCAGCCCTGAAATGGCTAAAATCTCAATGAATTGCTTCGGTAAATATTGAAGAATGTATTCCCTCTTTGTCATCAAACCAGATATAATATTGGGTCGTTGAAAAAGGTGTAAAAAGTAATCAAGGTTTCGACTAAGCATGATTTGCTTGATTCCCCCGAAACCTTGCTGCAGGCATTTGATCTTTTCCTCATCTGCCACCTGTCTTGCCTTACCCCAGCGAGCAACTTTTGAGTTTGTAAAACGATAAAAAAGCAAAGTAATCCCAATTAAGCATAAGCCAAGGCATAAGGTTGGTATTGGTTCCACAACGACTAACAAAATTAAAAGAGACAAAACAACCAAAAGCTCACTTGTAAGGTTTAATATTGGCATTAATACATAATGACAGAAACTATCAATTTCTGTAGTTAAGTTGCGTATCAGAACCGAGCTATTTGTCTGTAAATAAAAACTGTAAGGTCTGGTTAGATAATTTCGAAAAAGAATGGCCGCAACTTCCCTCTGAGTGCTATACACAAATGTACCTTGGAACAAAACCTGAAAGAACAGGAAAATATTTTTCAAAGTAAAGATAGCAACCAATAAAAGCAGACCCGTGAGTACAAGTCTCTCTCCCCTTGGATCTCCCAAATAAGACAGTATTTGGTCTACCCATATAAATTGTGATAAATAATCGGGTTGAAGCAATATTCCCACGGTTGGGATTACCATCCCAACACTTAAAGTTTCAAGGCACATACCAATGAGCAGCAGTGGAAATAAAAAAAGCATCTTCCTCTTTGCCTTTGGGCTTAAGATGGAGAATGCTTTTGAAAATCTAGATTTTTTTATAAACGCAAAAAGTTATACTTTGTATTCTGCTTTCCGCAACCTACCAGCAAGCAATGCAAGAGCATCATGTACTCGCTCTAAAAGTACTTCATCCTGAACGCTTAAACTGCTGCGCCCATCCATAAAAACATACCGAATTTTCCCGTAGGAATAATTTCTACCGGATATTTGAAACTCCGCCACAAATTCTTTATCCCTGGAAAAATATCCATTTTGCTGAGGATCCACCCACCTGACAACCTTACCAATAGCAGGATCTTCGATATCAAAATTCGAACCAAGCCTGCCATTGGTGGAATAAAAGGTGACCTCTGCTTCATGAAATTGCATACCCTCCCCTGCTTTTTCAACGCAAGATGCGACACCATTAAGTGAACTCAAGCTAAGTGCCATAACTTCAGCTTCCTTGATCGCCAATTCTACAGATTTCGTGCTTTTACGATCATTAATAATGCTGGAGAGTCCCTGACCAAAAAATTCAAACCGGAAATAACCTAAGTATCGAAGGAGAATGAACCCGCCTAGCCCAAAGAAAACAAAAACTGCAAATAACTGATCTCCTTTGCCGAATGCAGCAGCGATGGCAACCAATGAACAAGATCCAGCCATCGCCCACATAGCCAGTACTGCCTTACCATGGGAGAGCCCCTTTGCCATCAATCGATGGTGAAAATGTTCCATGTCCGGAGAGAAGGGAGACCTTCCTCTCATCATTCTACGAAAGATCGCAAAAATACAATCCAGAATGGGTAGGGCAAACGCAAGAACCGGGAAGATCCCATCAAGCATACCTCCTTCGCGGAAGCTCGCCAATAAGGTTAAACAGCCCGCGAGGTATCCAAGGGTTAGGCTGCCGCAATCCCCCAAAAAGATAGAGGCTGGGCGACTGTTGTATACTAAGAAACCAAGTAAGCACCCAATGAGAAGGGTCGACATCCAGGTAACACTGGTAATCCCTCCGAGGTAACCCACCACGGAGACGGCAACCAGTCCAGCAAGCGTAATACCGGAAGCAAGCCCATCCAGCCCATCAATCAGGTTTACTGCATTGGCCATACCAACAATCCAAAAAGTGGCTAACCCGCATCCTAGCCATGCAGGAATGCTGACTGTTCCTAGTCCCAGAAACTGGATCTCAGTAAAAGATAAATTCGCTCCCCATACCACCAATCCAGCAACAACAAATTCACCTATCAGTTTTGTTTTGGGGGCAAGCCTGGCAAGGTCATCCAAAAACCCGATGGCAAATATTCCTAACGATCCGAGTAGAATGGATCCGAGAATGGGATTGTTCCCCCACAACATTTCACGAACTTGAGGAACAGAAAAACCCGCTAAGCAAATCACGGCAAGAAAAGAGAGCAGGATCGCAGCACCGCCCAGTCTTGGAGTCGCTTGTTGGTGAACTTTGCGGGCACGCTGGGGGCAATCCACAAACCCTTTTTGTAACGCCAAATACCTAACGATCGGGGTGAGTACGCATGTCAAAATTGCCCCTAAAACAAATAAACTGTAAATGGATGGAGTCACAAAATTAAAGCTTTAATTAACAGAAAATTACAAAATCGTCAATTTTTGAAATAGCGTAACAAGCTCTCGCTTACATCCAT
>CBFIFQ010000130.1:0-3221 GCA_965661905.1 Opitutales bacterium
CTAATTTAGACAGACTAGGCAAACGCGAACCAGATATTTATGGCTCCACTACTTTAGCGGAAATCGAACAGTTTGTAACCGAAGAAGCTAAAAATCTCGGGCATTGCCTGATTGCCTTCCAGTCCAATCACGAAGGAGCCTTGATTGATAAGATTCACGAATGGGCGGATGCAGGATTTACAGGATTAATTCTCAACCCAGGTGGTTTTACCCATACAAGTGTGGCTTTACGCGATGCGGTGGTTGCCTCAGGGCTAAATACGGTTGAGGTCCATTTATCCAACATTCATGCACGGGAAGACTTTCGGCATAAATCCCTGATTTCAGGCATAGCAACTGCCGTGATTGCAGGCATGGGTTATGCAGGCTATATTTCAGCCCTTCGCTTTTTAAGCCAAGAAAACTGAATCCGTTCTTTATTCACCCAAAGTTAACCAATTTTCAAGGGAGTAATCATACATCTTAATTGGATTTGCTGATTGCTCGCTAAAATACATCCAACTCCCTGTTTGCCCATCTGAGGAAGATTTAAAGATGTAAGGAAAAGTAGAGTGATCCGTCCACATCCACCCCATTTCTGGTTGAAAGTACCAATTAAAGGTATGAGGTGTAGCTTTTTGCAAAGACTTCGCAGTACCTTCCCCTTGATGAAAGAAGTAATTGTAAACTGCATCTACGACTGCTTTGTCACTTGAATTTGGGTTCATGCCGGCAGCGATCTCAACATCATCCGGAAGCCCGTCGCCATCAGAATCAGTAGTTGTTTGAGGGGGTTCGACTGCCCCGTTCGGATAAAAGACCGAAACAGTTGAAAAGTCATCATAAGCCTTGAGCATTATTGAATCTGTGTATTCAATTTTTCCAGCTGTTAAGACATTATAGTCTCCCGACGCTAAATCTAATTCAAGTATTTCCGGGTTGGCTACTTGGTTATAATAATCCAAGTATTCTAGTCCAAGATAAATTTTACCATTGTTTACATCGGACATCATGATCACATTAGGCAGTCTTTCATTTGCCCAATAACCCCAAATTTCATCTCTGTAACTAAGCGACCATAAATCTACAATGGTTTTCTGATCATATCCCTGGTCAGTCATTTTATTGATCACAAGTTCTTTGATTTGGTTGTTGGCGGAATCATTTTCATAACTGGGAAAGTAAATCTCACTGCCATTTTCTGATAAAGAAAACGGAGAAAATGAATCCATTGAACGATTCATGGGGTCTCCCACATTCTGATTTTCAATGGGCACAATCAATTGAGAGCCAAATGCATCTATGGTGTATAAATGCTGATCCTCTAAATAATCCATAGAAGAATCATAGTTAACGGTCACTCTGACTACAGGCGAACTACCACCTTGAATATGAACAAAATCAATCTCTGAAGGCAATGTCCCTCCCATCGTAGTAGTTTTTCGATCAAACTTCTTCACGGCACTTAGATTTTGGCCATTAAAATCACATGAAAGTAATTTTTCATAATCAATAGAACTCGTTGGGGCACCCGATATTTGTTGTTCTGTAAAATAAATCTTTTCTGCAGCCCAATCTACTGCAAGCGCATCAATACAAAAATTGACATAATCTGCTTGTACGGAATCTGACAAATTAGTACCAGTCCATTCACGAACGATTGAGCTCGATCTTGTGGCTATATCATAATTCAAAATTCTAACTAAGTAACGCTCTTCAAACATAGAAACCATGGAATTAACTAACGCGTAGCCAAAAACCAATTGTGTTCCATCAGGTGATATACAAACCTTGCTTTCCTCCAGCCACAAATAAGAATTCGTTGAAGGATCAAGTCCAAGATCGTTAACTAAATCCCTTGCATTTACACTGAAAAGTACCTCCTCGGAATCATCACCAAGATATCGAAGAACAACCGATTGCTTATTCCAAGAAGTGGCAGAATATGGATCATCTTTAAATGACTCCCATCGCCAAAAAACAACAGCTCTTTCATCCCAAAGTAAATTCTCATCTTGCATTTCCTGAGATACCCGGCGTTGGGTAAAATCCGGCAAAAAACCACCCATGGTCGGGTCACTCATTTGATCAGTGGCAAACTTATCATTCTTATTTTCAGGTAAAAGCTGGGCCAGATTAACCTGACCCGCAAATAAGCGACTTAAATCAATTCTGTCTCCACCATCTTCAAAAGCATGAGGGCCAGATAAAGCACTTTCCATATCAAGTAAAGCTTCCCTGAAATCCGCTTCATCAGCAAGATCCTGCATCGATAAAACAAAAAGGCGGTTATCTATACCCAATCGGTTGAAATCGGTAAGTAGAGGTGAAGCTATCTGGTATAAATCAATTGCGGTTTGGAGAAAAACCTTTGCCTTTGCCAACTGAGTAGCACTCCGAATTCCAGCGAAGTTTGAATTGTGGGCACGGATTTGCTCAGCTGACATATTATCTGTATCATCGAGACTCTCCATGTGCCCAACGTTTAAATCCCAATCATATCCAGATTGCAGGGAAGCTAGACCTGCAAGCAGGTTAGTAATCGTGCGAAGTACCAATATATCAGCATAGTCCACGGTCACCGTTTCATCTGATCCTGTGATATCGGGTTGTAAGGTAATAACACTAGAGGAAAGTATGCTGGCGAAATATCGGTCTGTTTCTTCAAGATCAGGTACGATGGAATCCTCAAACAACTCTGCTAACTCTCTGAATTGAAAAGATGATTGAAGTTCTGCATCGTAACTTTCGAGCATAGAAAGATCACTAAGAACAAAATTTCGAATGGAGGTGTCTACTCCAACCGAAACTGCAAATTCCTTAAGTCCGTTTGCCTCTGTGCTTTCGATGATATTTAAGAGAATGTAAATCCCTCTTAACAAGTTGGCTTCCGCATCGCTTGCTGAAGAAGCGAGAATCTGTTGAACTCTTGATGTTTCATTGGTAAGGTTTTTAAAGGATTTTGGATATTGAGGTTCAAATTCCACTGGATTAGAATACAACCACCAACTGTTTTTGCTGCGAGTCTGAAGAATCTGCTCCACCAAGCCTTCTATCGTCAATCCAATAGAAGAATTCCCCAAGTCCAGGTAGTTTCCAACTATGTAAAGCTGGATCAAATTAGGGTGATCGCCCAAAATGGACAAATCCGTTAATTGGTTATTATCCAGATCTAAATATTCAAGGGCGTTCATTGTGGAAATTCCTGATAAATCCCCTCCCCTAGAGCCATTGATTGCAAG
>CBFIFQ010000131.1:0-3208 GCA_965661905.1 Opitutales bacterium
ATCTGATGGATCGAAGGAACCATTTGCAGTAGCCTCTGAAATCGCATCAATTGATTCATCCAGGGACAACTGTTTTTCCTCTGCATCTCGTTTCGCTTGTTCCCAACCCTTGACCTTAAAGGCCCAGTAGGGGAGTTGTTTCTGGCTGTCGTTCAGGTCAGTTGAATAGAGAGTCTTGATATGATAAAGAGACTGATTTTCTAGCCAAATCGCTAAATGAGGAGGGTTTTGCGGATCATAACTTGGACCGGTTCGTACATCCAAAAGTAATTTGTAACCAGGGTCTGGTGAGTACTGATAGGTGAGACCCTTCTCTTCCAGTTCAAACATATCCAAAGCTGGTCCAAGGTTACCACTTAATCCAAGAACAACCTTGATGGGTGCTGGCTGGTAGTAAAAGAATGCAGTGATTAAAGCAACCGCAAGTCCGACTGCCATTGCGGTACTATGCTTAAAATATTTTTTGAGAGGAACAATATTGTTGAGAATATGCCCAACAACCACCGCAATGAAAACGAACCCGGATAAGGCGTGAAGGTCGATAATTTCGATGGAGAATGGCTGTGAAAAGGCATAAATGCCCGACAATGCCATGACCAAAAAGAGGAGGGCATTGAAAAGAGATATGATCCGCCTTCTGTTCAAACTCTCTTAAGACTTGGAGGGTACAATTGCCCCATGTTCATGTAACAGGGAGTAAATATCATCCAGAGGAACTTCTTGGGGGGTTATTGAAGACTTTGCGGCGAGCACTGCAGTACAGGCTGCTGCCTGCCCCATCCCCATGCAGGATGCCTGTACCCGTGCTGCAGAATTGGCATAGCGATCACTGGATAGGCAACGACCTGCAACCATTAAATTCTTGGACCCCTTCGGAATCAGTGAGCCTTTTGGAATGGTTGGAACCACGCCCCTCTTGAGGTGTTTGGGTACTACACCATCCTTGGTGTGCAAGTCGATTGGGTAAAAGGAATAACACCAGGATGTACCATCTATCGGTTTACCCTCAGGAAGTTTTGGATTGGATAATTTTGGTGCATTCCTGGGATCCGTTGATGATGTAAGAGTCTACGACCGGGGATTATCTGCCAATGAAATCTCTCGAGTATTTGTAGGAGATGCCAATCAAACCGGGTTGGTCGAATACCGGGTGGTTGAAAAGCCGCAAATTAATACTCTGCCTGCGATGGAGGCAAGACCACAGTCAGTCATCTTAAGGGCCAACCTGTGGAATAAGTATTGGTTCATCAGAAACAAACTTGATTCCATTTTCATGTCGAATGATTTTTTCATCACTACTTCTAATAAAAGGTTCCAACTCTGCACTTGTTGTGATGTGAATCCTTGAGTTGTTACGGATAGGAAACTTCTCACTAAACTTAGCCAAAAATTCAAACTTTACGCTTTGTGCATGAAGGTCAGCAATTGTGAGCGAAGCTATTAATAGAGTAAGCCATACCATAAGACGATTAGTTCAGTAGTTTTCACTTTAAGGCAAGATTGTAAAACATAGTCAAAAAAGAAAATTTGTTCTTTCCTAAATTTTCCGCAGATTTTCCGCAATTACCGAAAATTTTTGTTGATGCGATTAACTCAAAACGCTACAACCCGCTTAGATGCTGGCACTCCCGCTGGGAGTCGAACCCAGATCTTCGGTTCCGGAGACCAATATTCTATCCATTGAACTACAGGAGCAATAATCTTACCTTTAGCTTTGTTAGATTTTGTTAGCAATCATTTTAGAATGAAGTTTTGACTTTTTTATGATGAAAATTTTAAATTTCTGAAATCAGTTGTTCGAAGGACTTGATTATTAGCCTTGGAAATCTACGCATTTATGATCTTCACTTTTAAATATTGATGTGCATTTTTTTAAAAGTTAGTGGACTTAAAATATAAATTTATCTGAATTCAAAAATCAGTGCATATAAAAATATTTTATATATGACTCTTTTTTTGGCGGTTCGTAAAATTTTCAATGATTTTTATAGAATTAAAAAAAGTAACATTTGAAACTGATAAAATCAGAGTATTTGAATTAGATTAGTATTTCTGAAAACCTTCTTTGGTATTTGATTCACAACTTGTAGAATATTCTCAGCAAATAATTGGTCTTGCTTGCGAACCTATCCTTCTTATCAAGTACTAAATGACTAGTTCAAATGCGCCAAGCGTAGGTATAATCATGGGAAGCCAATCTGATTGGCCAACCCTTGAGAAAGCAACTCAAATTCTTCAAGAATTTGGTGTTGGGTGGGAAGCAAAAGTTGTAAGCGCTCATAGAACACCTGATCTCCTTTACGATTATGCACATGCCGCTGAGGCTCGTGGATTAAAGTGCATAATTGCGGGGGCAGGGGGGGCCGCCCACTTACCCGGTATGACTGCCGCTATTACTCCACTACCCGTATTAGGTGTGCCAGTAAAATCAAAAGCACTGCAAGGTGTAGACTCACTTCTTTCTATTGTTCAAATGCCTGCGGGTATACCAACTGCTACTTTTGCTATAGGTGAGGCTGGTGCTACTAACGCTGCACTTTTTGCCATCTCTATGCTTGCTTCAATGGGTAACACCATACTTATCGAAAAATTAAAGAAATTTAGAGCAAATCAAAAATCAAAAGTTGAAAAAAGTACACTCCCCCCTCGAAATTACCAAAAATGATACCTGGAGGAAATGGCTGGTTAGGTGTTCTTGGTGGTGGACAACTCGGAAGGATGTTGTCACTGGATGCAAGAAGAATGGGCTTTCATGTACTTACATGGACAGGCGGTGATCGATCTGGAGCTGCAGCTACTGCAGATCAAATCATAGATGCACCTTTTAATGACCCTAATGCTTTGGATGACTTTACAAAAAGAGTACAAGTCGCCACGGTTGAGTTTGAGAACTTGCCCCAAACTATGCTCGAGAAAGTTGAAAATCGCGTGAAACTTTACCCAAGCACTCAGGCTGTAACAATCTGCCAACATCGAGAAAGAGAAAAGAATTTTCTCGCTGAAAATGGGTTTGCATGCGCAAAATTTAAAGTAGCCCATGATTTGATCACTTTTAAACAGGCACTTCAGGAGTTACATTGCGATGTAATCGTAAAAACTGCTGAGTTCGGATATGATGGAAAGGGCCAAGTCAGATTAAAAAAGTCTTTAACTGAAGAAAAAATTAAGGCAGCTTGGAATAAGTTTGAGGGCGGGCGAGTAGTTATCG
>CBFIFQ010000132.1:0-3040 GCA_965661905.1 Opitutales bacterium
CTTCGAAAATACCGGGTTGGGGATTATCGGGTAATTTATGCTATTCTTGATCAGCAGGTTTTGGTAACCAGAGTGCCTCACCGCAAAGAAGCCTACGATTAAAAGGGTTGGTTAGTTTGGGAATTTAGGCATCCCATTGTATCTCCGACTTTTTCCAGGAAGCTTAAGAAACTTAAAAACAAGGAAAAGGAAGAGATGGATGGTGTCATCCGCAACATCATTTCTGATCCTAGGTGCGGTGAGGCGAAGAAGGGTGATTTCCTCGGTGTAAGGGTTTACGAATTTAAACTAAACAAACAACAAATCCTGCTTTCCTATAAAGTGAAGGAAGAAGCTATTTACCTGCTTACCTTCGGCTCACATAAACATTTCTATTGCGATCTAAAGAGGAAGTGATTTGGAAGTTTCTTTTTGCTCCAGGAATTTGCCAATCTGTGGAACTAAGCTGAACCTTTAGGGTTACATAATTTCTATGTGAACGCTTAGTTTTTGGCAGAGTGAGGAGATTTGAAGGAAACGACCCGTTTGTCCTTGAGCTCAACATAGCCTTCTTCATTCACGCCGTCGGAGTTTAAATCTCCAGTGTATAAATAGACCACTTCAACATACGGCTTAACCGATGGCTTAATGCGGGTGGGGCGGCCGAGGGTTTCCCGTACGGAATATTCTGACATCCGTTTGCGCATCTTAGTCCACGAACTTGGGTTGGTCCATGGGCCACGGGCTTGATCCTGGCTGCTTTTGAATTCACGACGGAATTTATCAAAAAATGCTTTTTTATCGTTTTCGTCCTGAGGGATTATACCGGAGGGTTGTTGGGCCAATGCTTGAGCACTTGATTTTTCCAGTTTACCAATCCTTTCCTTAAGCTTTGCATTTTCCTGCTCGAGGGCTGCCAGCCTTTTTTCAATAGCTTGCAAATTAGTGGGCGTCTCCTGTCCAGAAAGACAGAGAGAGGAAAAAAGGAAAATTGCAAAAGTGATAGAAGCACTGAGCTTGCTGGGTAGATTGAACATGGTCTGCATAGTAAGGAATATTGAGTAAAAATTTTATTGGTAAGAAAGCACTCTCTGTAAGGATCGTCAATATTTTCGAAGGAACTTGAAGGGATACCTCCTTTTAAGTACCCAAAATGTTTCAAAAGTCAGGAGCCTGTCCACGTCGGTGACGGAAAAGCTTTTGGTGTTTGATACTCTGGGTGGATGCACGCTTGCGCCACAGCCGAAAACTGGAGGGTTTGAGAGATTTTCTCATGTGGGCGATCACCTGGCTTTCGGTAAGGCCGGTAACTTTACGGATTTCTTCAAAGGTGATCCGGTCGGCCCAGGCAGCCCAGATAATCCAATCAGGACTTTCCTTGGAGGGTTCCGGTTTTTTTACCCGGGTAACGGGAGTATCGGATTGTTTGGGATTCATGGTTTAAGAATTCTAGGCTTTTATTTCCCCGTGGCAAATTAAGCAGTGGGTGTAGCGACAAAAGGGTGAAGTATGATCTTGGTCTTGGGCTTTTCCAGCATCTTAGTATTATGGGTATCTTGAAAGTTCGTATTACAAACAATGATACACAGGCACTTGTTGTGGAAAGTGTTAAAAAGTCATTCGGCTGTGTTGATGTACTAAAGGGCATAGACCTATCCATGTTAGCAGGGGAACGGGTGGCGTTGATGGGGCCAAGTGGAAGTGGCAAGTCGACCTTACTCAACTGTATCTGCGGGATTGAAGTTGTGGATGAGGGGGAGATTAAGATTGGCGGGCAGTGCTTAGGTCAGCTCAGCCCCGGAGCCTTGGACCAGGTAAGGCGGGATCATATCGGGTATGTTTTTCAGTCCTTTCATTTATTGCCCACCCTGACCGCTTTTGAAAATGTTGAGTTTTCTGCCCAACTGGTGGGTATGGGAAAGAGGGAGCGGATCAAGAGGGTGACTGACCTTTTGAAGAAGGTGGGGCTCGGGAACCGCCTGGATCATTTGCCGGATGCATTGAGCGGGGGAGAGCGCCAGCGGGTGGCGATTGCCCGGGCTTTGGTGCACCACCCCAAACTGGTCCTGGCCGATGAGCCAACTGGCAGCCTGGACTCAGAGACAGGAGGTGAGGTGCTGGATCTGCTCAAGGAATTGTCCAACGATTTTCAGGTGGCTCTTTTATTGGTGACCCATGATCTCGCATCCACCCGGATATGCGACCGGGTGATTACAATGAAGGATGGCCGATTGATTACAGACTAAGCGGATGCGCTTGAAATCATATTTCCAGTTGGTGTGGCTGTTACTCACCAGGATGACTTTTCGCCATTGGCGTAGCAAGGCAGGTCATTACCTGCTTCTGGTGGGGATTGTGGCGGTAGGCGTGGGTGCCTTCAATGGGATCCGGCAGGCGAGCCGTTCCGCATCGGCAAATTTTGGACTCTTTAATCAGGCGGTTTCGGGGCAGAGTGATTTTCTAATCGAGTCCCCTGTCCAGCGACTGCAGGAAAAAGATTTGGCCGCTTTGGCTGCCCTAGGTAAAAGCCCGGACTGGCACCTGGTCCCGGTGGTGGAAGGCTCGGTCACAGCGGTGGGTTTGGGGAAAGGGGAGAAGAAGCAACTCCGTTTGATTGGGCTCGACCTTCTTGCCTTGGGCAACCTGCCCAGCTTAACCCAGGAAAGCCTGACTTTTTCCGAAGAGGATGCCACTTGGTATGATTGGCTTGGGAGCGAAAATGAAGTATGGGTAGGTCAGGCACTTGCCGATTCCATCCAAGTCAAAGAGGGAGATGTGATTTCATTTCTTGCCAGCGGGAGAAGAGCGGAGATGAGAATAAGGATGATTTTAGATGATCCGGAGGGGAACCTTCCCGATGACCTGGTGCTTGGAGATTTGCCCACGGTGCAAAATTTATTAAGCCGTGCCGGTGAACTGAACCGGGTGGAGGTAGTGGTGGCGGATATCGACCGTAGGGAGGATACCGCATATCTTGCAGATATAGAATCCCGCCTGCGCAGGAAATTGCCTGAAAACCTAACCCTTTCACCTACGGAAAACCGGGCAGCAGACCGGGCAG
>CBFIFQ010000133.1:0-3020 GCA_965661905.1 Opitutales bacterium
CAATAGAAAACAAAGGCCTCGGCCGTGGTTTTATTTGGGCCTATACAGATGAGGATCAGGATGGAGAACCTGATTGGGATGACGATATTATCGCTGGAAACGCTTTCTTAACAGAGGCCTTCGGAGAGACTGACAAAAACGGTTATTTCTCTTTTCATCTTGAGGCAGCGGGTAAGTATTCATTTAGAATTGATTTGCCCGGGCAATTGTCCTCTTTGTCCCCCGAACCCATCGGTTTTACCCTTAAGAATCCAAACGAAAGTATTAAACTAGGTAATGCCATCAAAATTGATTGGAAAGCGGAGGTCAAGGCAACAGCCTTTGACTTAGAGAGGAAGTCATCAACTTCATCCTCCTATGTCAGTTTGTTTGCAGGAGAAGATAGTTCGTCGAGCGATAAGCCAACCGCTGATGCAAAATCCTTTGTAGATTCCACTGCAAAGCCAGGAGAAACTTATTCTTATCGTGTTATTGCTGAGACTTCGAATGGTAAGGTTACAGTAGATGCAGATAATGTAAGGATTTCAGAACCTTTCATCTTTTTAGCTCCACCAAGTAAATTGATAACAGGTCGAGTTTTAGACGGATTAAGCAACCCAATTGCAAATGCAGAAGTTGTAGCCTGGCGTGAAGAGGGAGAGGGGTGGAGTTCCACATTCACTGATGGTGAAGGGTCTTATTCTTTGACTGCTGGTCCCGGTAAATGGGAGATTACAGTGTATCGGCCTTTTGATGTGAAAGTTGACTGGATATACGAAGGTGCTCCTAAAAGAGTTAACTTTGCAAAAGATACTTCCAAAGAATCAGATTCCAAGAATTTCACTGTCTCCAAAATGGCTGGTGGTAAAATTATTGGATCCATTGAATTGCCGGATAATGTCACTTACTCGGATATTTCGAAGTATGTTTCAATTGATGCATTCGATCCAGAAGGTCGTGGTAATTGGGCACAGCCTGACGAATCTGGTAATTTTGAGATTCCCTTACAGCCAGGCCAATATGAGCTGACATTATGGATAGATCCGGAATTACAAGGTTTTGGTACTCCTCCGGTTGAATTTGTTCGTGTTGGCAAAGATACTGTTGATGTTGGCCTAATTTCTCTTCCCTCTCGGGATAAAACTATTATTGGAATCGTTAACACGGACTCTGGAAAAGTTTTGCCCAATGTTCATGTCTGGGCATGGAGTGAAAATGGAGGATGGGTTTCTGATACAACGAATATCTCCGGAGAATACTCCCTCAGTGTTTCCTCGGGTAGGTGGGAAATTGGCTTTGATCTTCCTGTGCCTGAAGACGGTAGTGATTCGCCATATTTGCAAACTTCCCCAAAACGTTTGAGAGTTAAGGAAAGTGAATCCTCGAAGCAGATGAACTTTACAGTTCTTGAAGCAGGAGCTACAATAGAAGGTACGATTTATGGTTCAGACGGTTCACCAATTTCAGACCTTGATGCTTGGGTCTATGCTCGTGAATATTCAGAAGGTGAAGACGAGGATTTCTACGAAATTATCGCCGATGCCCCGGTTTCCTCGAAAGGTACTTTCAGTTTCCCTGGCGTTCCCGGAAAGTATGTTGTCGGTTTGTGGTTGTCACCAGGATCACTTTACAGCCATCCAGAAGAAAAAGTCTATGAGGTTGAATTAGCGGATGGACAGACAACTATTACAAACGAACAGGGCGATATCATAGAAAGCATATCTTTTACAATTAATGCAAACGATTCTGTTGTTTCTGGATCCTTCAAATTATCTGGTCAGGCTGTTACTGGATTAACCGGTGAGGTTCATGCAATCAGGGTAGATGGAGAAGGCTGGCAATCTGCCTCAATCGAAGATAATGGGACTTATTCTCTTACTCTTTCAACTGGAAACTGGGCTCTTGATTATTACATAGAATCTGATTCGTTGTTCCGCAACTTTCCCAAACATCCTGCCGAACCTTTCATTGTTTCGGCTGTTGCTTCTGAGGTTACCACACAAGATTTTTCTTTGGCATCTGCTTCTGCAACGATAGCTGGTTCGGTTCTTTACGAGGAAACTAATAACAAGATTACAGACTCCACCTTATTTGTTTGGGCATATCGGGAAGGCACTCAGTTTCGAGATGAGTATTGGAATGAAGTTGAAACTGATGAAAATGGTATGTTTTCGATTCCTGTTTTACCGGGAGGAGTTTACGAAGTAGGTGCAGTACTTTCCAAAGATCTTAGAGAAAATGGTTATTTGGATGCTAAAGTCATAATGGCTGACCTGTCGAGTGGTAGTGTTTCAGATTTGAATCTTACTATTGCTATTCCCAGTGATAATAATTTTATTTCTGGTTCTATTTTGGATGAATCTGGTAATCCTCTTGAAGAAGCATTGGTTTATGCTTGGGCTGACGACGGCCGGGAGGCCTTCGCTGAAACAGATTCTTCAGGTGCCTACAAAATATTAGTTCCAAATGGAACCGTTTGGCATGTTGGTGGTGAATACTCTTTGATTGATGATTCGGGAACGGAGTCCTTTCTATCAACCAAGTTTGAAAAAGATGTCGATCTCTCTGATATTGCATCTGTGAGTAATCTGAATCTCACTCTAAAAGCACCTGATTTTGAAATTCCAGATGGAAACAGCCAAACATTTGATCCAAATATAGATTTCGTGACAAAATTACCTGATGGTACAGAGCTGACAATTCCTGGTGGTGCTTCTAATGTTTCATCAGATGTTGAGTCTGTTCGTATTGTAATAACTCCGACTGCCAAAGGCCTTTCGAAGAGTGCCAACGAAAAACCAGCCAACTATGGTTATTCCATTGAATTGTTTGATAACAATGGAAAAAAGGTGGAAGGAAACTTTAAAAAGGATGTGATTTTGAGTATACCCGTGGATGTTAATGCGTCTAAGGCAAACGGTATGAATATCGAAAACATTGAAGCAATGTACTATTCGACCACCAAGGATGCCTGGGATAAAGCCAAGACTAGTACCTGGGATCAAAACAGCAGTACTCTTACCATGACTACTGACCACTTC
>CBFIFQ010000134.1:0-3010 GCA_965661905.1 Opitutales bacterium
TTATATTGTGCACCGTCCTCCAACCAGGTGTTGGCGTTATCAATGTTTTCTTGAACATTCATTGAACCAAACACGGGGACTTCATCAAAAGCTTTCATTTTACCCCAGGTTTGATATCGCGGAACCAAGGGAGAGGCATATGAATTTCCAAAAGAATAGGATGGACCATGAGAATAATTATTCAAATTTGCATGGCGGAATTGTAGAAGCGATAGCAGAGGTGATTTCGGCACTTCAAACATAATAGCATTTTTTTCTGCTTCCATTGGGCTTAAGTCATCGTATTCATGAAAAAAACCAATAGTGGAATCAAATGATCTAACCCTCGGCATTTCTCCTAAATCTGGATTCACATATTCATAATTAGGTGTGGGTGAAAGAGGTAAAAGATCCAGTGAGTAAAAATTGACATATCTTTCAATAATTCTTTCTTTCCCGGCAAAGAAAAATTTTTCCTCTCCTTGATGGTTGTGAAGCTTGGGCGTTGGAAATGCAGCGTGTGAGTTAAAATGCATAACATCCCAATTATCACCATAACCGTCCTGATTACTGTTAATCAGAGCCCGAATATTAAATTGCTCAAAAACAACACTCTCTGCTTTAGCTGGAAGCTTAAATTGAATTAAGAAGCCATAACCAGGCAAATTATTACTGTTTGGAATACCCAGAACATCCGAATTTTCATAATAATAATTCTGAACAGGAGTGGCTGTGTAGAAATGTTTATTAATTTTGCCTGTTATCTTCCTATTGGAATAGCTCACATTTTTAGGACTTTCAGAATATATTGTGATCCCCTTGGGTTGCTCCAGGATACTGCTTTGCAATTTTAAACCACTCGAATTAAAAGTTTCCGTTGAATTTGGATGCACACCATAGATGTCACTGAATGTGTCTTGTATGGCAAGCGGGTCAGAAAAGGGTGTTATAGATTGTCCAGACAAAAACAGGGCAGGTGTTTCCTCCACTCCCGAAACAAGTTTTGTAAGCACTACCTCATGGAATTCGGTCTCTCCAGCTGCGGGAAGTGGAGTATGCTGAATAGTTTGTTTGACGCCTACTGTAAAGTGAGCTTTTTCGCCAGGGTCTAATTGCAAACCTGGAATTCGTAAAAGTAAGTGACGGTTTCCATAAGTTGATGGGGTATCTGAATGGCTAGAATTTAAAAAGGTAACATTTATTTTACCACCCAACTTTTCGCCCCTAAATTGGTTATATGTTGGGGCACCATCAGCCCATTCCACTGGGGTATCGAAAGGTGGACTTCCAAAAAAAACATAGAAATCTCTCAATTCAGGAGGCACAATTATAGGAATGTTACCACCTGTTGGTTTTCTATTTGTAGGAGGGAAGCTCGGTTCTCCTGGGTCTTGCTTCCCATTTCCATTTTTATCATCAAATGATGGACCTTCAGGGACTCTCGGTGGTTTTTCATTATCCGGATCAACAGTAGGATTTTTATCTTTAAACAAATCAATATCCACAATGCTCATATACCATTTTCGGTAATAATCAAAATGCTTGGCATTGAGGGCTTCAAACCTTACAGACATTGGAATTTCAATGTACAAATTTTTACTACTTATTGGTACATCATAGGGGTTCCAGAATGCAACCGATGGATAAATTGCTAAACCAAGTTGGTCTTGATCAAAGATTGGATGCTGTGAATATTTAACCTCTACCAATACCGGCTGTATAGGATGATTTTTGGGTTCTGGTCTTGTTTCCAAACCCTTAAAATAATTGAAATATTTCCGGAGCTCTTCACTTTTGGTTATAGACGGGCTATTCCCGGGGCTGTGTGGTTTGAGTCCGAAAGGAAGAAGGTGATTAAACAAAACATTATTTTCACCTACGATCCGGGGAAAATCATTGGGGTTAATATCACCATAATTACTTGCCAAATATAAATTATGGAATGCACCAAGAGTTGTCCACCTGGGCCCTGCCAGCAAAGCGTGCTCTTCAAGCATAAGTTGATCAGTACCACTGGTGAGCCATTCATTTAGGGTAGCATTGATCTCTAGAGGTACGCTCTTTTGGTAATATATTCGCTGTTTGTAAATATAATTACTAAAATCATCAGCCCATACATCCGAAACATCCAAATTGCCCCAATCGCTTTCATTCAAAAATGCACTGCTTAAATCTCTTTTTAGTCCGCCTGTCCTGACATCACTCAAAACACCGTAAGAATCTGTGGTAAGAGAATGGTAATAAGGTGTGATATCTATATTTTCGGAAACTTGACTAGCCAGAATACCTAAAGACAAAAGCTTGTTCTTTTCCTCCCTGCTGAACTCAGAACCCCATTCCAGGCCAAACCCACTTTTAAATTCGGCAGGCCCTCCACCTTCTTCAAATGAGAAGGATAGATTGGGCTCGCTTGCCACACTTAAATTATCCTTCTTTTTATCTGCATTCGAAGTATCTTTATTGGGATCAAAGAGACTCGCTTTTGTCTTTACTCCTTCATCACCAACCCAATAGGCGTAAGCACCGTGCTTACTTTTTTTATCTTCTTTTACCTCATGTTCTATGCGAGTCTTCCTTACTTTTACAGGTTCTCCACTTAGAAAATTTTTCCAATTTTCTGGCTGATCAGGATTATAATCATCCTTGAGCAAAGGAGCCTTAAGAATCCACTCCACTTCGTCAGACACTTCAGGGTCCGGCAAATCATAGAGCGGATGATTATATCCCGGAAGGTTGAGTTCATTATTAAATTCTCGGATAACAGGAGACAGGTTGGAACTCAACAAAGCTGAACTGTAGTCTTTCCAAGCATTTTTGGAGGATCCATAAACTCCACCTCGAATAAAAAACCTACCATTATCGGGTTGATCTGTATCCCAAATGTTGCCGTCCGGTACTTCAACAAATTCTTGGAGCAGGATGGGGCTGCTTCCAAAGTACAAATTTTGTTGAAATCCTTCGTTCCCACTCACAAGCCATGCCATTTCCACCGCTGGGTGAGGGTCAAACTCTGAACTCACCATGGGCTTAG
>CBFIFQ010000135.1:0-2919 GCA_965661905.1 Opitutales bacterium
TTCCAATACTGTTGAAATTACTGGCTTCGATGCAACCATTCCATCTTATGGGGTGCTTGACTGGTCAGGATTCTACGAAATTAAAGATGGGGTTACAGCCTTTGCTAAGGTAACAAATCTTGGTGACGAAGTTTACACCATGAATGATCTTCCAGATGGTTACCGCCCGGGTGCCCCTAGAATTTGGAGCCTGGGTATGGAATTTAATTTTTAGGTATCGTTTGTTTGTTTCAAGTTCATAACTTATGAATGTAAGAGCTGACTTGTTTTGTATCCGAATTAGATAATCTCGGGTGTAAGATCTAAAGCCCAACCCTTTGCGGGCAATTTAGGTTTGGGCTAATCTCTTCAATCTAATAAGATTGTTAACAGGCACATAGGTTAAAGGTCCTCAGAAATGAGGGCCTTTTTCTATTTTTAAAAGATAACTCTTAAACCACTCGTTGGATTGACAGGTGCGAACAAATTTAGCATGATAAGAAATATTGCTCGGTAGCTCAGTGGCAGAGCAGGTGACTGTTAATCACTTGGTCGCTGGTTCGAATCCAGCCCGAGCAGCCATTTTTGCCTAATCAATATCCAAGTCTGGCCAACGAACTAACTTACGATGCAAGGTTCGCCGACTGATACCCATTAATTCAGCCGCTTTTGTTTTATTGCCACGGGCCTGAAGCAAAGCATTGCGTAATAAACGCTTCTCGTTCTCTTCCACAGATAATGTTGCGGAAGGCATATTATCTAAGTATTCCCGGGTAGTTTTATCACTTATAAGGGTAAAACGAGGGTCTAAATCATATTGAGTAATGTTTGAACCTCGCTTTAACACTACTAAGTTTTCGCAAAAATTACGAAGTTCACGAACATTGCCTGGCCAACCATAGTTTAAAAGTATGTTGATTGCATCTTGTTCAAGAAAAGGTTCCTCAAATCCGTTTTCGGCAGCAAAATAACTCAAAAAATGGTGAATCAAGAGTGCTATATCCTCACCTCTTTCCCGTAAGGGCGGTAAATCGACAGTAACCACATTTAATCGATAGTAAAGATCTTCACGGAATTCACCTTTTATTACCATTTTTTGTAAATCTCGGTTGGTTGCACAAACCAGTCGAGAATCAACTTCTATCGTTTTGGAACTTCCCAGTCTTTCAATCGATTTTGATTCTAAAAAACGAAGTAATTTAACTTGAGTTGATGCATCAATCTCGCCAATTTCATCCAGAAATAGAGTGCCTCCTTTTGAGGATTCAAAGCGTCCTATTCTTTTCTCATTCGCTCCCGTAAATGCACCCTTTTCATGCCCAAACAATTCACTTTCCAGTAGATTAGAGGGGAGTGCTGCACAATGAACCGCAATAAATGGGCCTCGAGACCGGTCACTATTTTGATGGATTGCCTGTGCTATCAATTCCTTTCCAGTACCGGTCTCTCCCGTAATTAAAACCGTAGCCTTGGATGGCCCGACAAGCTCAACTTGATCTAAAACATTTTCTAAAGCGGGAGATTTTCCAAGTATTCCATCGATACTGAACTTTTTATCAAGTCTTTGATGAAGAACTTTATTCTCAGCCTTTAAGTCTTTTTCATTTAAACCTCTTTGGATTAAGAGTTCTAATTTTTCTAGGTTTACAGGCTTGGAAAGAAAATCAAAAGCACCGCGTTTCATTGCCTCAACCGCAACATCAACTTCTCCATAAGCAGTCATCATGATGCAAATTGGCTGACTTGTATGCTTGACTGCAAAATCAATTACACTCATGCCCGATTCGCCTGCCATACGTAGATCGGTCAAGACAACGGAAAAATTTTCAACATCTAAAGCATTAAATGCTTCTTCTGCACTAGATGCTAAAAAGACTTCAAACTTATCTTCAAGAGCAAGTTCCAAACCCTCCCGGGTATGCTCTTCATCATCCACTATTAACAGGTTTGGCTTCATTCTTTAATATTTAATGGAGATTCTAGTAATTGACGGTGTGGAGTTTTTCGTGGAAATTTTAATGTCACAATCGTACCAGAACCTTCTTTGCTATCAATACCTACTTCTCCATTATGATCTCTCATAATCCGGTGAACAATCATCATGCCGATACCATGACCACTTTTTTTAGTAGTGAAATAAGGTTCAAATACACGAGAAATATTTTCTTTCGAGATCCCACTCCCTTGATCCACAATCTGGGCAAAAGCAAAGTTTTCATCTAAGCCTGAAATGATCCTTATTTCCGAACCTTCTGGTATGGCATCAATTGCATTTCCAATAACATTGAAAAATACCTGTTTTACTTGCTCCAGGTCTCCACGAATCATTGGCTCTCGTACCCCAGCCTCCATTTGGACCTTTACTTTTTTACTTTGAAGTTCTTTTTCTCTCAACCGCAAAGTTTCTTCAATAATTGATAGCAAATTGATCTTTTGAAAAATAGGTTCACTTGGACGTATAGCTTTTAAGAAATGTGATATTATACCATCTAGTCTTTTAACTTCTTTAATACAGGTATCTAATGATTTTGAAGATTTTTGTGCGTCTATTTTTTTATTATTTAAACCGCGCTGCAAATATTGAAGATGTATATTTATAGAATTAAGCGGGTTTCCAAGTTCATGAGCAACACCAGCTGCCAAATCCATGATACTTGAAATTCGCTCGCTTTCTAATTGTGCCTCAAGTTTATCTTTCTCTTCGGTAACATCGGTCATAACGATGGCAAGGCCAGCTTTACCTTGAGCTTTATTCGAGCTTATTTTTGTATCTTCTATTGGAACAGCATAGGCACGAATCTGTCGTTGTTCAGGATAAGAGATTTTCATTTCTCTTACGACTACTTCAGGCCGAGGGTCCTCTTGACTCCGATCCAGTCCGATTGCTTTTGCCAGTTCTGGTGCAGCTCGGTGAAGAAATATTTTTTCATTAGATTCATC
>CBFIFQ010000136.1:0-2861 GCA_965661905.1 Opitutales bacterium
CTTGGCAAGGCTTTGGATAGTCTGCGAACTGTAACGACACGATAGATCGTTTCTTTGAATGGGCATTCCACAACCAAGCATAATCAAAGATTTAAAATTAAAGTTCGTCCCTAATGGGCAGGTTCAATTACTTACTCCCTTGGTAAGTGGAGGAGCTCTATGACCTAAAGAACAACCGGTTTGAAACAGTAAATCTCATTGGAAAATCAAAGTTTAAAAAACTCACCATGAACTTAAAAAGCAATTGGAGAGCTGGATGGAAATTAGTTTGGACAAAGGGCTTCAAAGCGATAGCGAGGGAGCAATTAGGCATTTTCAGCAATACGGCACAATAACATTCGAGAAGAGACAAGCGAGTATACAGAGATTGAAGGCGTCCGCTGAGAAACACTTTGACTAATAGGTGTCATCGGCACTCCTTCATCATACATTCACTCTTTTTTAACTTTTCTTTTTTTATCCTGTGGTTCGCAAGCCACTGGCAATCGCATTAACCACCAAGAGCATACGCTCCACTCGTTCTGGTTGATCTCCTCCTTCTTCACGAAATTCCTTAAGCAGGCAAATTTGTTGTTTATGCAGAAGACCTAGCGCATCTTCCCGAGCTTGTAGTGTCTTCCAAAAGCGTGGACGCCTTTTTTGTAAGTTCCCGCGAAACATAAAGTTGAAATGTTGTTCTGCTAAGTTTCTTTCTGTTAGAATTTTTTCCAGCATCAGAGTTTTGAGATTTTGATCCTGCACCAACCCAGCATACGCATTCATCCATTTAGGGTCAGAGCTGGCAAGACTGCTTTCTGCGTTATAAAAAACATAACGCAAAAAGGAACTTTGCTGAACCAGATCGGGAAGGTCAGAAAATAGGTTGGGATGTTCCCTTTTGAGTCCTTCCAAACCAGAACCTACACCATACCATCCAGGAAGGTAGTATCTTGCCTGGTTCCAACTAAAAACCCAGGGAATAGCACGTAGATCCTGAAGGCTGGCTTGGCCGGTTCTGCGGCTCGGGCGGGAGCCAATTCGACTGCGCTCTATTGCATCAATCGGAGTGGCCTGGCGGTAAAATTGCACAAAACCCTCAGTTTCCAAAAGTTCACGATAAGCAAGTCGTGATGACTGAGTCAGGCAGTCCATAATAGTAGAAGTTTTTGCAGGCTCTCCTTTCTTGGATGTCAGCATCTGGGCTCCTAATGAACCGGCCAGTAAAGTCTCTAAATTGGAAGAGGCGGTGGTTGCGGTATTAAACTTTTGTCCGATTACTTCTCCTTGTTCAGTGATTCGCAAACCACCATCCAGTGAATCAGCGGGCAGTGCTTCAAGAAAGCGGTGGGTTGGCCCTGCCCCTCGCCCTACAGTTCCTCCTCGTCCATGGAAAAACCTAAGCGAGATGCCATAATCATTTCCAATGGTTAATAATCTTTTTTGAGCCTTTTGTAAGGCCCATTGACTCGCAATTATTCCAGTATCTTTGTTGCTATCGCTATAGCCCAGCATAATTACCTGAGTTGCTTTTTCTTCCTTTTTTTTCAAGCTTGCTTGAGTACAAGGATGACTGAGGAAATCTGTGATGATCTTTGGAGCAGCCTCCAAGTCTTCATAAGTTTCAAAGAGCGGAACGACAGGTAAAGTACATGCCATTTTGCCATCAACTATTTTAGTAAGACCGACTTCTTTACCCAGTACATATACAACGAGTAAGTCAGCTACGGTGCGAGTCATGCTCACCACCAGGCAACCTAACCCCTCAATACCGTTTTTATCAATGTGATCGACCAATTCAGAAAAAGTGGCCCTAACTTCTTCAGCCTCTGGTGGGAGGGCCATCGATGTATGGGTCATCGGTCGAGGGTGACTTAGTTCTTGATTCAAAAAACGCAGTTTCTTCTCGAGGGACCATAAGCCAAAATTAAGCCCGTCATCAATGCCAGCTGCTTCCATCATTTGGCCCAGGGCCAAATCATATGCCTCACTATTTTGCCTTATATCGAGTCGGGCAAGATGAAGCCCAAAGCTATTGACCAGGCGTACTACTGGTCGGACATATAAATCCATGGTTCGCAAAGCTCCGGCTTCTTCCAAACTTTTAGTCAGCAGTTCGAGGTTTTCTCGTAAAAAGCCCATACCTTCGTCTAAGCGCCCTGCTATACCCTGGACAAATGCCTTCCAAGGTTCAGCTGAATTTTCTGGTATTCCCCATTCTTTCAATTGTTGAAGCAGGGCTTGTGGGGCCTCTAGCCCTGCACGGCTAAATGCCAGCCTCTGTCCAAGCTCATGCAAGCGTGCCCCGATGACCTCCCTTGCACCTTGGTTTAAAGTGCATAATGTACTTTTCGTAACCTTAGAAGTAACCTTAGGATGACCATCTCGGTCTCCTCCAACCCAAGAGCCAAAAATCAGAGAGGGAAGCTCGTTGTCTAACAATGGTTGTGCCTCAGGCCAAACTGTGTTCCAGGCATGTCGCAAACGGTTATCTAAATTGGTAAAGACTACCGGGAATACCTGTTTTAGGTAATAGTTGAGATTTTCTAGTTCATTTTCCACCTCAGGTTTGCGGGAAAAAATTTCTCCTGTTAGCCAAAGTCGCTCCAATACTGCTTGTAGAGAACGGTTGCAGAAGGTTTGCTCAAAGGGGGTTTCCACATCATCTTTCTTGCGCATCAGGCGAACAATTTCACGATGCAAGCCAAGAACCGCCCATCTTTTCGCTTCTGTGGGGTGCTTTGTAAAAACAGGCTCTACCCGAATGTGAGGGAGTTTTTCCCGAATCTGAACCTCGGTAAAGCCTGCGGCTTTTAATTGCTTGAGGTAATGTCCCCAACGACCCGGTTCAGCATCTTCACCAAGTTCTTTTTCGCGTAAACGTG
>CBFIFQ010000137.1:0-2834 GCA_965661905.1 Opitutales bacterium
CCGTCTTGTCGTATCCAAGCCTGCTGGGCAGCAGTATTAAGCGAGACTGCATTGTAAATCTCATTCCCCCCATTGAATCGCCAAGACCAACTACCCGTGCCGCCTGCAACTGCAAGGGAATGAGAATTGTTTCCCAGTTGGAAAATTCGGTTATCGGTAGTTTTATTTGATATAAAACTTGTCACTGCAAAAACCGAAAGATCAGGATTTGCACTAAAACCCAACCGGGAAGAAATACTTAGGTAATCATTAGACCCATCAAAAGTGATCGCGGGCATCCCGTTGAGGGATGTAGCAGAGTAAAGCGGTTGCCTTGAAGTATCCACGTTTTGAGTAAAGTGATAATTATTCCCACTTTTATCCTCCCACGTACTCACGGCACCACCGGATTCAACAATCGTTACAGAATCGTTGGCATCAAGCCAAAGAACCGGAGAAAATTCACTGGGGAGTGCAGGTGCCAGAGAATAAGTAAGTGTATTTCCATTGGCGTCGGTTGCATTTAGCTCTGCAACAATAGTGCCAACTGAAGCATTTTCGGTCACAGATAGTGAACCAACGACAGGAGCAAGCTGGGCTCGCAAGAATGAGGGTAAGATACAGACGAACAGAATAAAAAGGTTGCCAATGCAACTAAGCCGTTTCCATTTGAGTTTCATGATTTTTGTCTCCAAGGTAGTTGAGTCAAAATTATTGTATTTTGAACCACAGGACAAGAAAATCATTATTTGGATACGATACACCAACCTAGTTGTAAAAATAAAACCCGCCAAGTTGATACCCTTGGGAAATACCAGACAAAGCAACTTTTACTTTTAGCCCAAGGGTCAAAGGAACAGAAACCCCCCATATTATTAACCTTACTCTTTTCAAGGCTCGTTAATATTCGGCTTGCTAAGATCCAGGTAGTAAGCCTATTTCCAAAAAACTATGAGACGTGATGTAAAAATATTTTTGATTAACGACTTAATTGATCTTTGTTTCAAATATCTGCAACCCGGGCAAGCTGCCATTAGGAAAGCTTACTTATCCTGAATAAATCGTTCAAAATCAGACATCTCAAAACGGCTACCAACAACCAAAGGTGTACGCTGATGAATACTGGTAGGCTCGATATCCATGATTCTTTTTTCACCGTCCAAAGCAACCCCACCCGCCTGTTCCGCCAAAAGGGCAACGGGGTTGGCTTCATATAGTAAACGCAGCTTACCTTCAGCATTATCATGGGTTGGCGGATAAAGAAAAACCCCGCCCTTAAGCAAAGTACGGTGAAAGTCAGCCACCATGGAGCCAATATAACGGGAAGAATAATTGACACCGAGTACGCCTGAGCGCAGGCGGTCAATGTACTCCCCGTATCGCTTGGGAAAACCATCCCTGTAAGCTTCGTTGACTGAGTAGTATTTGCCCTGCTCCGGCATGGTCATATTCTCATGGCTTAATACATAGGCACCGATGGCCGGATCCAAAGTGAATCCATGGACGCCATGTCCGGCACTGTAAACAAGAATGGTGGACGAACCATACACCACATAGCCGGCAGCGATCTGTTTGCTTCCAGGCTGAAGAACCCAGGATTCCGGGTTATCCCCTGCAGCGTCATCGGGTTTGCGAAGAATTGAAAAGGTGGTGCCCACACTGACATTCACGTCAATATTGGATGATCCATCCAGGGGATCAAAAACAACTGCATACTTGGCTTCCTTTGAACCCTTGTGCACAAGCATGGGATTTTCATTTTCCTCGGAAGCCAACACTCCAATACTCTCGCGAGAACTGAGGCAATGCACAAGAGCTTCATTGGAAATAACATCGAGCTTTTGTTGGATTTCCCCCTGTACATTGATATCTCCATGCTCTCCCAGCACATCAGTCAACCCCGCACGCCTAACCTGAGCCTGGATCATTTTCGTCGCAAGGGTTATACCGGATAACAAGAAGGAAAATTCACCGGATGCACCGGGAAAGCGTTTCTGTTCACGCATAATATGTTGCTGAACTGTAATGATCGAAGAATTTTGACTGCTCATAGTTTAACTATCTCTTTACCATGCCCCTTAACTCTTACCAAGGATGAATCTAATAAATTAAGCAAAGTTCAAAAAAAGAGGTAAATAATTTTCGATATCCCTTGGCTTGTATTTCCTCCTTCATAACCTGAAATATTGAATCGCAGCATAAAGCAGTCCGACCACGACCACAATTAAAGGAGCGGATACTTTTCTCGTCAAAAGCAAACCAAGTGAAAGCACGAAAGCTAAAACGAGCTCAGGCACCCAAACCATATTCATAAGAATCTGGACAAGAACTCCGGCAACCAAACCGCCTGCCACAGCATTGACACCACGCTGAGCTTTCGCCGCCCATGGGTATGATTTTAATTTCCCCCAGAAGGGATAAACAAAAAATAAAAGCAATGTACCGGGTAGGAAAATGGCCCATCCTCCAATCATTGCCCCACAAAGCTGGCGGAACAATCCACCACCCTGCTCACAAAGCCCGCCAGCATAGGCGGCAAAGGAAAACATCGGTCCGGGTAGTGCCTGAACCAAGCCAAATCCAGCGAGAAACTCATCCTGGCTCATCAGATTGGCCGATTGAACCAATTCTCCCTGCATCAAAGGAACTACTACCTGCCCCCCGCCAAAAACCAACTACCCGTAACGGTAAAACCGTTCAAAAACCTGAAAGAGGGAATGCCCCGAGTAAACGGACCCAATGACTCCGAGGAAAAGAAATCCAACAAATAATCCAAGTACCACCCAGGGAGTTTTCAATCGAATGGAGATTGAGCTCTCAGGGTTAGACTTCTCATGGTCCAGAAAAACCGCCAA
>CBFIFQ010000138.1:0-2791 GCA_965661905.1 Opitutales bacterium
ATCCTCTTCTATGGCTGAGGCTAAGACCTCACATTTCCATTTTAAGGACTTCTTAACGTCCTCCACGAACAACTCCTTCTCTCTTTCTAAGTATTTCATAACACGTCCTTTCAAGATAAAAACACTGCGGAGCCTATCCCGCTGTAAGGCATATACAAATATAATGATATATAGATACGTGTCAACTCTCATTTTTCGGATTAACAATAAATTTTCGTTTCATCCCGCGAGTGTGAATGACGTAGTACAGGTTATTTTCCTGTTCCTGCTCCCAAGGCTGTTTTGCCATCGGGTGAGGTAACAAATCAGGTCGAAGGATGAATATGTCATCAGCTTCCAGACCCTTGGCACGATGCCCAGAGGACAGCAGTACTTGATCCTTACGCACTGAGGAGTCAAATAGGCTCTCAATACGGGCAATGAGGTATTTTGTCTCTGTGACGCCCTCTGAGAGCGATTTAACGCACAAACATTTGTCGTGCAGCAGTTGAATCGCAGTTTCAGCAGAAAATTGATTCTGTTTATTTATTCGAGCTTCTTCCCGATCTTCATAATTCGCTAATTTTTCCAGCAACGACTCGATGTCTTTGGCGTCCAGTTTCTTAATTAAGGAAATAAGACCTTGACCAAAATCCCTACCTTGAATTCTGCAAGGTGTTCCTCGTTGAATCAATTGAAAAGCCAACTGACACAGAGGAGCGTTTGTCCTGCACATCACTAATGATTTTTCACCACTAAGATTTTCGAAGATCTTATCTCCATCGATATTTTTGATTTCACCCTCAATTGCATTTGGGGCAGCTTTCAAATCTGGGACCAAGTTATTGATAGCATCTACATGCGAAGTGGGACATCGCCACGTTACGGTCAACGGAAACTCCTCCACGTCACCGTCTAACTTATCAATGAGATTGTTGATGGAATTCGAATCCGAACCCCGGAAACCATAAATGGCTTGTTTATCGTCGCCAACAGCCAAGACCTGTTTAGCACCACGGACCACCAACTCGTGTTGTGCTGGATTCAAATCCTGAGCTTCGTCCACGATCAGTAGATCGAATGATTTTTTAACAAGACCTAACTTCGCAGGAAGATAGATCATGTCATCAAAATCAATGTATTTAATCTCTCCAGAATGCTCATGGCTTGCTTCCAGCAATTGGGGAGCAAACTTGCACACCTGATCCAAAGACCCATTCACATCGATTCCGAAATGATTTACTAGCTGACAGATATTTTCCTTAGTCCCTTCCAGAAGGAAATTCTTCAAGAGGCTAACCACCTTGCATACTTTAGTTGTAAGCATGAAATGATCCCGCGACATGCGATCTTTGAATTTGTACCCAAGCAGTTCTTTCATTCGGAAAGAATTCTGATCACCAGATAATTTTAATTTACCGAAGTGAGATTTGAGGTAAGAGTATCCAAGACTGTGGAGGGTCTTCGCTTCAACACCTTCAGGTAGTTTCGATTGAACTTCTTCTGCGATTGATTTATTGAAAGCACAGTAGATGATTTTCTCCACCCCGGAAGGGACTTTTTTATGGATCTCTTTTTGTTCGTCAGTAGGTTCGTAAGCAGGTTTATACTTTGAATCGATACAGTAATTAACGAAGTCAATGATAGTTGCAGTTTTTCCCGTACCAGCTCTTGCTCGAATGACGAGATGTTGGGTTCCTTTAGCCATCGTCTTAATCCTCTTGGTTAGAATGTAATTATGTTTTAACCTTCGAATAAGATTATACGCACAAAACAATAAATAATAAAACCCCTTCTAGGAAAAAATATTGATTTTGGGTAAAAAACAGTATATTACCTACGAAACTACTTATTTTTTACTTTAAGTTTAACCGGAGAATAGAATGTCCATAGGGAAACAATCTAAGAAATCACTTTCTTCCAGAGAATTTTTGAAGCAAGCAAAGAATAGCAAGTTAAAGTCAAAAGATTCATATAAAAGACCTTCAAAAGCTAAATTTTTAGGTAGGATATACGGTCTTTCTTTGACAGAATTTTTACATACGGTGTATGTTCGAAACGAACAAATACCGCCATCACAAAGGATGTCTGACCCTAAAATATGTGATTTTATAAAAAAAGAGTATTCGAAATACAAAGAAATAATATCACTGTTCACTGGGGTATCTGGGATTCGTAAAGTAATTTTTTACAGAAACTATTTCAACAAAGGAGAACTGTGTAATAAATTTTCCTACCCAGAATTTCTATCATTCAGATACGACGATGAAGGATCTTTAATTACGTCGGATAGAGCAGACAATATTTATACAGGGGCCGTGTATTGGAAGACAAAGAAATCTGCTTACTACACAGCGCACGTAATAAATAAGCTGGGGGAGATACCTTTGGAGATGAAAAATTATTTCTGGGTTTTAGACAAGGACGATGCTGAAGTTTCAAAAGCTATGGAGCAATTTAAAAGATATTCAAATGCTGCAAAGAAACGACATAAAAATCGGAAAGAAAATATTTAACATATAAAAGGATTGATTATGAAAACTTCCAGTGCAAAAGCTAAAGGTCGTAAACTTCAAAATTTACTCGTAAAAAAATTAATAGATATGCTTGGCATTGATCCTGAGGATGTAGAATCCCGACCTATGGGATCTCAAGGTGAGGACATAATTATCTCTAAAAATGCTCGGAAAGATTTTCCCTTTTCCCCAGAGTGTAAGAATCAAGAAAAAATCAATATATGGGATTCATTTGCTCAAGCGGAAGCAAACACCCCACCTAATGTAGAGCCTCTCCTTGTATTTACACGCAATCG
>CBFIFQ010000139.1:0-2773 GCA_965661905.1 Opitutales bacterium
TGGATATTGCTGGAGATGGTTTTTTTGCCGGGTATGGTGGTCTTCTTTCCTTAAATTCTGATTCGTTGGCTTTAAGCTTTGGACTGAGCTATTTAGATCTTGGAAGTCAAATTTCATTAGGCTCCACCAAATACAATGAAGATTTAACTCTCTTACTTCCCCGTATCGGATTTCAGGGTAAAATTTCACATTCAGGAATCCTTCGGGGTGACACCTATTGGTCAGTCTCAGCAGTTTCTGACTTCGACAGTACGGACGAGACCGAATTGAAAGTGCAAAATCCTGAACTTGAAAGGGGCTTTTGGGTGCCCAAGGCTTCTCTTGCCTTCATTGAACCCCTCGAAATTCTTGATGTAAAAGGAGGAATTAAACTAAAAATTGATGGGCAGGCGTCCAATGCCCCTTTACCCACCAGCCTCAAGAAATCTATCGGTGGTATGTCATCTGTACGAGGCTATCGGGAACGGGAGGCCTACGGGGATAGCGGTTTCAGTATGAACTTTGAATACTCTTTTGGTACTGAACCAACTTCAGTTTTTGGACTTAATGGTAACTTACAGAAAGTTTTCTTTTATGATGCAGCCCATGTGTCAAGTGAAGGCACTCTTACCGGAGCAAATGATTCCATCGGTATGCAAAGCTTTGGGGCAGGTTTTCTTGGTAACTTTGAAGGAAATACAGACTTTTCCCTGCAGGTGGGTGTACCCCTCACTGATACCTTGAATACTGAGGCTCACGATGCTCGTACTCATTTTTCTATTAACTTTCGTTTCTAAATAATCCCTCGCTTCATTCATCCTATGAAGATTTCAAAAAAATCCTTATCCAAAAACCTCCGGGTTTGGGCAAACCGCAACCGCAAAACTTTCAGGGTAGCTAAAGACTCGATCTTCGGTACCTCTCGAGCCTTCTTAATGAGTATTGGTACATTCGGTTTTATCCTTGGCTCTCCCGGAGCTGCTTTGGCTGCCAACTTGCCAACGGGAGCAGATGTTGTGCATGGTCAAGTCCAACTTGAAAACTCTTCCCCAAATGCCTTACGAATTATACAAAATTCGCAATCAGCAATTGTGAATTGGCAAAGCTTTGATATCGGACATGGAGCCATCGTTGACATTGTCCAGCCTAATATTGAAGCAGCCATGCTATCTAGGGTGGTAGGAGATAATCTTTCTGAAATTCATGGCTCTTTAAATGCCAACGGCCACCTGTATTTGATTAATCCAAATGGAATTTTGTTCGGATCAGATGCTCAGATTGATGTGCACGCATTGATTGCATCCTCACTCGATATTGCTGATTCGGCATTTCTCTCCGGTAATATTTCTTTTAATGGCGACTCTGAAGCAACCGTGATGAATCTTGGTTCAATCAATGCGGACGAATTTGCTGCACTCATTGGTGGTCATGTGGAAAATGCTGGCTCGATCATATCTGAAGGAGGCTCTGTGGGGCTTTTAGCCTCAGAAACGACTTTCGAGATTGGAGAAGCATCTGGGGGAGTCATTTCTCTGGATATTTCCGGATTGCTTGGCGGCTCAGCCACCCAGGATGGTTTAATTGATGTTTCCAGTGAAAATGGGGATGGGGGAAATGTGCTTGTGAAGGCCACAGACAGCGTCACTGCAACAGGAACAAGTTCCACTTTGGCAAATGCCGGAGACCTTGGTAGCGGTGGTCAAGTAATTTTCTTTTCAGAAAACATTGCAACTTGGGAACCAAATTCAGTTATATCTGCCCAAGGTGGTCAAACCGCAGGCGATGGTGGATTCGTAGAGCTGTCTGGACTCAATAATGTTAAATTTAGCAATGCAGATATTTCTACTTCCGCTTCCAATGGCGAAACTGGACTTTTCTTAATCGACCCGGTTGATATAACTATTTCTGCTGATACGACTTCTAATTTGTCTTTGAACGGCAATGCCTATGACTCCACTTCCACAACAACTATCTTAAATGTGGATGATTTGGTTGCGGCACTCGCTTCTAATAATATTACGGTAACTACGGTAAATGACTCATATGATGCTCCGAATGGAGGGGATTTAACAGTTGCAACTTCTATTACAAGCACATCCGGTAATGATTTAACTCTTATTGCTAGTGATCAACTGACTAGTTCCTATGGATCTGACATTTCTTTAACTGGAAACCTCAACTTAACTGCAGGTCCTGGCGGAATTCAAACTATTGGCAATATTGACATAGGGTCTAACACTTTAACCTCAAATTCAGGAGGCTCTGCCATTTATGTCGGGGATGTAACTGCCGGTAACTTATCCCTCACAACCACCGAAACTGGATCAATTATTCAATCAACGAAATTTAAGGGTGGGGAGTTAAATCTCGTTACAAATAATGGGAATGTGGAAGTTACCGCTACTTCAGGTGACCTCACTATTGGTTCTCTTAACCTGGGTACAGGTGCAGCTACTATTGAAGCATCTTCAGGTACGATCAATGATTCTGCCAGCGATACAACCATTGATTTTGTAGCTGCTTCAGCAACCTTAAGTGGTACAGCTATAGGTAGCACGCAGTCTTTAGAGTTTGGTGCAGTTGCTGCATTAGACCTCACATCGACTACCGGTGATATTTCTGCGAATTCTGGAGCTAGTTCTGGAGTTTCACTTACTGCTTCTGCCGGTTCGGGTTCCATTACTTTTGAGAACTCATCTGGTGGCTTGGAGATAGCTGGGTTGTCTGCCGCAGGCGCTAATAGTTTAACTTCTTCTGGTGCACTTACTCAGACTGGACCGATCTCCAACAATGG
>CBFIFQ010000140.1:0-2769 GCA_965661905.1 Opitutales bacterium
GAAGAGGTTCACGGATTGGGATTGATCAATCCATTTCTGGCGGCGGGCCGCTGCCTTAATCACATACTCAAAGGATACATCAAAAGCGGTGAGGTATTTCTTTTTGATCCACTCAGGGACTTCAGGTATTGCACCAAGCTCCCCGTCAAAGTACTTGAGCTGGTCGGACATATCCTTGTTCCAAAGGTTTTCCTTTTTCAGGTCTTCCACGAGGTATCTGTTCAGGACCATGAAGTCGCCGGACAGGTTACTTTTTACGAACAAGTTTTTATAAGTGGGTTCGATACATGGGGATGAACCCATGATGTTGGAAATTGTGGCCGTTGGGGCAATCGCAATTACATTACTGTTACGCATGCCATGCTTGGCGATCTTTTCACGGACAACCGACCAATCCATTTTTCCTTCTTTCGGTACTTCAATAGGCTGACCCCGCTCTTTTTCCAGTGACTCAATGGAATCCTGTGGCAGAATACCCCGGTCCCACTTGGACCCCTGGTAACTGGAGTAGGTTCCACGCTCGGCTGCCAGATCACTGGATGCCTCGTAGGCATAGTAGCAAATCGCTTCCATGAATTCATCATTGAACTCTACCGCTTCCTCCGAGGTAAAAGATATATCCTTGGTGAAAAGAGAATTCTGCAGACCCATGACACCCAACCCTATCGGGCGGTGACGCATATTCGATGTTTTTGCCGCATCGGTGGGGTAAAAGTTTACATCGATTACATTATCCAGGGCACGCACAGCGGTGCGGATCGTATCCCTGAGTTTGTCGTGATCCAGGGAACCATCTTTTTTCAGGTGTGAGTCCAGGACAACGGAGCCTAAATTACAAACCGCGGTCTCATCACCACCTGTATTTAAGGTAATCTCGGTGCAAAGATTGGAACTATGGATCACGCCGGTGTGATCCTGAGGGCTGCGTACATTGCAGGTATCCTTGAAGGTAATCCATGGATGTCCGGTCTCAAAAAGCATTTTAAGCATCTGCTTCCAGAGATCGATCGCGGGCATGACATGACTCCAGATCTCCCCTTTTTCCGCTTTGGCTTCATACTCGGCATACTTGTCTTCAAAAGCCTTTCCGTAAAGATCGTGCAGGTCGGACACCTCATTGCTCCGGAACAAGGTCCAGTTCCCGCGGGACTCCATTCTCTTCATGAAGAGGTCGGGTATCCAATTGGCGGTGTTCATATCATGGGTACGACGGCGGTCGTCGCCAGTATTCTTACGAAGCTCTAAAAATTCCAGAATGTCACAGTGCCAGGACTCAAGGTAGGCACATCCTGAACCCTTGCGTTTCCCGCCTTGGTTAACCGCACACAACTGGTCGTTGTGCATTTTAAGAAATGGAATGACTCCCTGGCTTTCTCCATTGGTGCCGGCGATGTGACTGCCGGTTCCGCGCACCGCGGTCCAACTTCCGCCCAGTCCGCCTGCCCATTTGGAAAGAAAAGCATTTTCAGCAATCCCACGGTACATTATCGACTCAATGGTGTCGTCCACCTTGTAGAGCTATCAGGACGAAAGCTGAGAGTGGGGAGTGCCGGAATTAAAAAGCGTGGGAGTGGAAGAGCAAAAGCGGCGGCTCTTGTACAGGTTGTAAAGAGAGATAATTTGATCTTCAGGAGATTCCTCGTGAGCAAAGACACCCATGGCCACACGCATCCAGAAAAGTTGGGGGGTCTCCAGGCGAACCGGTGTGTCACCGGTCTTGTCAACCACAAGGTAGCGATCGTAGAGGGTTTGAATACCAAGATAGTCGAAGTCGAGGTCAGCCGATGGGTCAATGGCATCGGCCAGTTTGGAGATGTCAAGTTTGAGCAGTTTACTGTCCAGGCGCTTGATTTTCACCCCACGCTTGAGGTACTCCTTAAGACCTTCCGCGTGAAAAGTTTTAAGCTCATCAATGCTGTTGGATGCAATATTCCAGCCCAGTACTTCCTCGTACACATAGGAAAGTAAAATACGAGCAGAGAACTTGGCAAAATCACCATCTCTCTCGATCAATGTTTTGGAGTTTAAAATGATGGTTTTGCGGAGGTCTTCTTCACTGATCTCAGAGAAGACAGAACGGCGCAAGCTCTCTTCAATCTCCTCCTGGCTCAGGCAAAGATCGAGACCGATACTGGCAAAGGTAATTCGTTTTTTAAGGTCAATCCCATCCCAGAAGAAAGTGGTGCCATCTTTTTTCTTCACCACAATCATGGAGTCCTGCTTGACCTCCTCGTGGGATACTCCGGACTCACGCTCAATCCGGCGACGAGCCCGGTAAAGAATGTAGGACTCCGCTACTTTAAAGTACTTTTGGAGCATCAACTCCTCTTGCACAATATCCTGGATGTCCTCGATATTGATAAATGCCTGCCCCGTAGCGATCGCATTCTGGGTTACCTTGGCTGCGATTTCCACCGCTGGCTCCGAATCCAGGCGTAAGGACAGGAAAGCTTTGCGTACGGCTACTTCAATTTTGGATGAATTCCAGGGTACAACCTGTCCGCTTCTTCTGATCAGGCGGATTTGAGAGGAATCCACCCCGTTGCGACGGTTAAGGTCACCGGCTCCACCGCTTGCATCATCGGCCCTGGAAATAACCAGGCTTTTGGCCACATCGTAGGCATCATTTTCCACGAGTGCTTTTTCAATCAAGCGGTGAAGTTCGTCGAAGGAGAGGCGGGGGGCGCCGCCTTCCTCCTCTTCTGCCATCCGTTCAATCAAACGGTCAGCGACGATCCGGGCAGACTCCACCACGAGCTCCCGGTTCTT
>CBFIFQ010000141.1:0-2754 GCA_965661905.1 Opitutales bacterium
CAATCTTTGTGCAAGCTTGATGCACCCCGTGGTTTTTTTGCCGGAGTGCTGGAAGCCGGCTTTAGTATTTTTATTCTCCTGATTGCGATTCGTTTTTTTGAAGCACCGAATTATTGTAAGGCCATGATTGCAGCAGGTTCTCCAACAGGGCTTATTTTGTCCCCTTTTTTGATGAGTTTGTGGGCCAACTCCAGAATTCAGGAGCCTCGAAAATGCTCAATCCTGATGGCGGTTTGCTCGGCATTTATTTTTGCCGCTTCCCTTAGTCCTGACGTTGTCTTCTTTACTGGCTGTATCTTACTTGCACAAATTTGCTTATCTCAAATTCCGAGTCTCATGATTTCGGTCTATTCTCAACTTTACTCCAAAAAAGAAAGAGGATTCAGGTTATCTATTACCCTTCTGCTTAGTGCATGCGGAGGCATGGTCTCCTCCTATTATCTTGGAAAATACTTAGATTTGGAGCACGCGGACCCGCGATTTGCCCTGTGGGCAATTTCCGGTTCTGCGTTATGCTGTGGGGCATTTCACTTTTTCATGCCAAAAGTAAAAAGAGTACAACCGTACTTATCCAGGCTCGTTCGCTTTCGCAATATCATTAAAATTCCAAACGAAGACAGGTTGTTTCTGCGAATTTTAATCGCATGGATGATCTTAGGCTTTGGGGTGATTATGACATTTCCCTTACGAATAGAATACCTAGCAAATAAGCAGGGACTTAACTTCAGTAACGAAGAAATTGCTTTCATCGGCGTTTCTATTTTTTTTACCACTAAAGTTGTAAGCGTATTACTATGCGGCAAGCTATTTGACCGAGTTCACTTCATGCAGTTTCGGATTGCTCTTAATCTTGTCATGCTGACTGCCATTCTAATTTACTTTAATGCAGGCACATTCCTTGGGGTTGCCATCGGCACAGCGATAGCCGGTTTGGGGACAGGTGGTGCAAATATTGCCTGGAACTTATGGGTTACAAAACTGGCACCTAGTGGAAAAGAATCAGAGTACATGGGGGTGCACCTTTTTCTGACTGGAGTGAGAGGCAGCACTGCACCCTTTTTGGGATATGCTTTACTTGAAACCTTTGGTTATTCAGGGATATCTATACTTTCAGCTGTTCTCATTCTTGCGGCTACCCTTATTTTTTTAACAACGGTTAATCATCCCCGTTTTGAAGAACGAAATATTTCCAAGGTATCACATCCCTCTTTTTGCTAGGCTTACGGATTGACTCAAAGGCTAAATATTTATTCAATCTGAACATGAAATCTATTTGCTCAACTGCCTTGCTATTCTTACTCCTGACACCCGCTGTATTCACCAAATCCAGACTGGGTGAATATTACTATGGCTTTGGCTACTCTATGCTTGATGGTGGAAAAAGTGGGGTTGATGTGGAGGGTGATGTATTACACCTTTCGGCTAATTCCCTCGCTAGTGACTATGCAGATTTTGAACTTTATTTAGATTACGCAAATGTGGAAGTTGCAGCTCAAGACGAATCGTCCTGGAATTTGGGTTTAGACTACATTCGCAGGTTTGATGACCTGTCTCTTGCTGACGGCATGCTTCGCCCTTTTCTCGGGGCAGGTATCGGTTATTTGAAAGACAATGCACAGGCACGGCTTTTGGAGGATGGTTTTACATGGTCACTTTTAGGCGGCACTGAAATTATGTTTACAGACGAAATCTCACTTTCACTCGGAGGAAAGTTACTTGGTGCTTGGAAGGATTTCAGTTCAACGGACTTCAGCTTTGATTTAGGTGTAACCTGGTGGATAGATGATGTCCATGGGGTTGCCTTTGAGTATTCGCATACGACCGAAAACGAGATCGATTTTATCGGCCTAAAGTACCTTTACTCTTGGCAATAAAAACGTCACTTGATTGTGAGACTTTGTGTAATTTAAATTGAATACCAAGCAATTTGATAGCGTACCTGACCGCCGGCACACAAATAGTCTAAAATGGGATAAGTACCCTGGGAAAGATATTTTGCCCCTTTGGGTGGCAGATATGGACTTCAAGTCGCCACCCGAAGTAATCGATGCCGCTGTCGCCGCTTCAAAATTCGGAAACTTTGGCTACGCCAAGTGCCCCCTTTCATTAGTTGAAGCTGTAATTGAGAGATGCGATAAGCTTTATAAATGGAAGGTTGAACCAAGTTGGATCGTTTGGCTTCCGGGTATGGTGTGCGCATTGAATGTGTGTTGCCGTGCTTTAGAGAAAGATAACCCAAAAGTGTTCACTCAGACCCCTATCTACCCCCCCTTTCTAACAGCTCCGGGAAATTTCGAACTCTCTTCCGAAAGAATTCCCATGAAGCTTGAGGGTGATCGTTTCACATTTGATTTTGAAACTATTGAAAACCTGGACACAAAGCCCGGTGACCTTTTTATGCTCTGCCACCCCCATAACCCTGTGGGTACTGCCTTTACAGAACAGGAGCTTATCCGGCTGTCCAAATGGATTACAGAAAACAACCTTTTTATATGCTCAGATGAGATTCATTGTGACTTAATCCTGGATCCAGATTCCCAGCATTTCCCCATTGCCTCTCTTACCCCAGAATTATCCGCTCGGTGCATTACATTAATGGCACCCAGTAAAACCTTCAACCTTCCAGGTTTTGGTTGTTCTTTTGCTGTCATATCGGATTCGGGATTAAGGATTAAATTCAAAAAAGCCCTTCAGGGCATTGTGCCTGATCCGCCTGCTATGGGATTTCTTCTTGCCGAGAAAGCATATAGGTTT
>CBFIFQ010000142.1:0-2731 GCA_965661905.1 Opitutales bacterium
ACCAAACACATCATATCCACTATCAACCAGTCGATCCGCTACCGCCCGTCCGAGTCCTCGACTCGCTCCGGTTACCAGGATCATTCTGTTTTTTGGGATTGAGCGTAAAATTCCTCAGCCAGGGAGGAAACGGTGCGGAATAAACTTCTCGACTTCGACATCGCTGCTTCTGAAGTCCAGTCAAATTCAAATTCCAAATCCCCGGCCTTATCCTCAAGTGCCAGGCAAAGTTCCACCAGTTTCATTGAGTCCATATGTGCTTCTTTTCCAATTAGGTTCATCTCATCGGTCGCTTCAATTTCTCCATCACTAATTTCTGAAATACACGCCCGCACTATACTTTTGGATTTTTCTAGGTTCATGATTCTGTTCCCATTTCTTGCCATAATGTTAACCAATGGTCGAGAACAACTTCCATACTATAGCACCATCTATCGTTTAAAAAAATATTTAAGTGAAAACAAACACTAATCAAAATTTGTTCATGCCTGTGGTAAAAGCCTTGATTCAAAAAAATCGAAGATATTTTTTTCTCAGCTTTATCCCAAAATACGATGGATGGAAAATCGGTCTATCCATTCACGTTTTGTAATAAATAATCTTCTTACAGAGGGTATCTGAATGGAATAAGCGGTTTGACAAAACACTTATTTTATTAATTAAATTGTATACCCTTTTCCAATCTCGCCTATGAAAACTCCGATTCTCTTTTTTTTATTTTGCCTTTCATCTTTCCTTTGGTCGAGTACACCTGTTCCTTACACGGGTAAGCTGGCGATTGATACAATTAATTATCACGGAAATGCACAATTTACATTTTCCTTAATCGATAAAAATGCTTCGACCCATTGGCGAAACGGTTCAGATGAGAATGCCAGTATTCAGGTATTTGTACGCAATGGTCGTTATTCAGTCTTGCTTGGCGGGCAGGGAATGAACCCTCTTCCTGCCACTCTTTTTCTCGAAAAGGAGGAACTCTATTTAAAAGTTCATTTTGATAATAATGACAGCACTGGTTTGCGCCACCTCGCTCCCGACCAATTGATTACCGCCACCCCCCGTGCCCTCGTCGCCGAGGTGGCCAAAGTGGCAAAGGTCTCCGAAAAAGTCACGGAAGCTGGCATTACCGCTGCCATGCTCTCGCCTTCCCTTCTTGCTGACCTGAACCGCACCGCAGGTATTACCGAAATCACCCGCGAGATGTTACCCCAGAATGTACTGGATGATCTCAATCGTACCATTGGGGTTGCACAGTTGTCTGTTGAAGTGAACGCAAAGCTAAACCGCGACTTTACCATCCAGCCCGGCTCTATTTCCAAATCACTGCTCGGGGGTGATGTGCTCGATGATCTCAACCGCACCATCCATTTGCGTGACCTGGCTCCCGAAGTCATTGCAGACCTGAACGACTCCATCGCTCCCGGTTCTATCACCCTTGATATGCTCGCCATTGGTGTGCAAGCGGATTTGAACCGCACGATTACCAAGAGCATGCTCAGTCAGGAGATTAGGGAAGACCTAAATCGTACGATCACTCGGGCTATGTTACCTCAGGATGTGAGGGAAGATTTAAATCGTTCGATTGGAGTAGCCCAGCTTTCGAGCGAAGTAGCCGATGCTTTGAAGCCAGTCATTTCCGGAAGCCCTGTGTCCGTTATCTCCGTTGGGGGTGTAGGAGCAAAACTTGCCGTGGAAGCTAACGGTGGAAACTTAACTTACCAGTGGAAAAAGAATGGGCTGAATCTTGCGGGTGCAACCTCTCGCGTGCTTACTTTTTCTGATCTCAATGCATCTCAGCACGAAGGAAACTACACCGTGATGGTCAGCAATACATTTGGCTCTGTCACCAGTTCTGTTGCCCAAGTTGATGTCAATGGTAGTGCAACCGATGGGCTTATCGCTTGGTGGAAATTTGATGAAACGGAAGGCAATGTTGCCTATGATTCAAGTGCCAATGGAAATGATGGTAATTTAACCAATGGTCCAACTTGGACAGAAGGAAAAATTGGAGGTGCTCTGAGCTTTGATGGAACAGATGACATGGTTCGTACTAACTTAAGTGGTTCCTACAACGAAGATTTTACATGGTCTGCATGGATCAAAACAACAGATACGCAAGGAGGAGTTCTTGGGGTATCTGGAGATACTTGGCAAGTTGGCGGTACATCATTTTACATTTACCAGGGTAGTCCTAAAGTTGATGTACATTCTGTTGGTGCCAAATTGGGGAATTTTAACATGAGCTCAAACACTTGGACTCATTATCTAATAACTGTTGAGGATTCGGGTGCTACAGCCGATCCTGTTAAGATATTCGTTAACGGCCTCATCGAAATTGACTCCACTTTGAATTGGTTTAAATACAATGGTCAAAATTTTAATCTACGGATCGCTCATGTACCAACTCATGGTGAATATTACGAAGGCCTTATTGACGATGTACGCATTTATAACCGAGCCTTGTCAGCGTTTGAGGTAAAGTCCTTGTATGAATTAGGTGATCAAGCGGTTCCGTCCCCTGGAGCGAGCTCGACCACGGTGGTCAATCGCACGGTGACAAATGGATCCATCACCACGACTCAACTGAGCGATCAAATTCTCAAATATTTAAAACCGGAAATTACGACCCAACCACAGGCACAAACCGTTTTTGCAGACACCAATGTCTCCTTATCCGTATCCGCGGAAGGAAAATACCTGACCTACCAATGGAAAAAGAATGGCACGGCTT
>CBFIFQ010000143.1:0-2624 GCA_965661905.1 Opitutales bacterium
CCTGGGGTGGGCCTATGCCATGCCGGTAAGGGGAGGTGGTGTCTGGTTGTGGACCGAGGCAACGGGCTGGGCCTGGACAGAGCAGGGGACCTATCCTTTTCTTTATGCCAATGACTGGCAGTCCTGGCTTTATTTTTACGGCCAGTCCAAAGGCCAAATTATCTTCTTTCGTTATTCCGATAGTGAGTGGGTGATCAAGGATAAGAAAGAGGTAAAACAATAAAGATGAGTTTAATATGAAAAGAAAAGATACCATGGCAAAAATCGCTCTTTTAGTCCTTTATTTTTCAATTTTGTTTGAAAGCACTCAACTTGGTGCTCAGGATCCGGACATCGCTGAGAAAAATAAGGGGGCTGTAATTGTTGTAGCTGTTGAGGGTGAAGTGAAAAGTTTTGAGCCTGATAGCTCTGAGGTAAAAGTCCAACTGGGAGATGTTTTGGCCGAGGGCGATAGGCTTGAAGTAACGGAGTCCTCTCAGGCAACTCTTCTTTTGTCCAATGGCACCCTTTTAACCGTGGTTGAAAAAACAAAACTGACCATTGGTTTGTTTAATCAGGAGCCTTTTGATGCTGCTTCGAAAGAAGTCGCCGATTTGGAAAATGAACCGAGTTCTTCGCAGGTGGAAATTGATCTGGATCTTGGTTCTCTTATCGTGAAAACAAAAAAACTATCAAAAAGTTCAAGTTTTGACATTAACTCACCGATAGGTACTGCAGGTATCCGAGGTACTGAATTCCAGTTGGGAGTTTCGCCAGGAAAAGGTATTAAGCTGGATGTGACAGAATCGACCGTTGCCTTTACTCCTCCGGGTGGTTCTCCGACTCCAGTCAGCCAGGGACAGGGTTTGGATGTCACCAGTACTGGAGCTGTATCGCCCCGTCCAGTAAATCCTGTTGCTGCCAAGGCCATAAATACCACCAATAAAGCTGCGACTAAAGTAAGTGGTAAGGTAAAGCTCGAAAGAGTTTCCAAGGCTATGAATAAAAACACGGCCAAGGCCAAGGAAAGACGAAAAGCAAGGAGTGAAGCGAGGAAAGCAGAGAAGGACTCATCACAGGAAAAAGAAACTGAATCGAAGTCTGGGGGTAAACCTGAGACGAAAGCTCCAAGTAATGCAAAGCCAGAGCAGCCCAAGATTGATGAAATTTTGGAAAGTGACCCTGATGCAAAGCAAACCAGGAAAACAGGAAAAACAAGTGGTGCTTCGGCAAGTCAGCTTTCCAAGTTCAATTTTAATGAAGCTGATCTCACGAAATTTTATTCTTTTTCTGAATCTGTTCAGGCCGCAATGATGAGAGAATCGATCGGTGTGGTGAGCAGGCTCATTGCCATGGATGAGTTTAACCCACAAAAAGCCAACATATTTTTTGGCTACTCTCGTCAGGCGAGAGTGAAAATTTTGGCATTAGAAGATTCCATGCTTTTGAGCTTGCTTGGGAGTGATATGACGGAGGAAATGGTGCTGGATGTGCTTTCCACTCGCAGTGTGAATGGAGCGAATTCGGAAAATGTTCCTGACCCCTTGGTGACTAATGAAATGGATAGTCAGGTCTTAGTACTGGGAGATAAATTAAGAGATTCGGGGAACCTAAAAGTATTTGAAAAAGTAGAAGAATTAAACGGAGGGCAATGGACAGAGGATTGGATAAATGTAGCGGAGGTAGGAAACCATCTATCGAAAAGTTACAGCCTCCCCAGCGATTTTGCAGAAATTAAAAGCCTAGGTTCTGCGGAGGCATTGGAGAATCCATTTTTCTCCGATGTGTCGAGTTTGTACGAACAGCTATTATTGGATTCGCTGGATGCGGGGAGTGATCCGGTTGTGTTGGGTGGGCTCTCTCTTTCCCTGGGTTCTGAGAGTTATAATTTTACGGAGATGCTGGGAGATAAAACCGGCTTGCTTATGGGTGCGACGGATAAGCTGACCCTGGATGGCGTGATCAACTTACAAGCCGATGGTATGGATGGCGTGCGTTTTATTGCAGCCAGCGGTGGAGCGATTGAGGTGGCAAAGGGAACGAGTATAAAATCCACATTGGCCGACCTTGTGATATCTGCCCGGGAGGACGTGCTTATGCAGGAAGTAAGCCTGGAGAGTACAAGGGAAGTGGCTTTGCGTAGTTTGCGGGATTTACAACTTAATCAGGTAAGCATTACCGCAGCCGACCGGGTACACTTAAGGGCCAGCCGGAACTTGGATGTGGATGGGTTGCAACTTAGCCAGTCCCTGCCCAGCCTGATTATGGAAGCCACGACCATAAGGCTTAGCAATGTAGATTTTCCCAGTGCCACCGCAGTGCAGCTTAACAGCCTGAAGGGACCCATTGATGGAAGATACCCTAATTTTGGAACCGGGGTTTCGTTGGAGCAGCAATTGGGCCGGGTCAATTTTATTGAGAATGTTCGCTCAGGTGGAAACCTGATGAATGACCGCCCCAGCTTTGACCAGTTCGGAGGGAATATTTCGATCGGCAAAATGACCAATCCTTGATTTTATATTAAATAAAGAACCAATGAATTCATTTTTTACGAGATTTCGATTGATTAGGTATTACCTTTTTTTAACTTCAGGGATCTTTTGTTTCGGGCAGGCGGTAAAGGTTCCGAAACCCTCTTTACCAGG
>CBFIFQ010000144.1:0-2540 GCA_965661905.1 Opitutales bacterium
CTCAAAATGGGTTAAATGTACTTACCTTCAACACGGCAAACCAGGACTTCTACGAGAAAACATCCTCCACCATCACCGACGATGACCAAACCTGGCTGTTTCTAGTCAAACCCCTCTCTTCCCAAACACTCCATTCTAATGCTTCGGCTATTTTCGCTTTAGGTGGGGGGAGTTATGCACTGCGCTTCAGTTCCGGTAATGGTGGTTATTACAGAGGAAGAGCTTTAATTACTGGGCCAAGTGGCTGGCACCTCAACAGTCTTTGGTTAACTCATACCGCTGGAGGTTCAAGCACGAATAAAGGAGGGGTGTGGAACTTAATTGGGCTTCATCGTATCGGAAGTACCATTCAACTTTACATGAATGGAACCACCGTAAATTCAGGAACAGCGTCCTCCTATGTCTTGGGTAGTGATACATATTTCCGAATTATGTCGGGAAGTAGTAATTATAATATCCGAGGTGATTTGGCCGAGGTTCTTGCCTTCCAATCGAGAAACGATACCTCCCGGGAAAAACTTGAAGGGTACCTGGCACACAAGTGGGGATTAACCTCCCTTCTGCCCAGTAGCCACACTTATAAAACAAACACCTTAAGCATAACTGACTGGTCTGGCGTACAATCCTTCACCACCCCGATCAATACCAGTGCTCCTACACTTGGTTCTCAATCCACTGCCAATGTCGCCGCCACTTCCGCAGATATGCAGGTCGTATTGACCGACAATGGAAATGCTGCCACCACCGTAAGATTTTATTGGGGAGATAACGACGGGGAAACCAATGCATCCAACTGGGACTCAAGTATAACCATAAGTAATGCACCTGAAGGCACCAATTTACGGGCATCCCTCACAGGATTGACCAGTGGAAACACCTACTACTTCCGCACCTGGGCAACTAACACGGCCAACAAGGGAGACGACTGGGCAAATAGCACCACTGCATTCACCACCGTGACCAGTTCGGTGCGTGAGCAAACCGATGCGATTGGCTACTCCAACCTAAAGGGTTGGTGGAAACTGGACGGCAACTTGCTAGATTCATCCGGAAATAATCGACACGGAGATGTAAGCACTAATCCGGCAAAAAATGCGGTTGCATGGTTTGATGCATCCTCCGCTGGCACCATCACCCACTCCTCCAACGCAGTCAGCCAATGGTCAGATAAGAGTGGCAATGGCAACCACGCCACCCAATCCACGGCCTCTGCCAAGCCCACTTATTCTGCGAGCGATAAAAAACTGACCTTTGATGGCGGGGATATCATGCAGGTGACCAATGACCCCTTCAATGGATTGCAAGAACCTGGTGTATTTGCGGTGGTAAAATGGAATGCTTTAAGCAACTGGTCCAATGTAATTGCCAGTTTTCATGGGGAATCCAACACCGGCTGGCAACTTCGTCAAAGAAGCAGTTCTGAAATGATGAGCTTTACCATCCGTGGCTCTGGAGGTACTGACGATCCCACTACATCCAGTTCACCGGACCTTACGGATGATACCTTTATTGTTTCCGGCTATCGAAAGAACGATGTGAGATACCTACGAATCAACGGTAGTGAGCTATCCAATTTCGCTGATACCGGCTCGATTACTTATTCCGGGACCAACAAGTCTGGAATTGGAGGTCGTTTTGCAGGTGGTGGTTTCGCTACTCCAGGCGGTTATTTGATGGGCAACCTGCACGAAGTGATTGTGATGAATGGAGCAAGCACGGAGGATGCTTCACTAATCGAAGGATATTTGGCGGATAAATGGGGATTAACCAACAAATTCCAGATCGCTCCCCCATCACTTTCCGGATTTTCCACAGATAGCCCAACTGGCACGGGAAAATCTCTCGATCTTAGCGATGCACTGACCGCTACGATCACCACAGCTGGAACCGAGGATGTGTTTGATGGAGGTTCCGGCTTTTCCACATCCCTGTGGGTAAAAGGATGGCCTGCCAATGCCGAAGAAGCCCTGCTTACTAAAAAAGGGTGGACGCCCGGGGTTTATGGAAACCTCAGTGCATGGCTGGATGCTACGGATGCAAAAAACTTTGCCAAAGCAGATGGCACCTCTCCATCCACCGGAGAAACTTTCGAAAAATGGTATGATTTATCCGGAAATAATCACCATGCCGTGGTTGCGACTGGAACACCTTATTGGAATTCCTCTCTAATAAACAGCAAGCCTGCTGCTGATTTAAATGGGGACAGGCTTACTCTTGAAAATAGTGAAACCAGTATGGACGCTTGGTCCAAACTTCATGTTTTTGCGGTCTGGCACTGGAACGGTGATACCAGATGGCAGTATTCATTCGGAAAAACAACCAATGTTAACGGTTCAACCACAACGGCTTGGCACTTTGGCTTGCGTAACGGTAATTGGAATCCTCCACAGGTTAGAAGTTGGTTGGTTAATTCATCAGGTTCTGCTTTCGGGCATGAGGGCAATCAGGCAGCTACCGCTTCGCTCAAAAATAATCTTGGCCTTCTGGCTATTTCCTACGACGGCACAAACTTTACTGTTCGCATAGATGGTACCCAATGG
>CBFIFQ010000145.1:0-2460 GCA_965661905.1 Opitutales bacterium
CTTTTAAAAAAGTTGAAAATAACCGGCGAAATTCACTTTCCGCTAGGTAGTGATCCCTTCGGTCCCCTGGAATGTAGGCTGTTTTGACCGCTTTCAAAGATCGGAGGGTTTTAAGTCCCTGGCTGGCAGACCCAATACTGATCTCAAGTTTGGACACAATTTGTTCCATGCACATAGCATGGGGGTTGATGTATAAAAGTCCATAGATTTCACCCACAGATCGTGGGAGCCCAAGAAGGCTCATGAGACGGACAAAAAAATCAATAGACTCTAATTCTAACTCCTTCGGAGCTGATTTTTTGGAGATTACTTTGGGGTAGGCTTTATTTGCCATAATTTCATTAATTTCAAAAAAAAATGAAAAGAGCAAGGGGAAATAAAAATTGATCAAATCCTTTCTTGCCTGAGGTGAAAAATATAAGTATTTTAAAGATTTGCCTATCATGCCTAACCACAGAGACCAGGGTCACCTTTTGCTTCATAAATTTAGTATTTTTATGCTTTGCTTTTGTTGGTTTTGGCTAAGTGTAAGTGCATGGGAGAGTTGGGGGTTTTCTCTGATCAGTTTGCCCTGGAATTATGCCTTAGTGGCCATTGCTGGCTTGTTGGTTTCATCTTTTGGTACATTCCAAAACTACGGAGCTTTTTTTATTAAAAATGGTTGGGAACGGATTCGTGATTCCTTCTCCAAATCCAATTTCCAGACTGCGGTTATCGCCTTTTTTGTATTTGGTGCCTACTTCGCAACCAAGGATAAAGAGACGAGCCGTTTGTTTCTTGGCTTTTTTGTCTTGGGTACCTGGCCTGTCTTGGTCTTATCAAATTTTGCCTTACCTGGCATTTTCAAGAGAATTATCGGTTTTCGTGGTATTAACCGGAAAACACTTATTATTGGGTACCACAAATCACTTGATGATTTAACTGGATGGATGAAAAATCAGGAGTCTCATGGTTTTTCTTTTGTTGGTAGCTTTACATCCACTGCGGAAAAACCTAAGCATGAAAAGTTGCCTTGGTTGGGTCATTTTGTAGACTTAGACCAGTATCTTGAGTCCAATGATGTTCAGCAATTGGTCGTCGTGCCAGACCGCAAAAAAGAGGAGTGGGTGGCTCAGGTCGCAGATTTGGCTGCCAAGCATGGTTGTCGTATTCTGATCTTCAATTCAATGTCCGGTTTGTTTGATTCCCGCTTGGTTTTTGTTGAAGAATCTGGTCGTCAATTTTTTACTCTTTTAAATGAGCCTTTGGATAGCCCCTTTAATCAGATGCTGAAGAGACTCTTTGATCTTTCCATAAGCATCCCTGCTTTGTTGTTTGCGTTTCCAATCTTGGCTTTGCTTGTTAAGGTATTTCAAAGTGCTCAATCCGCAGGGCCCTTGTTTTTTAAACAGGAACGGGTGGGACTTGGGGGAAAGCGTTTTGTGATTTGGAAGTTTCGTTCCATGCATTTTGCACCCAAAGGGAAAAGGGATGAATCGGTTCAAGCAAGCTTGGGAGATGACCGTATTTTTTCTTTTGGACGAACGATGCGAAGATTCAGTATTGATGAAGTCCCCCAGTTTATAAATGTCCTAAAGGGAGAAATGAGCCTGGTTGGTCCGAGGCCCTATCTGGCTGAGCACGACTATTTATTTCAGCGTGATTACAAAGCTTACCGCATTCGCCAGTTTGTAAAGCCAGGGGTGACAGGTCCTGCCCAGTGTCGGGGATTAAGAGGAGAATTTACTGATCCTGAACTTGTAAATAAGCGGATTGAGATGGATTTTAACTATGTTGGGAATTGGTCAATTTGGTTGGATGTAGAAATTGTTTTTAGGACGATTGGGCAAATCTTGTTTCCTCCAAAATCAGCTTGTTAATCTTGCACGCAGCTTTGAGTTTTAATTTTTAGGAGATATTGTTGCTTGCATCCAGAAACCCAGAAAATTCTTGGAATTTCATTTTTTCAGGGCAGTATGGATTCGGTCTGCAAACTGGCCCGTGAAGGAGGTCTAGTCGTTGCTCCATCTGGACCAGGGATGGCCAGTGATTTACTAGTAACAGAGGGCTATGCCGAAGCGTTGCTAAGTGCAGAGATTCCTCTTTTGGATAGTGGTTTGATTTGCTTGTGGAGTAAGCTTTTTCGGTCTAAATCATTAGTCCGGGTATCCGGACTGGCCTTTCTTCAGGAATTCCTTCAGAGCACTGACTGGAACCAAGAAAAAGCTCTTTGGGTCATGCCCAATCAGAAAGAATCGGATTCTATGTTGGCTTGGCTAGTTTCAAGGTATGGTCCTCATTTTGATGAAAATTCTGTTTACATTGCTCCGCATTATCCTAAGTCGGGCAGGATCGAAGATAAACAATTGCTTCAAAAAATTGAGCAGGTCGATCCATCTAACATTTTTATCCAAATTGGAGGAGGGGTGCAGGAACGGTTAGGCTTATTTTTGCAATCCAAAGCAAAAAAAGGGACAACCA
>CBFIFQ010000146.1:0-2451 GCA_965661905.1 Opitutales bacterium
GTTCCGAAGCACTCATATCTTCCAACTTAGCAGGCGCGCCTTTGACTGCACCTGCCTTCTTAGCTGTCTCAACTGCAGTAGCAGTCTGTTCTGCATCTAAAAAGTCGACACGCCCTTCCAATACCGAAAGCTCGGCGGAGTCGGCACTCGCTTTTACTTTGAATTGGGTACCCCGTATCCCCGCATGGGCAATGGGCGTGCTAATGAGAAAGGAAGATTCTTTGTTTAGCTTTCGTACCTCCACCACCAAATCACCTTTCTCTAATTTGAGAGCGGTACGACTAGGGCTAACTTCTCTGGTCAACTCGCTTGCCTTCTGATTCGTACCGCTAAAACTCTTCTGGTACAGGGCAGTCAGAACCAGCTTCGTATTTGCACCCAAGTGAGCCAAGGTTCCATTCGTTAGTAGCAAGTCGGCAGATGAACCGCTTCCAGTGGTAAGAGTGGCACCTGAGGCAATGGATTCTCCCACGATCACCGCCCGAGCTGCAGGCTTCACTTCTGAGTAACTACCCCATGGAGGAACCAATACTTCCACCCTGCCTTTGGCAGCAGCCACAATCACACCTCCCCGACCATCGTCGTCAAAAGGCTGTGGATCAACGAACAAGGCACGCCCATATGCCTTCTTGGCATACTCCTGATCGGCAGATGAAAACCCAGTCAAGGGCACAGTAAACTTTCGACCCGAAGTATTTTCAATCCGCACCTTGCTCCCGACCATTTCCAAGAAACGAGCTTCCAATGTTCGCCCATCAGCACTTGTCCATGTACGGATCGGTTCCTTGGCGAAAAGAGAAAACGAGAATGCAAACAGAAGAATCAAGAAACGAGTCATAAATCCGATTAATCCATTGACCAATCACTCGGTCAATTCTTTTGAGAGTTGATCACGACTTGACCACCTACCGAATCGACTTGCCCGAGAATCGTTCCTTCTTACAAACCATTTAGATGACAAACGATAGTACGCACATGGTGGGAGTCATCATGGGAAGTCAGTCCAAGTGGCCCACCCTCCAGCAAGGAACTTCTCATTTCCAACACCTCTACTTACACCGCTTTCCCAGAGAACCCTTCTTTTAAAATAAAAATTGTTGGCAAAATTGAATGAGCCTTGGAGTGATGAGGTAAAAATATGAATAGATTAAATTTTGGAAAGATTCTTCCGGTTGCTGCTTATTGCCTGCTTATGAGTACAACCTCCGCAAAAAAGCCCAATATCCTGCTTATCTTCTCTGATGATCATGCCAAAAAGGCACTGAGTTGTTACGGAAACCAAGACATCCAAACCCCTGCCCTTGACCGAATTGCCAACGAAGGTATGCGCTTTGAGCATGCCCTCACCCCCAACTCTTTTTGCACCCCGGCACGGGCCGCGGCTCTTACCGGAAAATATTCCCACCGCAATGGAGTCACCCACTTAAACCAACGCTTTGATGGAAGCCAACAGACTTTCCCCAAGCTTTTACAAAAAGCAGGGTACGAGACCACACTCTTTGGTAAGTGGCACCTGCTCTCCCGCCCGACTGGTTTTGATTATTTTTGCGTGCAAAAAATGCAGGGAAAACCATGGGACCCCAATGTATTTGAGCCCCACCATCCATGGATAGACTGGAGCCCAAAAAACCAAAGAGAAGCACTCAATGGTGGGCGCAAAATTAAGGGGTATAACAATGAGGTGATCACGACGGAAGCGATCCAATGGCTCAAGCAAAAGCGCGGCCCAAGCAAACCGTTCTGCCTCTTGCTCCACCCCAAACCACCCCACGAACCTTACACACCTCCCACCCGCTACGAGGATTTCCTCAAAGATGTTTTTATCCCCGAACCGCCGACCCTGCTGGATGACTACAAGGGAAGAACACCTGAAGCGATTTCGGAGATTATGAGAAACAACCGCATCATTCTTAAGCCCGTCTTTAAGGATATGCGGGAACGAATTGAAAAGGAAAACCCGGGAATTTCCCGAAATGACCTGACCCGTAAAATGTACCAGGAATACATAAAGGGATATTACCGGCTGGTTAAATCGGTGGATGATCAGGTGGCTCGGGTGCTCGACTATTTAAAGGAGAGCGGACTGGAAAAAGATACCCTGGTGATCTACACATCTGACCAGGGGTTTTCCTTAGGCGAGCACGGGTTCTACAACAAGCAGTGGATGTACGAGAATCCCCTTCACCAACCCCTGCTCGTCCGCTTCCCTGGAAAAATTAAGCCTAAGCAGGTGCACCAGTCGATGGTTAACCATGTGGACCTCGCTCCCACCCTGCTCGATTATGCCGGATTGCCTATCCCAGGTGATATGCAGGGGCACTCGCTTCGGGGAATTCTCGAAGGGCGTCAGGAAAAGGTGCGCGACGAATCGTACTATCATTTTTACCAGCATGGAACCACTCTGCCGGAAATGATCGGGATACGCACCGAGACCCATAAGCTGATTCACTA
>CBFIFQ010000147.1:0-2416 GCA_965661905.1 Opitutales bacterium
TCCAGAAGGCCAACGCAGGGTAAACGGAATTTCTTTTGAAATGGGCATGCTGGGTTTTACCAAAAACACTGGTTGAGATTCAATTTATTAATGAAAAGTCTCTTTTGGGGACCACCTTTAGATTCCCATTTAAAGTGTAGTCAAGCACTTTTACTCCCTTGTTTTTCAACCAATCCACTCCAAATCCAATAAAATCCCTACTTCTTTTGAGTCGCTGGTTGTTATGGGGCTTTCCACCGTGGTACTCGTTTTCCGAGACAAAATGGCCACGACTATGGTCGCACCCTATAAGATTTAACACCTTGAACCCAAGCTGATACGCGATCTGCATCTGCAGGTATGTAACGCAAAAACCGCTAAAGTAGGTTTCATTTGATGAAGAAAATCGAAGCCTTCTGTGGTTTCTTTCAATTTTCAAAAAAGTAGAGTCAAGACCATTTACCATTTTTTCAGCACCAACCTCAAAAAAGCATTTTGTGGATTTGGGGATACGCTGGCAAATAACCTCATGGTGATTCGCGATCCCTCGACGATCTTCAACAGCATAAAAAGTCGGATCCCATGCGATTCCAGGGTGTAGGAAAAACTGGTTAGAACAAAAAGTCACTCGGTTTGAAAGCTTTGTCAAATCTTGTTGAACCGTGGATGGCCCATTTCCCACAATCCAGATCTCATTGCTGTCTAGTTTCTGCATTGGCACATGACCAAGTCTTTCCAGCGACCGAAAGTTTCGACTTCAAAATGTTTCACCAATTCATTTTTCCACCATTTGTCATTCCTTATCGTGAGGTGAAGATTGTTTCCATCTTGGTCAAGTTTCTTTGACTTCCTGATGCATATCGCGAAATACATCGCCCCAACACTTAATTTGGAAATGCTTTCAATAGTTTCCTGAACACGATCAGGTGGTAAATGCTCTAGAACATCGAAGCATACACCCACATCAAACACATCGCCTTCAAGGCCGCTGAGATCCGTAAGGCATGACTCAAAGTAGTCTCCGCTGTTTAGAATCTTGTTTTGCTCAATTATGTAAGACGAGAGATCAACACCCGTGTAGTTTTTAAAAGATTTTGACAGCTCGCCAGTTCCACAGCCCAGGTCTATAAGCTTTGAACCAATGTCAATGTCAAAGTAGCGGATGCACTTGAGGGGGCGGCCTGCGGGGTATCCATTCCGATACAACCGACTGTATTTTGCTTCTTCCTCTACTTGCCATGATAGCATAACGCGGACCTCCTCAAGACAATGTCTCTACCCCTATGAATTTCTTGATAACCCAAAGCCGTTAGCTTCCTAATGGCTTCTTCGGTCGTCTCTTCGTCATTTAATTCATTGATTTCAAACACTATCTTTTCAGGCATCAGATTTCGTATTTGGTCAAAAGACCACAATATTATTTTTGAGTCCATTCCTTCCGTGTCGATCTTTAGCAGTGACAAAGAAGATACTCGGCATGCCTCTATGACTGTTTGTAAGGTGAGCATGCAGACGGGCTGAACTAGAAAGAAATCCTCAGCTTCTAAGCCAGACTTTTTAAGCCATCTTTTCGCCGTTGGGTGTGGATTCCCAACCGTGCTGCACCCCCTAAGCCAGTTTGGAACTTGCTTTGAATCGATGTACTTGGGATTAACATGAAACATCTCAACCGAGCAGTGGTCTTTGCCAATAGCACAGTTAAACCGATGGACATTTTTACGATCTGGCAAACGGTCAAAGTAATGCCGCACAGGTTCAATAGACACGCCCCTCGTTTTTTCCGTAGCAAACTCGATTTCAGTTTTAAAATCACTTGTGCCAATTTCAATAAATTGATAGTGCATACATTAAGGGCTGTTGTTGTCGTGTCCGATAGTAAAGTTATTCAAAGAGTGCCGGGGATCCGTCCCGAATTGTCCATGTTGAGTTTGATAAGGGTATTCTCTCATTTGACCAATGTTCTGGAATGTCTCAGGATACATCCTTTTGTCATGCTCAATAAATCTTTCCAAAAGCTCCATGTATGTTTGACGATGAATCCCGTAAGCGTCACTCAAGTCTTTCTCAGCATGCGATAACACACACTCTTCTAAAAGAATGTGAAAATCGTCAGGCCCCAAAGGGTCGTTTCTAAATGTCGTTGCAGACTTTTGATACTGAAAGAATATGGTGTATTGCTTGTCTGGCGTTGGGAATAAAGACATCTTGCCGCCTGACGTTAGCTGGTCTTGGTCCCAGTCAACATCCGGAAAAGAATCTGGGTTGTCCATGTATTGGTCAAGGCTGGTGTATGAGGCAGGAGCGTCATTTGTCACATTAGCTGTTGTGGCACCCGTTGTAGGCTGGTAAAAATTCAACGTACCAAACTCAGAAAAATTGACAGTTGAATACGTCCCGCTTCCACCAGCGTCTAGGTCAAACAATGCGGCTTCTTCTG
>CBFIFQ010000148.1:0-2390 GCA_965661905.1 Opitutales bacterium
CATAGACATCGAATATGTGGATCCCAATACTGGAGAATTTATAAGTAATGAACTTTCCACGACTGCCGGAAGTTCTCATACCTTTGCGTTTATTTTTGAGGAGGGGAAAGTTCTCATGTTTGTGGATGGGGGCAAGGTTGCAGAATTTTCTTCCGCCAATTTTTCCCGGGACTCCATTGTAATTCGAGCCTGGAATGACGCTGGCGAGGCCTATTCGGCATATGCACAAAACGTTCGCATAGTAAGAAAATGGGAAGACTACGATGACTTTAGCAGTGGCTCGCTTGATTCCAGTAAATGGGATCTGGCAAAATGGGATGGAGGAGAGTTCCCTGTTCTTGAAGGCGGCAAACTGAAATTCACGGGGCAGCCAAATTCTTCAAGCAGTGTAAATGTTGCCACCAGTGCGATGCTGGCAATTTCTTCGGATGCATCAGATGGTGACCCCACCAGCCAAAGCCCGCACAGTATTTTGGAATTTAAGGAATCACAAAATCTAGAAGGGATTGAGCTGACTTTTTCGATTCCGTCGGGAGTGCCCAACCAAATGGGTTTTGGTTTATACGCTGTGAATTATCAAGCAATGTTTAATTCACAAAGTGATAGTGAAGAAGAAAGTGCCATTCCTTTTAATATGGATTTATGGGCGGATAATTCACTGGCAGCGACCCTAGAATTTGATGCTAAGGACCCGACTACCGGAGTTGAGCAGGGAATCGACAAAAGCATTTCCTTTGATTCCTCTTACCGGGTTTCATTTATTCGAGGTGATTCCCAAATCTCTTTTTACATGAATGGGGAATTGATCGGGGAATTTCCCTATTCGGATGTCGGTGAGCACTTCATCGTTCGGGCTATGAACGAAATCAATCAACCCTTTACCGTCTACCTAGATCATGTCCGTGTACTCCGCCGGAGTCAGACATCGACAGATCCCGACCCTGTAACCGTGGTATCCGACTCAAGCGGAAAGCCAGTGGTCGTGAAGGTGGGGGATGAATACCAGTGGAACAGCACTTTGGATGGGGTCACCCTGTGGGCTTTAGGAGTTGGCGAAGATGGAGTCTCCAAGAAGGGAACGGCAAAGTTTGATAATGGGAATAAATTAATTGTGTTCGATATGGTTGATGAGGTGAATGGAAATGAAACTTACAATCATCCATACATAGTTGATGAAAATGGATATATACGGGTAACCGAAAGTGTTTATCAGTACTATAATGTGGTAGGGGTTGAGGATGGTGCCATACATATCATTCAGGATAGCAACGGGTTGGGTTCTGTCGCAGATGATGGAGTGAATCAGGTGAGTATGTTGTATTTCACCACCCGTGTGGCGGCGGAGGAGTATTACTATTCCAAAGCAAATCCCAAGGATTGGATGTGGTTCGACCACTACCCGTGGGTCTATTCTCAGGAAGAGCAGGGGTGGCTTTATTTTTATCCTTCCGGCGGCAAGCTGTTATATTGGAGCAATCAGGGCCAAGCCTGGCGGGAATTTAATCATTAAAATATTCTAGGGCCTGGGTAATCACCAGGTTTCTATGAAGGCTCCATTATTAATTTAGGATCAATCGTTTCGGTAAATTATCATTCTTTAATTGTAAAGAATCCGGTTAGCTTTCGATGCTGAAGAAAATTATTGATTAAGAATAATTAATAAATTAATCAATGACTTATGAAGTTATTTTTTTCAACTATATGCATTACACTTCCGTTTTTATTTCTACATGCTGGGTTTGCTCCTGATTCGTTGGTGGGGTACAAGATAGACGAAACTGATACCTATTATATTTTTCAAACGGACAGTACCCTGGATGAGCATGATGTGGAAGAAAATGAACTACGCCCAGGTCGGGAATACAGTTATCAGAAAACAGGAGATAATAGTGGAGTCTTTACCAAACCTTACCCGGGGGGCGAGTCAGATGTTTTTAACCTCACTTTTACATCTTCGTCAGGTGGCGTGATTACTAATGACTCAAATAGAGCTTTTTCATTGACGGATTTGAATGGAGGGTTTGCTCCCTTATCTATTGCAGGGTACGAAATAGAATATGTAGGAAATGGTGAGACAGAAACAGCCACTTTCGCTTCTGGCGGAACGGTGAGCGACGGAGAAGATTGGACTTATTACGAATACGAGAAAATTTCTAATGATGTTGGTGTAGTTACTTACACCTTTGAAAACGAGCCTAACCCGGCACCGGAAGTGGAGACTCTACGATTTAGTTCTTCTTCGGCCGGCACTTTCGAATGGGCGGAATATGCCGATTCTTCCCTCAACTCTGTAATGGATCAGGGTAGTGGCACATTTTCTGTCTCTGGAGGGAATGACTCAGGCACCGCAGTCCCAGCAGTCCAGGTTGACCCTTATGCCATGAGTGCGT
>CBFIFQ010000149.1:0-2006 GCA_965661905.1 Opitutales bacterium
GAGGCTAAAATTATAGGGATTGATAAAATTTTCATCTAGTAAAGTTTAAAGATTGGTAGGATAAACCATGATATAATTGATTTAGGCTTACCCTTGGTAAGTAAAACGGAGAGCCAAGACATACTCCGTAATAGATAGTGAGTTGCAGGGAAAAGTCTTTAAACTGCCTGGGGTGGTCCCCTTGCCGATGTTGCACCCAAACGGGTAGAGGCAAAAATATTTTCAAACTTTACGAGGAACACACCCAGGTCGATGAGAGCTGGGGTTCCCTCTTGTAAAAATGAGAATGCATGCTCGGACGCTTCTCCGTAAAGAATAACCGCACATACACCAGGGTTTTGATCAGACGAATTCCCCCCGTGGGTAGGGCAAGGGTTATCATTCTGAGCATGCGGGCATGCCTGATCTGAATGAAACAAAGAGGAATGAAGTTTCGGAGAAACCACCGATACAGTCAGGCAACCAATGACCGCTAAACAAACTGTAGACAGGAAAAATTTCACAGGAATTTCACCTTACCCTTATTGCAATTTACTTGCAATAATAAAATAGGATGCCACCTGATTCTATCCGTCTGAAAACCAGTCCTTGGTAATCAGAAAAAAATGATCAATTGTTTAACAGTTGATGAAGAACCGCAACAGGAACACTTTCCTTCACCACCATTTGAAGGTTGGCATCCCGCCCTCCAACTTGATTGTAATGGATCGAAACGGTAGAACAAACCACGCCTACCACTTCACCCTTTTTATTCAATACCGGCCCCCCACTTGAACCTTTGGCAAAGTCTGCGGTTATGGACATTCTCTTCAGGTTAAGGTTATCTCGATGTTGAATATGATAACGGGAAACCAAACCCTTAGACATGGTAAAAAAGCACGAATTAGGATGACTAATCACCCAGGCATCGGAACCGACATGAGCGGGCTGGCCGAGAGGCAAAGGAATTAATTTTGCGTCCTTTAGCTTTAAAACCACCAAATCGTCACCTTCGCTTGCGGCCAAGACTTTTTCAATCTCGAATAGGCGGCCAATAAAATCCATGACCGCTATGATTTCGCCATCGACTTGATCGATAACATGATAATTGGTCACCATGATCCCTTCCGCCCCTATGGCAAAACCGGATGCAACCGAAGTGTGCCATTTGGAGCATTTCCCACAGTTATACAAGCGCCCGACAGCTAAAACTGATTTTTTACATTGCACATAGATCGAATCCAGAGAGTCTAAAACCTGGCCACCCGCTGTATATGCAAAGGGCGGGTGCTTCATCGAAAGCTGTTTTTTTAAGTCAGCTAGAGATAGGAATTCCTGGGACTCGGTCAGTTTCTCCAAGCCTTTTTGTAAGTTTTTCTTAAAGAAGCGGTCGTCTATGTAGGGATCTACTGCCCAGCCACGAACCAGGAAAAAAAGCCAAAAGAAAAGAACAACCAGGGATAACGATTTCATTTGAACAAAAGGGAGCTTGAAAACCAGTAGGTCAACTTAATCCTCTTCGGGGTTTGACTGTTAAAGTTTCAGTCAAGGAAACGATCCCTTTCCTCGGGTAGCGGAAGGCGGCAACTTTCGCTCTTACCGAATAGTTGATACCGAAAGCGGGCAATCAGTGTATAAAAAAAGTCTCGAATAAAAAAAGGAAGCAGCCAGAAAATAAAAAAGACAGTCCAGGCCCCACCCAAATCCCTTAAAATACGAAGGGCTGCTCCGGAGCGGTAATATTTTTTTCCACCGGTAATATAAACAACAGAATGGAGCCGCTTACTAGCATCAGGGGAAGCACGTTGAGCAAAATCACCCTGTAAAGGGGCAAATTTAAAAACTTTCTTCCGATCTCTTTTGAGGATAAAATCCACCCAGGCATTGCAAAGCCCACACACTCCATCAAAGAGAATAATTTTCTGAGAATCGTGCACGCAACTATGGTTACAAATTCCACTGCATCCATCAATCTCATTCAGATCTCAAGTGGATTGGGTAGCCGAAAAAAGTCGGATAAAACATAC
>CBFIFQ010000149.1:2016-2369 GCA_965661905.1 Opitutales bacterium
GATCTCAAGTGGATTAAAAAGCTGCCTATAAAGGTATCACCATTGCAGGAAATGAAGAGGATTGCCACCAGTTCAATGAATTCGTAAAAGGAAATTACACTATGTTTACGCCATTCAAAGGGATAGAATCATCGGCTGTTCATCCCCGGTGTGATTAGGAAAAATAAATAATTCAAGAATCATTTCCGTTGACTATCATAGAGAACCTGTGAGCGTTTCTTAATGTTCACATCAAATGCAGTCCTTACCGCCAGGGGATTACTTGTCGGTTTTCTTATCACAACGCTTTCGGCTTCAGGCCAATCAAAAACTGACAAAGTCTCTAAACCTACCGAGGATGCCCTGATCTATGA
>CBFIFQ010000150.1:0-2319 GCA_965661905.1 Opitutales bacterium
ATCACCCATCAAGTCGGTAAAGCTCATACCCATGCTGTTTTTGAGGCCTTATGCCTTGACTCTTCGAAAAACTTTTCAAGCTATGAAAATCTCGGGAATTGCGGTGCCTCCTCACTCCCCATTACTTACACCTTAGCCTGCGAAAGTAATGCTGTGAACAGAAATAAAAAAACTGTCCTTATGGGAATAGGTAGCGGGCTTTCTTCTATCATGCTTTCCTTAAACTCGTCGCTTTAATTGAATTTTTCTGGTCAGTATCCATTTTCCGGCAAATATCATATAACCCAGTATGGTTATAAGATTCATTACCTGGATGAAGGTCCTAAAGATGGGCCCGTCGTGGTGTTCTTGCACGGGAACCCCACATGGTCCTTCATGTACAGGAATATAATCAAGGAATTAAAAAATACTCACCGCTGCATTGCTCCTGATCATATAGGTTGTGGCTTTTCAGAGAAACCTCACGCGGAAGACTTCCCCTATGATTTAAAAAGCCATTCAGAAAATATCAGGGGATTACTCGATCACTTGCAGATCAAACAGTTTTCATTGGTGGTACATGATTGGGGTGGGGCTATTGGGCTAACAGCTTTTCGAAGCCAAATGGATCGTGTTGAAAAACTCTCATTGCTCAACACGGCGGCATTTAATGACAAAGATGTGCCCAAACGAATTTTATTTTGCAGGCTTCCCGTACTTGGCAGCCTTTTCGTTCGGGGCCTTAATGGCTTTGCCTGGCCTGCAACTTTCATGGCCACAGCGAAAGGGCTTTCTGCAGAAGTTAAAAGAGGGCTGCTTGCACCCTATAACAATTGGAGGAATCGTGTGGCAGTCTGGCGTTTTGTAAAAGACATTCCTTACGAGACCGGTCACCCGACTCGGTCTTTACTGAATGAAACTGAGTCTGCGATTAAGCATTTGGCAAAGACACCCGTCCTCTCCTGTTGGGGAATGAAAGATTTTTGCTTTCATCCTGGTTACCTAAAGCAGTGGAAGAAGCACTTGCCTCACCTAGATTCCCATGAATTTAATGATGCAGGGCATTATGTCTTAGAAGATAAAAGCGGTGAATGTATTGCCTTACTTTCTTCTTTCATACGAAAATAATATCTATTCTCCTTTCTTGCAAATCCATTGGTTGCCTTCCATAGGTATAAAGTGACTTCTCGTAATAAACCCCTTCGTAGCCGTGAAGAAAGAACCCATAATGTCGTGCCCATTGCCCCGCATGATATCACAAGCCAAGCCTACCACAGGGAGAATCTGACCAGGCACGAGGGAGGTATGGGATTTGTTATGACTTTGGTGATATGGGTACTCTTTCTTGCTATTATTTTTTTTATTGTAGATCTGCTTATCGGTTCATGGGTGAGACTGAAGTAAAAGTTGAAACATGTTTGAATAGTGCTTTGTTAGCATTTGAAGAATACCTTAGAGGGCACCGCCGTCTTTCCACTTATACATGCCGGAATTATATGCATGCAGTTTCGTCCTTTCGAGAGTGGTGCAAGCATGGAAATTACGCTGAAGGTAATCTCTTGAACATAAACAAAGATATGGCGAGGTCATATCTGATTGAGGTTCAGCAGGAAATCTCTCGGGTGACCTTACGTAATCATGTATCGGGTATTCGAAATTTTTATAAATTTTGTATGGAAAGGAATCTTTGTGAATCCAACCCTTTTCATAGTTTAACTCTCCCTAAAACAGAAAAAAAACTTCCTCAATATCTTACGGAGAAGGATATATTGAAATTACTTGAGCAACCAAATTCACAAAATAAAAAATCGGAAAAAGGAAAGGTTTTAGAACTTAGGGATCAAATGATTCTGGAAATCCTGTATGGTGGTGGTTTTCGGGTAAGTGAGTTAATTTCATTGAATTATGGAGATATTAACTGGGAGCAAAAACTATTAAAAGTCACAGGGAAGGGGGGGAAGCAGCGATTTTGCCCCGTGGGTGATCGTGCTATTAAGTCAATTCGTAAGTTTCAGGAAATAAGGCAACAGGTGCCGGCAGTTACTGATCCAGTCGTTACCAGCATTCAGGGGCGTAGGCTTTCTGCCCGTAGTGTGCAACTAATCCTTAAGAAATATCTCTTAACTGCAGGGTTACCGTTGGATTTAACTCCTCATAAACTCAGGCATAGTTACGCAACCCATTTGCTTGATCACGGTGCGGATCTTCGGGCAGTCCAGGAAATGCTTGGACACCGAAGTCTTTCCACAACTCAAATTTATACTCATGTATCGGTTGCTAAACTCAAGAAGACACATGGGCAGGCTCATCCTCGTGCCTAATGATTTTATACTAAGCCTT
>CBFIFQ010000151.1:0-2314 GCA_965661905.1 Opitutales bacterium
CAGATAATGGGTGGATGAAGTTGTGCGGCTGCTTAGTGTTACGGTAATTAGAACAATGAAACCATCCCTCCAACTATCCCGATCTAAAGGCTACCGTTAGTTGGAAATGTATGCTAATAAAAAGTAAATCGAAACTACTTTGATGACGAGAAGATCAAGCAACTAGTTACTTCGGTCGCCAGGGATTCAAGCCAATTAAAATGGTTTAGATCAGGTGAGAATATAAAATTAGCCACTTTAACTGCTGTGCTATTCATTGTATAGCGTTGTTTTTTTCCCTATTTGATAGGGTAAAACAAAGACCCAAAGTTTTCTTTTTAATTTTTTCCTTTTGTAAACATTTAGATTTGTTAAATTTGGATTATAAAATTTGCCCAATTTTTAAAGATTACTTTTTACACCGTTACCATTTGGTGCAATTGCGGACTTCTTTGGTCTGTGGATATCACTGGTGAATTTTCTATCAGTGACCCATTGGGTAGAAACGCAATAAATATAACCAGCGATTCTGTAATCAGGAATAATTTTTTCAGTTACAATTTTTCTGGGTATTCCTTGCGTGATGATCAAATTATTGATTTCGGCGATGCCCCGGAGAGTGAAACTTTAATTTTCACTACTTTTATTGGCACAGATTGGTTGGATGCATTCAAGAGTCACTATTTTGAGGTTGTTTACTGGAAGGAAAGTCAGACATTTGAGCAAGTGATCGAAGGACCCTCCTGGTTCTCAAATTATCACTACAACCGGCCTGGGAAGCATGAAGAATATTTTTGGAACCAGTCCGGTTTTCCGTCTTACCTTATCATATCATGGGAGGATGCAGATTTTAAGGTGGATGGATTCCGGAATTACTACTATTCACTTCTCGTGGATGGAACAAGCCAAGGGCATCGATCTTTGAGCTCCGCAATCACAGCCGGGGATAAAAAACCTTGGATGCAGGTTTCTATGCAGAGCATCGTCGGTGTGGGTTCAAATCTTTCAGTTGCAGAGCAAATTTCCACGATTTCAGAAATGATTAAGGAGATTGCTGACCAGATTACCATCACAGGTGGTGAATCGGAGCCCCAAATAGATGAAGTAGAGTTTAACCAACTTTCCTCCAACTCCAGTCCCTTTAGTTTTATTTCATCCCAGGAGTTGCATCACTCTTGGCATTCGGCCTCATGGTTCGGCATTTTTTATAAAGGCAAGCCCGGCTTAGTCTACCATACTAAATTGGGCTGGCTGCATTATGAAAAATACACGGATGTAAGTTCGTGGTGCTGGCACCCGGCCTTGTCCTGGTTTTGGATCTCCGAAAGTACTTTTCCTTATGTCTATCTTGAAAGCGGAAAATGGTGCTTCCTGGAAATGAACCAAAATCCGGTTCTAGCCTACAACTTCGAGAAACACGAATGGAAGAATTTGGATCAGTTGGTTTTTTCTCAAAATGACACCCTCTCTGAAAGACTTAGCAAGATTCACAATTCTTTTTTTTCAGATGAGGTAAAAGAGCAATTGGTTGCCAAGTATCTGCTTTTGGGCGAATGAAAATATTTCATTACATTACAATTTTCTTCTTTTTGGCCTGGAGCGATAAGTTTTTGCTGGCTGAAAATGTTGATCAAAAAAGAAGTGATTTTGAAAATCGCCTAAATCAGGCTCAGGCTTTACTCGATGCTATCAAGTCAAAGAGTGCCAAACCTCCCTCCGGTTTTTCATCAGACCGCGATCGCCACCAAACTGAGTTTCTATCACCACCCAAGAGTCAATCCTTGCCATCATCCCGCACACTCAAAATTAAAAACTTAAGAGAACGGGTGAACCGGGCAGAAAGTTTACTGCGATCTGTGACTTCCCAAGAGTTGCCCGGTATTCCCGATGCTCCGCCAATAAACCCGCAGGACCCGCAACCGCCTCCCCCCTCACTTGTATCTGAGCAGGATCAAACTTTTCAGTCTTTAGCAGGATTCCGTGATACCAAAATAGGGAATCCAGAGGAAAGAGCGGAGGGTGAGCAATCTGCTCTTACGTCCACCGGCGAAGTGGATGATTTTTTAGGTTTCCAGCCAGGGGTAGATCGAAACGCTCAAGCTGTTTCTATTCCAGAACCTGATTTCTTGCCTGAGCTTGAAGGAGTGGAACCTGATTTTGACGATCCCAATACAGCTGAATTATTTCAGGAATTGGACAGGAATACCAGTTTCGAAGAAATGTATTTACCGAAGAGTATAAAGGAGTTTAAGCTTCATGAATTCAGGTTTTTATATTCCTATGTTTATCCCTTCAGTTCCACCTATATTTCCACAGGAGGGGAAGGTGTTTCTTT
>CBFIFQ010000152.1:0-2311 GCA_965661905.1 Opitutales bacterium
TATCCGGGCACCCGTAAAACTTGCTTACAAGTCCGGTCAAGTTTGGAAAGGTAATGATTGGCAAAAAACTGGGAAGCTAGACTTCCGATCGGCAAGCCTCTTCCTCGCTCGCTTTCGTAACCGCTAATAATTTGAGCAAACAACTTAAGCAAATGAGCATCCTTGAACACCCGTCCAAGCATTTCAATTAATTGTGAATGTACGACCGAATCGAAATACCTCCTCACATCCAGTTTTAAATACCACTTATATCGGCGGGCAAAAAACTGGGCTCTTTTCAACGCTCCATGTGTACCCTTTCCCTTCCTGCAGGCAAAGCAGTCATCAACCAGTTTTTTTTCCATTATGGGTTCACAAAGATTGAATATTGCGTGCTGAGCGACCCGTTCACGAAAGGCAGGGGCGTGTATCATCCGAGTCTTCGGGTCACGCACTTCAAAACTGTGGTATTTTCCAAATGGGAAACTTCCATCCGCCAACCCGTCACCCAAAAATCTTAAATTCTCATCTAGGTTTGCACGATACACATCGGCTTCATGTTTATCGCTTAACCCTCGCTCCGCCCGGCAAAATGCCAGGAGCAAATTCTCCCACTCCACAATTTCGGGCATCAGGTAACCCACTCGCTTCATCCGACTTCAATCCACCATGCTCAGCCCGTTTTCAATGCTTGGCATTCTCTGCTCTTATCTTTGCTTCGTCCTTGAGGGCTTTCAAAAAATGCCCCCCATATTTTTCAACCCTGTTTTCCCCTACCCCTTCAATTTTAGAAAGTGCATTAGCAGAAACCGGAAGAATTTTGGCGATCTCAGCCAACTGTTCATTGGTAAAAATTGCGTATGCCGGCACCTGTTCGGTTTTCGCCAATTCTTTACGGATATCCCGCAAGCGGGCAAAAGTGACAAAATCTTCTGGTGATAAAAGTTCCTTGTAATCCACTACCGCCTTGGCTCGTTTCTGCGGATCCCTGGAAAGTGATCCCTCACGCCAGCGAACGCTAAAACACCACTGGGCTCCACCCTCTGCCTTCAAGAACTCCTGCCTGACATCCACCACTGCCTTATTTGTAAGAAAAGTATTCAGCTCATCTTCCAGGAACTGATCTCCGCAAGCGGGTATTTGAAAAAAACTATAGTTAAAAGATACTTTAGCCACCTTACCTTGCAGGCTTGTTATAAAAGCTAAAGGAATTGTTTTTTATTCCGCCCGTCGCTCGGTTCGTTTGGCCCGGCTCCGCCTCGGGCCAAGACTTTCCTCGCTTCTTCATTACTGGCTTTTTTGGAAACCAACACGGAAGCCGATATTGGTGTTGCGGGAGCTCGGGGGGTAGCTGAGGCGCTTAGCCGAACGCAGGTACGCCCCGCCGTGGTTCCAGGAACCACCCCGCGTGACCCGAAGCGAGCCCGAGGCGGGTCCGGTAGGATCGATTGTCGGATTGTCCGTGGGGTACGCCGCTGCGTACCAGTCTGCGGTCCACTCCCAGACATTGCCGTGCATATCGAAAAAGCCCCAGGGGTTGGGCCCGTACTGCCCCACTTCCCGGGTTTGCTTAAAATCACTACCGGTATTCCAATCTCCGTCCCAGTTATAATTGGCGTGGGAGGAGTTGATATCATCACCCCAGGAGTAAACCGTGGTGGTGCCGGCACGGCAGGCATATTCCCACTGGGATTCCGTGGGCAAGACATAGGCCCAGTCCGTGGGGATACGACCGGCATTGCGTTCCCGGATGGTCAGCTGTTCACAAAAAGCCAGGGCTTCCGTCCAGTTCAAATCTTCCACCGGACGGTCCCCATTGCTGGTGGCGTTAAATTCACTGGGGTTAAAGCCCATCACCGCCTCATACTGGGCCTGGGTCACCTCATACTTGCCCAGGTAAAAACCCTGGGTGAGGGTGACATTGTGCTCAGTCTCCCGGTCCGCCTCCCTGCCCGTCTCCGTGGTCGGGCTGCCCATCACAAAGGTGCCGGGTTGCACCCAGATCATATCCAGGCTGACAGTGGCGTTGAGATCGGTGACATGAGTGGCCGGCAGGCCGACATTTACCGTGCGGGTCACATTGGCCTCATTGCCCGCGGCGTCCGACACCAAATAAGTCAGGGTGTAAGCACCGGTGGTGTTTACATCCACGGTGCCGGTTCGGGTAATGGTATCGCTCAGGTTCCCGTCCAAAGCATCGGTGGCGGTGGCCCCCGGGTCCACCCAGGTGAGTCCCTTAAAGTGGGTAACGCCAGCATCCCCCAGAAGGGTGATGGCAGGGGCGGTGCTATCGGCCACGGTGACCGTGCGGGTGGCGGTACCGGTATTACCC
>CBFIFQ010000153.1:0-2309 GCA_965661905.1 Opitutales bacterium
AACGGCACGCTCAACACCGCTACCACTTTTGATTACGAAAGCAATGCCTCGACTTACACCATCACGGTACAGGCAAAGGATGAGCTAAACGCCACTACAGAGGGTAATTTTACAGTGACACTGCTGGAATTACCTTATTTTTCTGATGTCACAACGGAGGCGGGAATTTCAGTTGGGGGAGGGGGTGCATGGGCAGATTTTGACAATGACGGGGATGTTGATTTATACACCGGGGGCAAATTGCATATTAACCAAGGCAATGGCACTTTCACTTTGTCTGCCGATAATTTTGTTGGAGGTTCGGCGATTTGGGCAGATGTAAACAATGACGGAAGAAAAGACTTGTTTATCCACGCAAATTCGAATGGTTCAAGTGAGCTTTATCTAAATACTGAAAATGGGTGGAGCGAGCAAGCTGGTTCACTGGGACTTACTACTGGTGGGGAATCTGCTTCTTGGGGTGATTATGATCAGGATGGGGATTTGGATCTTTTTCTTACAAGAACTTCCGGGGCTCCTACTAATGACATCGTTTTTAGAAATAATGGTTCTTCCTTCTCGCAGGTCCAGGGTAGCATTGGGTTGAATTATTCCACCTTTGGAAGAAGGTCGGGGTGGGTTGATTATGATGGGGATGGGGATTTGGATGTCCACGCCATTGCAGGGCATGGCATCGATAAATTGTATCGGAATGAAAATGGATCTTTCCAAAATGTTGCTTCTTCTTTGGGCCTGGCGATTAGTTCCAATGGTAATGTCTCAAACTGGGGAGATTTAGATGGGGATGGAGATGTTGATGCATTATTCACATACGGGGATGCCTCTCCCAAGTTACTCCGTAATAATGGGAGCAGTTTCGGGCCCTTCCCGGGTTCTTATCAAGTAAGTAGCACAATTATTGGCGGGTATGCCTCATTTTTAGATTATGACTGCGATGGAGATATGGACTTTTTCTTTCCCAGTTCCAATGGGTTTGATATGTACACCAACACCGGTTCGGGCCTGGAAGTTCAACCTATTGGGGTCGAGGGTTCGGGAAATGGATACAATATATCTTTTGCTGATTACGATAACGATGGAGACCTTGACCTCTCTTTAAATCGTTCATCCTCTGTTTTCCTTTTGAGGAATAATGCTAACCCCAAGCCAGGAACATACCTAAAAATTGTTCCGTTGAGCGAAGGGAACCTTAAAAATGCCTATGGTTCAATTGTTAAGCTTTTAGATATTTCGGGCGCTGTAATTGGATCAAATATGATAGATGTGGGCCTTGCCAACCAGGATGAGTATGGTGCATGGTTTTATGGACTATCTTCCGACTCCCAATACGAGATAGAAGTCGTTTTTCCCACAGGTAATACCGTACGCTCGTCTCAAGTGTTTCCAGATCAGTATGGATATTTCATAGATGAAAGTGGTGATGTTGTTTCTTTGCAGTTACCTCCCGTTGATCTCAACACTTCTACTTCGCTCACTATTACAGAGAACCAACCCATAGGTACAATCGTCGGTGAGTTTAATGCCTCCGATCCAAAGGGTGGCGAGGTTACTTTCTACTTACCTGCTGTGGAAAATAATAATTCCCTCTTCACTCTCGATACCAACGGTACGCTTCGCACTGCGGTAATATTTGATTACGAAAGTAATGCCTCGACTTACGCCATCAGCGTTCAGGCAAAGGATGAACTAAACGCCACCACCGAAGGCAACTTCTCGGTAACTTTAACTGATGTGTATGAGGATACCGATGGCGATGGGTTTCGAGATTCCTTGGAAGCGTCAACCGGAAGCAATTTAAACGACCCCAATTCCACGCCTCTTGAGCAGGGCTTAGTCGCCTGGTACCCGTTTGATGGAAATGCCTCCGATATGTCGGGCAATGGAAACCATGGAACCGTCAATGGTGCAACCTTGGGCACCGACCGTCACGGTCAGTTGAATAATGCGTATAATTTTGATGGGGTGAATGATTATGTAGAGGGTGGGAATATAGTTCAAGATTACAGAATCCTAAGTTTTTGTGCTTGGTTTAAGATTTCAGAAGGAGTGGGTACTAATCTAAGGGGAATCATTTCGAAGCAAAGGTCAACTGGTGGTTCTGGAAGTCTCTTAGCATACATAAAAGATACAAGCGAACTGTACGGAGGAACTTTTAATTACTCACAAGAAGCTAAGTTTTCGATTAATTCAAAAAATTGGGCCCATGGTTGTTTTACTTCGGATGCAGTAACTGCAAAACTATTCTACAACGGAAATCTAGTTGCATTTGATTCGATTTCATCAACCAGCGAAACCTATAGTACGAGTCG
>CBFIFQ010000154.1:0-2283 GCA_965661905.1 Opitutales bacterium
GTTTTGAACCATCTCTAATCAGATAACAAGAATGCTAAGCAATAAGTGTCGCCGAAGGGGGGGGGCGTTGGCCGAGAAGGGGTCCACTTTAAGGGTGAACTCTTCAGGGGCCGGCCCGGATAAAAAGAGAAAAGGCTCCCAGGCAGGGATTGCCAGAGGGTTTGACTGAAAACCCTCTTTGGCCGAGAATGCCTCCAGTGAATCAAGGCAGGGATGTTTTTGATCACCTTGGCTGTTAGGAAACTCAGCATCACAACAAGGGTGGGATGCTTCGATCTCTAGTTCACAACATATGCATTCGAACAGGGGAATGAATAAGATGCAGGTTGCGACTAAAAATGTGCTGAACATTTTCACTGATCTCAATGTATTTGCTGAAGTACGATAAATCAACTTAAAAATAGCCTGACCACAGGAAGTTAGGTTCGATTTAGTAACACCAATATTTTCCAAACGGCCATGTGATTTAGCGGGGTAATGAAAAGGAAAATACTGTACCTTTGCCTTTTTCGCTCCGCACAGAGATTTCACCTCCGTGAGCCTCGATGATTTCCCGGCCTATACTTAAGCCAAGACCCGTACCTCCTTTCTTTCGTGATCTTCCTTTGTCCACTCGGTAAAAGCGTTCAAATAACATGGATTGGTCTTCCTCTGAAATTCCACTGCCGTCGTCCTCGATTTCACAGAGAATGAATTGTTGACTGGTAGGTTGCTCGATTTTGATGGTGATTTTCGTCAAGCCTTCCGCATGAATTGTGGCATTGTTGAGTAAGTTTTCAAATACACTGACCAGTTTTTGGGGGTCTGCATAGAGGCTTACCGGATTGGATGGGGATTTTAACTCGATGGGAGGAGCTGAGCCTTTGTGTCTGAGACTGAACTCTTCCTTGATATTTCTTACCAGTGCACAGAGGTCCAACTCCTCTCTTTGGATTGTGGCCTCAGGTTTTTCGAGCTTGGCTAAAACCAGAAGTTCTTCGACCAGGGAATTGAGCCGTTCTGCATTTTTTTGAATTTTTGAAAGAAATTTTTTACGATTGGGTTCGGTTAAAACTTCGTAATCTTCAAGCAGCGAGTCAGCAAATCCTTTGATGATGGAAACCGGGGTGCGCAATTCATGGGATACATTGGCCACAAAATCCCTGCGATTTTTTTCCTCCATTCTTTGGCTGGTTTTTTTGGCAGGGTAATGCTGTTGCCATTTTTTTTTGTTCGGAAAGGCTATTTTTTTGAGAACAGTGTATGACCCAATACCAAAGCCAAGGATGAGGATCACCAGTATCCAAATAGGTATGAACATGGGCTAGTTAATTTTTTCGACCAATCGGTAACCCACACCCCGAATGGTTTCTATTTCCAGGTCGGAGTCCTGAATCTTCTTTCGGACCCGCCGAATGTGCACATCCACAGTCCGAGTCTCGACATCGGCGTCAAATTTCCAAACCCCTAAAAGCAGATTGTCCCGGGTTTGAACACGACCCCGCCTTTTGAGGAAGTAATGCAAGAGGTTGAATTCAGTGAGTGTGAAGTCAATTTTCTGGCCAGCAATTGAAATACTGTGGTCCTCCTTATCAAGAAGCAGTTTCCCAAAGATAATTCGCCTGTCATCATCTTTCTTGCTTTCCGCCGTTCTCTTAAGAATTGAGCGGATACGAAGCACAAGTTCCTGGGAGTCAAAAGGTTTCCCTATGTAATCATCTGCCCCTTGTTCCAGTCCTTTGATCCGGTGCTCGAGGTCAGTCTTGGCCGTAAGCATGATTACGGGTATTTTTTGGAGAAGATTATCTGCCCGGATCATGCGTAAGAGCTGGAACCCATCTAGGTCCGGCATCATTACATCCAGGATTATCAGGTCTGGGCTGAAATCCCTTGCATCCCCCAGTGCCTGGTAAGGGTTGTTGGAGAATTTCACTTTAAATCCCTCTTTACCCAACTGGTAATGTAGGAGATCCGTGAGGTCTTGCTCGTCATCTACGACGAAAATGCGAATGCTTGATGTCATGGGTTGCACGCTATTCCATGAGCCAACCCAAAAAAAGCAAGTTTGATTTACTGATCTACCAAATTACCACTTGCCTGAATCCGGTCATTGGTGGCTGAGTCAAACAACCAATTTAATCAAGTTCTTTACGAAGTGCTGACTTTTTGAATTCGGGGGCATGGCGTACATCCCGGCTTGTGGCCATGAAAACTGTTTCTTTGGATATACTCACCGCATGGTCACAGACTCTCTCCAGTGATTTGGAAATAAACAATACCTCGAAAACAGAGGACGAAGTCATG
>CBFIFQ010000155.1:0-2273 GCA_965661905.1 Opitutales bacterium
GGTGACGAAGCATTTATGGATATTCATGATAGGATGTGTTAAAATTTTGTTCTAAAGTATTCAAAATGGAATTTCAAACAAGCTTTTTTTTTGACAAATAAAAATTTCTTCAAACTTTTTGTAAAATTCATTAGTGCCGAGGGCGAGATTTGAACTCGCACATCTTTGCAGATACTAGATTCTGAGTCTAGCGCGTCTACCAATTCCGCCACCCCGGCTAAACAAATTCCATTATGATCGTTGTTGGTTTGTAATCGAGAAAAAAATCAATGAAAGATTTTGGGGATGATTTTTTTTCTGTTTCCGTTTGCGAGTCTTTCTAAATACAGGTCTTTTTCTGGTGTCTCATCGCCTTCGAGAAGCTCTGGTGGATCATAGACATGGGAAACTCTTCGTGGAGTATGCGATAAAATTTGGTTAATTGGCGGCTCTTTCCTTGTACTCAAAATATAGGTTTCCAAGGGGTATCGCATGGATTTATATCGTTCTATCAGTTGACTGACTGCACTTCCATTCTCATTGGATCGATTCGAAAAACAGATAGCATCGGCAAAATGAGCAACTCCATCCATCCAGGAATTGAAATTTTCCACTTTCAGCAAGTTGCAGTCTATAAAAGATATAAGTCTGCATAAATTGAGACCAGAGTTTTCTTCTAATAAAGTGAGGGAAGATTCTATCTGATCTGCAAGGTCAAGTATGTTGGAAAAGAAAAGAAACCATTTTTGCTTTTTTTGATTCTCTAACTTTTTAATTTTAAAACGACCATTTTCCATCTGCCACAGGCCGGAATTTATTCCATTCGCTGGAATTTTTTCGGGGAATAAGAAAAGGCTTTCTTGATCTTTATCATCAAGTCCAAGAGACAGGGTTTCTGTAGCACCTGAATTTGGGGTACCTACAATCAGGTATAAATCACCTTCCATTTAATGATGACTTATAGGTTGTTAAAAGATTCACATTGAGCCGCGTGGCGCATTTTGTGATCAATTAATACGAGAGCGGCCATCGCTTCAACTATGGGCACGGCTCGGGGTAATACGCAGGGGTCATGCCTACCTCGGCCCATAAGTTCGGTTTCATTTCCTTGTTTATCTACTGTTTTTTGAACCTGCAGTACCGTAGCAGTTGGTTTAAAAGCTACCCGGAAAGTGAGTTCCTCGCCATTGGTTATACCTCCTTGGACACCGCCTGAATTATTTGTTGAAGTCCCCACCTTTCCATCTTTGGATACAAACGCATCATTGTGTTCAGATCCTCTTAGGAGAGTTCCCTGGAAACCGCTACCAACCTCAAAAGCTTTGGTGGCGGGCAGGGATAACATGGCTTTTCCCAGATCGGCTTCAATCCGATCAAAAACCGGGGCACCGAGACCGATGGGTAACCCGTTAATTCTGCAGGATATGGAACCGCCCACTGAGTCTCCAGCTTTTTTTACATCCAATATACGATTTTCCATCAACTTGGCGGTTTGAGGGTGGGGGCATCGGGTAGGGGAAGCTTCTACCTCATCAAGAGTGGGTGGATTCTCTAATACTGGGCATTGAATATCATGAATTCTTTCCACATAGGTGGATATGGAAACATTCATGAATGCTAGGAGTTTTTGGGCAATGGCTCCGGCTGCAACCCTGGCAATGGTTTCTCGGGCTGAGGAGCGTCCTCCCCCTTCGTGGTTTCGGATGCCAAACTTGGATTGGTAGGTGAAGTCTGCATGGGAGGGGCGAAATTTCTCTTTCATCTCGTCGTAAGCCTGGGGGCGAGCGTCCTTGTTTCGTACAAGCATGGCAATGGGCGTACCTAATGTTTTCCCCTCGAAGACACCCGAAAGGATTTCAACTTGGTCAGCTTCATCACGGGGAGTGGTAAGCTTGCTCTGTCCAGGCCTGCGTCGATCCAAAAAAGGTTGGATATCTGATTCCGCTAAAGGGAGGCGTGGAGGACATCCATCGACCACAACCCCAATACCACCACCATGGCTTTCCCCCCAAGAGGATATTCTAAACAAAGTTCCAAATGAATTTCCCATTAATACTAATCATTAAAATTCTGCTCATGAAGGCAAAACAATTTCCATTATAACGAGCCTCTTTTTCTTCATATCTTTTATCTGTAACCAAAAAAGAATTTCTGACCTTTGGAATATATTTGCACGATAAGGAACAATTACTACTATGATCTACTTAAGGTCGGGTCCCATGCGACGAGTCTCGAACGAACCCCGTCAGGTCCGGAAGGAAGCAGCGGTAGTTATGAGAAGCGTGTGCTGTGGG
>CBFIFQ010000156.1:0-2264 GCA_965661905.1 Opitutales bacterium
CTTCAGTAGAAGATGGATTACTTGCATGGTATCGCTTCGATGAGGTTGACCGGACCAGTGTTTACGATAGCTCAGGGAGAATGAGGAATGGCAAAATCCTAAGCCCGGATGCGACAAAGCCAGGTGAAGGAAACCTAACATATTCTCCCAATTTTTATAGTCCATTTGATCCATCAAAGGCTTTTGATGACATTGACGACGAACCTGAAGGAAGATGGTTACCCAAGCAATCCGATCTGAATACCCCAGGTAAGGTATTTATTCGTTATGATTTTGGTGAAAGCAAAACCATCTCTTCCTACAAAATTGTTTCTCAACATTGGCTTGAGACTGAAAGATCTCCCAAAGCCTGGGTTCTTGAAGGATCACTTGACGACTCGAATTGGATTACAGTTGATGAGGAGAATGACCAGACAGGATGGGGGAAGTGGGAACCTAGAACCTTCGAGGTTGATAACCCCTCTTCATTCAGATTTTATAAACTGACCATTTCAGAAGCCGTAGGAGATGAGACATATCTGGGAATATCTGAAATTGAATTCTTTACACAAGTTGAGACCCAGGCAGGTATTTTTGGTAATGCAATTGATTTGAATGGAGAACACATTGAACTGCCATTCAAAATAGATCAAAATTCTGACACAAACGGATTTTCTTTTGCAAGTTGGATCTTCCCCAGAGAAGTACAGGGAGGGATAGATAATGAAAAAATGATTTTTTCAACTGGGAACGAGGGATGGAATTGGTCGGGCTCGATACGCAATGGCGTGGCGACCATATGGTCTGGCTACAAAGCTGAATCTTCTTCCTTAAAATTACAAACCAATCAATGGGCTCATACGGTTTTTACTTTTGACCCCATCGGTGAAAACATCACCGTATACATTGATTCTACACCCATTACCTTTTCTACCTTTGGTTTCGAGGCAAACTCCGGCTTCCTTAAAATCGGTCACGGTCAAGCAAATCGAAATTTTAATGGTCTCATCGATGATACTCGCATTTGGGGACGCCCGCTGGTCCATGATGAAGTTTTAAAACTTTGGGGTAATGGGATGGGGGATTTGGGACCAAAAGCAAAGATTGAAGTCCAGTCTCCCGTCTGGTCTGGAGAGGTTAACGGTACCCTTACTTTCAATCAGCAAGTTAGTGGCTTTGATTCAAATACTGACCTTGAGCTTGATGGATTCTCATTAGATTCTATTAATGCCGACCCCGAATCTAATAACACAATTTATCACTTCAGCCTTTTGCCTGACCTATTCTCGCAGAGTTTACTCAATGTAAAACTTGTAGGTAATGCGGTCAGTGATTTTCAGGGTATGCTTAGCGATGAGGTTGCCCATTCCGTTGATTTTCGTCCGCACCGGGTTCGTGAATCTGATATTTTGTTATGGTGGCAGTTGGAAGACAATTTATCTGATTCTTCCACTCTCGAAAATCATGGCAGTGGTACACCCAGTTTCTCAGATGATGGGAAATTTGGAAAATCTATTATTTTTGATGGAGTCACAGATTCTCAGCACATCAACTCCAATGCAATTACAACGAATAAACCAAACCTGAGTATTTCCCTATGGATTTTTCTGGAAAGCTCAGATTTCTACCCTTTCAGCATAGATGGCTTACTAAGTCCCGCATCCCTGAGTATTCATAATCAACGCCCCCTCTTCACGCTTCACGGATTAAATCAGCAATCTCTACCGGGAACTGATATCAATGAGTTATGGGCCCATGGATATATTACAAAAGAGAAATGGGTTCACTTAGTATTGACCTACAACATTGAGGACAAATTAGCCCGTATTTTTATTAATGGAACCATGGATTCAGAATGTTCTTTTGCAGGAAATATGCCCTTCCCGATTGATCAGGCATTTCGATTAGGTCCACAAAGTGGAGATGAAACAACGGCAAGCATTGGCAAGATAGATGACTTCAGGATCTATCAAATCGCTTTGAGCCCTGAGGAGGTTTCTCGATTGTATGGGAATAATGTAGGGGATTTTGATCGAAAGACTATAGAGTTTTCTGCATCCCAAAGTTTTGATCTACCCAAGCTAGTAAATGTGAGATTCTTGAGGGATGGCTTCCCGGTCTCCATAAGCTCAAGCGGTACGGGTGCTTTTTCTCTCGCCGATGATATCACCGGTGTCAACGCAAGCACCGCCAATCTTGCCCCGATTGGCTCTGGTCATTACTCATTTGAGCTTTCACCAGATGATAACACCAGTTCAGCCTGGCTGACTTTATCCATTGACGGT
>CBFIFQ010000157.1:0-2251 GCA_965661905.1 Opitutales bacterium
CCCGAAACCGGTCGTTTAAACTGCCATATCCCCATCCTTCTCTAACGCTCAGGAGGGCCGCGGACTGCCTGCCTCTTTTATCCCCTCCGGCATTTTGCCCCGCATGGAGGGATTCAAGCATTCGCTCTGCGAGGCTGCCGGTGGTTTTTTCGAAAGCGGTGCTCATGGCGAGTATGACTTCTTCGCCCGTGAGAATATTGCCTTGCACTGCATAGTTTAATCCTGTTTTGCCACCCGCCCAGGGAAAGCATTGATTTCCTGTATGGAGAGAAGCGTTTCCATCTTTCCCAAGGATTGCGAGTTGCCTGTGATTCCGTTGGGGGTCTTTGGAAGTTAGTGTAAGAATGACTTCTTTAGGTCTTATCCCCTGGGCTAAAAGTCGGAGTCCTTGTGGTCCATAACTTGGATTTCCCCAGGCTTGGGACGCGATTGCTCCTACATTGGCCTGAGCAAATGAAACAACGGCTCCCACCGCCACAAGCTTTGATTGAACGGCTACGCCCAATTCTCCCGTTGACGGGTCTCGGGCAACGATAGAAAAAGTGCCAATCGGAGGTGGTGGAGCAGCATAGGCGATAACAAAACAAAAGAGACTGAGAGAGGAAATTTTGAAATTCATTCGCCTTGACCCTAGTGTGAAATCGCTTACTTTCAAACCCTTACTTGCGTGCCGGGCTAGCTCAATTGGTAGAGCAGTTGACTCTTAATCAATTGGTTCGGGGTTCGAGTCCCCGGCCCGGTACCAAGAATTTTAAGAAAGTGCCTGTTTTAATTTTCTCTTCCCTTGCCAAGATTGTAGGCATTACTCTAGGTTTTGTTTTCGTTGAATCATTCCTTGCACCATGAAGAAATCTCTCTTTCTACTTGTCTTTTTTTTAATGTTTTCTGGTATCTGTTCTGCCAACATTTATCCATGGACTGATTTAAATGGCAGGACCTTACAGGCAAAATTTTTACAATCGAGTGGAACGGCGGTGACCATTGAAGTAAATGGGCAACCCTTCGATATTCCTCTCAATACTTTAAGCCCAGAATCTAAGGCATTGGCTACCCTGTTACAGGCTCAACAAAAAAAGCCTACGATGAAGCAGTATGATTGGACGGATACATCCGGCCGAACCATCAAGGCAGGTTTTGTGAAAGCCACCCTCAAAAGCATAACTTTGGATGTGAATGGAAATCAAACGACTTTGCCACTCTCCATGTTTAATGATGCTTCCCAGGCGTTGGCTGAAAAATTACAAGCTTTAGCTCTGAACCAGAACTCGCCGACTGAACCAACCAGTACTCCTCCTGTGCCTGAATCAAAACCGAAAATTGATCTTACTGGTAAACTTGATCTTGCCCTTGATTACCCATGGTCTAACCAGGCTGGGCAAACGGTGCAGGGGAAATTTATAGAACTCAGCCGTGAAAGCTTGAAAGTCTCTACTCACGCAGGGCGGAGAGAAATTGATATTCCTTTAACAAGCCTTTCCAGCCAATCCCTGAACTTGGCCAAAAAGTTAAAAGCGCTTTCCATTGCTGAGACCAAAAATCTTTCAGCAATGGCCAAGAAAAGGAAATCGATGAAGGTACCATCACTGCAGGAAATTGACCTTGGGGTTGAGCAAACACTGACCAACACTAAAGGGCAAAATGTGAAAGCTAAATTTATAGGTTCAAATGACAAGACCGTTTCACTCCTTTTGAGCGGTAGACCCAATCCCATTGAATTACCGTGGAATACATTTTCTGATGAATCGGTTGGGGTTCTGGAAGCACTTCGTCGTCTAAAAGCTCAAGTGGATGCACGGAAGCCCAAATTTGTACCGGGAAAAAAGAACAGCCTTTCTTCCTATTCAAGTGGGAAATACAAGGGCTATCACGCCATTATTGAAGGGGAAGGATTTATTGTAGCGGTTCGAAGGTCTGGAAGTGGTTTGGAGATTTTTAGGAATTTGGGTGAAGAAAGTTCAAGTTCTTTGGGCTCTGTCCGGATCGCTGCAAATTTCGGAACCTATTACAGGGACAAATCAGACCCTGATCCCAAACGCCACCGCACGCGATCCAGGGTCATTAAAAGTTTTGATACTTACCGGGATCCCTCCATGGAGCCTCAATTACTTGAACTGTCCGGCACCTACACCAACGGTGGTACTTTTGAGTACAACATTGAGCTAAAAAAGACCGGAGTATCCCTATGGTCGAAAATGAAAGACCCGTCGGGTGAGAAATGGCCTTCCTATCATCGCATAAACATTGGAGTCCG
>CBFIFQ010000158.1:0-2242 GCA_965661905.1 Opitutales bacterium
ACCTTGGGAGATGAACTTCTCCTTGGAATTCGTGAAAATGCCCACCTCACCTACCTGGGTGTCCAACTTGCCCACCACGGGATTGAGCCTGCCGCCAACCTGGTCATCCGCGACCAGCCAGATGATATCAAGCTCTTTTTCTCCGATTGCTGGAAGCGGTCCGACCTTATCATCACCACCGGTGGCCTCGGCCCCACCTCGGATGATCTCACCCGCGAGTCCATTGCCGAGGCCCTGGGTGAAAAACTTGTCTACGATGAATCGATTGAGGAGGCCATCAAGGAACGCTTCAAATCTCTCCACCGGGAGATGCCGGAGAACAACCTCAAGCAATGCAACCGGTTTGAAAATGCCGAGGTGTTATCCAACCCTTATGGCACCGCTCCCGGCCTGTTTCTGAAAAAAGACGGCAAAATTCTGGTCATGCTCCCCGGGCCCGCCCGGGAAATGCACCCCATGTTTGAGGACCAGGTGGTACCCCGCTTGCAAAAGGAGGGAATCTTTCCTGAGATCGACTGTTATCTCCAGTTACGCACCGCAGGTCTTGGGGAATCTGCCCTCGCTGAAATTGTGGAACCCGTGCTGAAAAATACCGAGGGTCTCATCATCGGCTATTGCGCCCATGCCGGTATGGTTGACCTCCGGCTCAGCTCCCTTGATGCGGATATATTGCCCGAGGACAAGCTTCACGAACTTGCCGACAAGTGCCGGGAATTGCTCGGGGAAGACTTTGTGTGCTTTGGCGACCGTACCCTGGCCGAGGTCATTTTTCGCGAACTGCGTGGATTAAATAAAACCCTCGCAGTGGCCGAGTCCTGCACCGGCGGGCTTTTATCTTCCCAATTCACCGAAATTGCCGGCATCTCCAAAGTCTTTCACGGTGGGGCGGTCTGCTACCACAACGATGCCAAAGTCCAGGTGGCTGAGGTTCCTGAAAGTATGCTCAAGCAACACGGGGCAGTCAGTGAGGAAGTGGCCATCGCCATGGCAACCGGTGCCTGTGAGAAATTTGGGGCGGATTACGGGCTCAGTGTCACCGGCTTTGCGGGCCCCACCGGGGGAACCCAGTTGCTTCCGGTAGGCTCGATCTACCTTGGCTACTCCTCCCCGCTAGGGGTATGGGCCAAGCAACTTCATTTACGCGGGGACCGGGCATCCAATCGGAGACGGGCCACCACAGCTGCTTTGGACTGGATGCGTCGAAAACTGAGAAAATATAAATTGGAAGAAGTTTTTGCAGCGGCCGATTCCGGAAGTATCGAAGTTTAATTTCGTATTCTTGGATTTTATCTTCTCCAAACCGTCCTGATTTTTTATGTCCAAGGATTCCTTATTTGCCGTCCTCGGGGACGATGATTACCTCGTCCGCCAGCGGGCCAAGGAAATATTTGACGAGCTCTGTGCCGATTTCCCGGATGAATTATCCCGCGAAATCATCGATGGCCGGGCCGACCGGGTCGATGATGTGGAAAGAATCCTGCAGGAGGCCAAGTCCGCGGGCGAAACCCTGTCCCTTTTTGGAGGGGGCAAACTGGTCTGGATCAATGAGGCCAATTTCCTGAACCAGACCAAGACCGGTGCCGCTCAGGGTTCCAAAGAAGCCCTCGAAAACCTCAAACCCTTTTTAGGGAACTTGGGTGAGACCAGGCTCATCCTTTCCGCTTGCCCTGTCCATCGCAGCCATGCCTTTGTCAAATGGCTCCAAAAAAACTCGGTCTATGAGGATGTTGCCAAAAATGAAAAAGAAGATGTCGCCTTTCGGCGCCTCGTGGAGGAAACCGCCCAAAGCTTTAATGTACGCTTCGCCCACGGTGCCCTTGAATACCTCGCCGGGAAAATCGGAGCCCACCCCCGGCTTGGGGTTGAGGAAACCAAAAAATTAGCGTCCTACCTGGGAAAAGATGGCGGGGAGATCACCGAGCAGATGGTTATCGACATGGTCCCTGACTTTGGGGAAGGTGATTTTTTTGAAGCCTCTGAAGCCTTTTTCTCCGGTAAACTGGACTGGGCAATCGATGCCATTGACCGTCACTTTTTTCAGGGCAAAGATGCCCGGCCTCTATTAGCCACCCTGCAAAACCGCAACCGTTTACTCATCCAGCTGCGGGTGTTGGTGGACGGGCGGGAGCTCGACCCCAGCCAACGGCTGGGCAAGGACCAGCTCCAACGGATCGGGCAAAAGTATCAGGAAAACTTTTCCGATCCCTCGGAAAAGACCACCCTCAATGTATTTTCCCAAAAC
>CBFIFQ010000159.1:0-2228 GCA_965661905.1 Opitutales bacterium
TCCTCAGCCTGTCACAAGAGGTGACTACACTGGTCGAGCACATCGGGACAACTCAAGACACACCCCTCTACATTGCCCACTGCCCCATGGCTTTTAATAATGAAGGCGGCAGCTGGCTTCAAGCCGACAAAACAGTATCCAATCCATACTACGGGTCCATGATGCTACGCTGCGGCAGTATTCAAAAACTGATTAGCGGAAGATAAAAAAAAGAAGTAAACGCCCGCAACAAGGAAGAGTTCGTAACCTGTGGTGGAGTAAGCCTGAAAGAAGTGGACTTTCGAACGATGGAAAGCAAGCTCGCCACCGGTTTGCACTTTGCCGGAGAGTGCCTCGACTTCGACGGTATCACCGGCGGATTTAACTTTCAAGCCGCGTGGACAACCGGGCGGATTGCCGGGTTGGCGATTGTAAAAAATTTGTGAAACCATTCCTTCTCCTTGCCCGAGCAGGAAGGAGCGTTAGGTTTGAGTACCATGAATTTAAATACCTTTTTTCAACATCTCGATGAAATGGAGGACCTGACTTTCGTTCTCCCCAATGGCACTCATGTCCCTCCGCACTTTCACCTGACCGAGGTCGCATTGGTCACCAAGAAATATGTGGACTGCGGAGGCACGCAGCGTGATGAACAGGTCATCAGCTTTCAACTATGGAGTGCGGATGACTATGATCACCGCCTTGCACCCTGCAGGGCTTACGGCATCGTGGAGCGGGCCCAGGAAGCACTTGGATTTGGCAACTTGGAAGTGGAAGTGGAATACCAGTCCGACACTATCGGCCGGTACGGATTGGACTTTTCCCGAGGTCGGTTCCTGCTCACTGCCTTGGTGAAATGTCCTTTATCGAAGAGGAGATGCCTAGTGTAAATGTTAAGGCGGCGGAGGATTCTTCCGTAGTTGCGCTGGACTATGATTTTATGCACGAACGCTTTAGGGAAACTCCAAGTTTTGAAGCCCGTTTTTACAAAGCGATTAGCTTGTTTCTTTCTTCTCGTCTTCGTGGAGTCGCTGGAAAGCTTTCCTATGGCAAGGCCGAGCAAAAAGATGCCAAGGAAATGAAAATGCTAGAGAGTAATATTGATAATGCGACCTTGCAAAGAATCCAGATCGCAGGGGAGCGATTCAATCGTTTGCTCAGTCATTTTAGTTAATTTTAATTAGCTTCATTTTCCAACATTGAGAATCTGCTGATAGAGTCCCTATTTCTTAACGAAAACAGCTCGCTCCTTAGCAGACCGACTGCCTGGCCAAAGATAAGTGTGGTATCCCCGGTGCCGAACCCGCAAAGATTGATCTAGTTGAATCATCCGCTCCCTCTTGCTCTCCGGAGTCGGGTTGTTGCTAAGAAGATTTCATAGATACCTACGACTTTATGGGGATTTCGAAAAATCGAACTTTTTAATATGTACAACGATTCTTTGGGGAGTGGGGACTTGAACGTAAAATCTATTTGAGTTTGAGGAACTTTATGGTCAGTAGAATAGTGCGTGGTCTCAATTGTTTCTCAGGGAATCAATTTATGGGACATACCTCTAATTTATTACGGGTGATCAAGGAATCAGGCTATTGTACCTCAACTCTCATTCGAGAATCTGCTTTGTGGGGAAAAACCTGAGGAGAGCTTGAAAACTATTAGCTCCTAACTGCGTCGGGAATGATTTGTTGCAGGTCTGTCTTGGGGTATCCATACCGTGGTCCGTAGGGGTAGTGGTAACTCTGAATAATAAAACTCTCCGTACTGACTTGTTTTTCCTTTCCGAGAGGCTGAGTGAAGTGAAAGATAAACCCATCTTCTTGAAGTTCAATTCTGTGAACTTCAAAGGGAGATATTCCTGTGTAAGAGATCTTTTGCAGACCCAATCCGGGTAGGCCTCGGGCCCAGTTTCCTTCGCCCGCCCGACCTACAATTAGTTCACCTACGGGGGAAAAGGCAAGCCGGCAAATCCCAGCCTTCAATCCTTCCCCATCGTAAAAAGAAAAGCAGGCACCCTGATACTGACCATTCACCTTTTCCAGGGCGACCCGGATGATTCTCGGGTGTACGATATCCCCGATAAACATCTGCCCGGCAAAAGGGCCGAACTTTCCATCCGTAGTATCCCAGACTGGAGAGCCTGGTGAATTGGCCAGTTCTCCATGAGGGAAATGAACCGCGGGGGGCTTTTTGATTTTTTTCAGAAGGCTGATGGGTGCGGATAACGGATCATCTTTATGAGGGAAACCTTC
>CBFIFQ010000160.1:0-2212 GCA_965661905.1 Opitutales bacterium
CAATTCTTGTAGTAAGGATGCATTGTGCTCATCGGTGACCTTGATCAGCAGGGTGTAATTTGTCCTATTGCTTTCAAAGTTAAAGATGGTTGCGTTTCTAAGTGTACCATTTTGTTCCAGGCTGAAAAGAGCATGGTCAGTTTCCTTATCTGTGGTTATCAATTTGTAAGAAAGGGATGCATTGCTATCGGGGTCTGTCCCATTACATTCTGCAATTACACTACCAATGGGTTGGTTTTCCCAAAACCTTACATGGCTAAGTTTAAGCAAAGAGGGTGGGGCATTGGCCACCGAGTTGGGATCGAGGGGGTTGGAACCGTAGGCAAGTTCGTCCAAATCGGAGAAACCATCGTTATCGTCATCCGGATCAAGATCGTCTGAGATGCTGTCATTATCATCATCTGTGTCGTAATGATTTTCGATCCCATCCCCATCGAGGTCTTCGATCACATTGGTAACCGTTACGAGAAAATCTTTGTCAAAGGAGGCATTGTACTCATCGAATACCCGCACGGTGATGGTGTGATTTTCATCCAGTTCAAAATCCAGCCCAGCACGGGTCACCAAGGTTCCGTTCTCCTCCATCTTAAAGAGCGGATGCTCGATCGGATCGTGCATGGGCAATGCCCATTTTTCTCCCAGGTAAGACTCCACCAGCTTTCGGTCCACTTCTTCAAGTGCTTGGTCAAACACCATAAATTCGGCAAGAAAGCCACTTACAAAAACATCCAATCCACGATTAGCAAAAAGTCTCAAAACATGCCGGCCATTAAGCGGATTTTTGTAAGATGAATGCCCAAAACTTTCGCCATCAACTAAAACTTCAATGGAACCATTCGAATTATTGAACATGATTTCATAAAGAGATGGTCCATGCTCTGCAGAATTAAGAAATGTTTTGTCCTGCCCAAACGCACCTGAGCTATTTAACCGAGCCAAGAAACCTTTACTAGAACCGGATTCCAACTGGAATTTTGAGCCTGAACTTGAGCTATTATAGGAAATGATTGAGTCATTGGTATGATCAACTCCATCAATACCAGCTACCATAAAAATCGATGCATTTTCATAGAGATCAAAGGAACCGTAAGAATATAGAAAACTATTTCCGCCAAATTCGACAACCGGCATATTATTCAACTCTCTATTATTAAGATAAGGTTGGTTACCCGATTCATCCTGAATCATCTTTCTGCCATTTCGAGCATCACTCCAATTCATTACCTTGCTGCCATTTAAATCAATGGAACTGCTCTTATTTGCATCCAACCAAAATTGAGAGCTCAAATGAATTTGTTCCTGAGGCACCAGAGTAAAGCGATGTGATTGCCCCGCATCTGGATCTGAAACTGTAAATGCAGAAACCAAAGCACCAATCTCCAAATCCTCTGCCACGGTTAATGAAGTGGTCGCGGAAATATTATTCGGTGCACGGTTTTTGGAATTAGCATCCAATGGATCGGTACCAAATTCAATTTCTACAATATTCGAAATTCCATCACCATCTGCATCGTCATCCAAATGATCCTCGGTTCCATCACTATCGGCATCTTCGAATACATCCGTAATGGTTATTTGAAATTCTTTTTCGAAAGATGCATTCCAATCGTCAGTAACTCGAACTCGAATCAAATGCTTATCAGATTCCTCGAAGTCCAAAGATTCGATCAAATCCAAAGAGCCATTTTCATCAAGTTTGAACAAATCATTGGACAAAGGTACCACACTCCTACCAACTGCTATTCCCCACTTCGCAGCCAGATAATTTTCTGCAGTCTGCCTTTCTGCCGTATTTAATTTTCGGTCAAAAATTATGACCTCTCCAATAAAACCGTCCCAAGCCCTATTGGTGTAGGCAAATGGTCTATCGTGACCAAGTGATAAACCTGTCAGGCTTACATTTTCATTTGATCCGATAGATGCAATAAAGGGTGATGCCATTTTTGAAAATACGTTCGAACCATCACTACTTTGTCCATTAAGATAGAGATTATCCCACCACTTCCCGGATGTGTACACTGATGTTTTAGACTGGTTTGCAACCAAACCAACATCAGATGACCAATGGCTAGGCGGATACAATGTGGTGACTAATCCAGAATAATTTGGAAAACTACTTCCTCCCCCTGTCCACTTACCGACAACATAAATATCCTGCCAATTGGCACGCAGTGGCTTTTGTGTGTAGAGATAATCACTCTGGCTTCGATTG
>CBFIFQ010000161.1:0-2178 GCA_965661905.1 Opitutales bacterium
AACCAGGGAGGCTCCGTCGTTATCTGCTTTGGGAGGCAAGCCGGCGAGCTCGACCAAGGTTGGGTAGATGTCGACCAGGCTGACGGGCGCCCCACAGACAGAACCGGGCTTGCCGACTCCCGGGGCAACCAGAATAAAGGGCACGCGGTTCGCTTTTTCCCAGAGGGTGAACTTCACCCCGCATTCTTTGTCGCCGAGGTGATAGCCATGATCAGACCAGAGCACGATGATTGTGTTGTCCGCCCGCCCGGTCTCATCGAGCTTGTCGAGCAGGCGCCCCACCATCTGGTCGGCATAGTCCGACGCGGCCTGGTAACACTGAACCATGCGGTGCAACGATTTGGGTGAATCCGGATCGGCCTTCGAGGTTTGATCATAAACAAAGGATTCCTTATCAGTCATCCGGATGCCGACTTGGCCGACATCATCCATATCGCCATCCAGCATGGGCGGCAGTTTGACCTTGTGTTTCGGATAGCGCTCGAAGGTGGCGGCATCGGCATAGAACGGCAGATGTGGATTATAAATACCGGCCGCGAGGAAGAGCGGTTTGTCCTGCTTTTCCTCCATGCGGGCTTCCACCCATTCGCACATATCGACATCAATCATTTTCTGATCGTGCACCCCCCAGTCGAATCCGGGATTGGCAAGTCGGGTTTTGTCCTGCTTTCGATAGCCGTTGTAGTTCCTATCTCTTCCAGGCCCGCGAACGGGGAGCATCTTGAAGAACTCCTGAAACGACGGACGGCCTTCCGGTTCGGCTCCGGTATGGCCATGGTGGTATATCTTTCCAGCACCCAGCGTTTGATAGCCGCCTTGATTGGCGAAATATTCGGGCAGGGAAAGAGCATCCGGAATTATCGCACGCCAGGCATCCCCGTTGTGATAAACCCCTGATGTGGTGGGGCGCAGGCCGGTCATAATCGCGGTTCGCGACGGGTTACACCCGGGGGAGGCACAGTAAGCCCGGTTAAAAAAGGTACCACGGGCAGCGAGTCGCTCCAGGTTTGGCGTCTGGATCGGGTTGTTCTGATCAAACAGGGTCGTCCAGTCGTTCATGTCATCAATGGCGATAAACAAAATATCCGGTTTGCGGGCCTCGGTTGATGTCGAAAAAAGGATCCATGCTCCTAGCATTATCAGAAGCTTATTTGTTTTATTCTTATTCATGATTTCTTGAGTCGGAACTGCCTCAATTCCTACAAGCCCGGATTGCCTGCTTTAGTGGGCTGCTTTCCTGATTATCTTAACGGATCTGTTCTTATTCAGTTGATCAATTTTGGCCCGGGCCTGTTTCACCTCTTTTCGGTCCGAGAGTAATGAATATTCCAACTGATAAGAGATCGTTTCTCCGGCAGCAATTTTGGGCAAACGCCCCATCTTGCGCTCGTAGGATCGATTGGATGGAAAAGTATTTCCTGGCTCAAGCCCGGTTACATAGCCATTTTCTATGCTATCTTCATTCTTCCACAGACTTAAATAAGGAAGAGCATCGACATTGAAAGTAAAGGATACCGCTTTGTCCGCTTTTTGGTTGAGGAGCATAAAATGAGCGAGTCCATCTTGATCTGCAAATGGGGTGATTTGGTAGACTTTTTCATTGGCCCAGACTTTTGCCGGGGCATCGTAAACCTGGTAAGTATCAAGGGATTCCGCTGCATAATCATTGAAGGGCTGAACCACTGCAATCGTTCCTTCCATACGTGAACCTTTTTCCAAAAGTTCTTTGGCAAAGTTTGCATGATAGAGCACCTGGAATTCTTTCTCCTGAGAACTGTTGTTGGTCACCGTGTCGTCGAAGCGAAAAGTATTGGATCCAGGAATTGTGGAAATCGTGGTTTCCAAAGTAAAATTTGCCCCTTTGAACCAAACCTCATGGACCACCCCAGTCACGCTTATGCGGTGCGGGGGAAGTTCGTCCACTTTTATCTTCACTTCAGAAGCTGGAATATGGGCAATGCGGCCATGCAAAGTCATCAACCGTCCATTGTCATCTCCCGGATGACCCGAGTATTCCAGACCACAACGCACCATCCATTCAGTAAAGGAATCGAGCCAACCCAGCCCCCCATTGTAATTGAGGTTCACATTGCGGGGGTGAACAATTTCTTTGACCGGTGAATCCCACCCAAGGGTAAGGCCTTCTCCACGCACACTCATTACATTCATTCCCCGGGT
>CBFIFQ010000162.1:0-2058 GCA_965661905.1 Opitutales bacterium
GAGCGGGACCCTGCTATCGATTACCCCAATCATTTTTTGTGGGGCATGAGAGGTGAAGTTGCTCCAACCATTTTGGATGGTTTAGAAGTTGGTTTTTTTAGGACCCTTCAATTGGGAGGTGATGGACGGGATGTCCGATTTGAAAGTTTTATTGATGCTTTTCTTTCCCAGGATAATTACGGTGCCAATACTGGACATACTGATCGATCCAAGGAACCAGGTAATCAACTCGCGGGTATTGATTTGCGTTGGAAAGTGCTGGATGCTCCCATTGCCTTGTACGGGCAGATCGCTGGCGAGGATGAGGATAATTTCCTGCCCAATTCTTTAATGTTTCAATATGGTTTGGAAGGTTGGGCAAAATTAAATGATTCTACTCTTCGGGTTTTCGCTGAATACGCGGATCTCACAAGCTATTGGTGGACGGGTGACCCCCGTACGAGGAATATTTCCTATGGGCACCATATTTACAAAGAAGGCTACCGCTATCGGGGGCGTCCTATTGGACACTGGGCAGATCAGGATTCTCAGATTTTAAGTTTGGGAGGTTTGCTTGTAAATGATGAGGGTACAGGGTGGGGGAGTACAATCCGACTTGGTGAGTTGAATGCTGGACCACTACGCAATGCTCCTCCTCACCAGGGAAGTTTGGGGAATAGTTCGGTTTCGAATGAGGTTACAACAGAATATTTTTCTCTGGATGTTTTTAACGCCCGCCAGTACCCGCAATATGGACTCTCCGCTTACACATCGATCGGTTGGGAATCACTCGATGTTGTTGGAGGGAGTAAAGATGATGGGCTTTCCGCTTTCTTATCCGTGACCCGCACCTTTTAACTTTCAGTTTTACTCAAATTTATGAAAAAAATTACTTTAGCATTTCTATTCTTTTTATTGCAGACGCAAGGTGGGCTCTTTGCTCAATTGGATCCAGCGCTGATGTCTAAGCTTTCACAGCTTAGCCCTCAACAGCGTCAACAACTCATGAGTCAAAACTCCATTGGAGGAACTCAACCTGGGGGACTTGCTCCCACAACAGATCTTAAGACTCGTGCCTTGGAAGTGGAAACACCGGATGAAGAATCTTTTGAATCCCGTTCCAACTTTTTAAAGGATTTGGCTGAGATGGAAGCTATGGTCTCAAAGGATATAGAAAAGTTTGAAAAAGAAAGGGAAAACAAGGAGTCTTTTTTTGAAAACGAGAGTGCTTTGTCTGAAAGCAGGTCACTCCTCCAAAAAATCAAACAAGTCCAGCGCAAGGAAATCGAAAAAAGAGCGGATGAGTTTGGCAACTCCACAGTCGACTCGATCAAGCCTTTTGGCTATGACTTATTTGCTTCAGACCCAAGTACTTTTGCACCTGGAAATGAAGTACCTATTCCTTCAGACTATCGTATCGGTCCTGGCGATGTCGTGGAAATTCAACTTTTCGGTCAACGAAATGAATCATACAGCTTGGGTATATCCCGAGAAGGTATGATTCGCTTTCCCGGGATCGGCCCGATCAATGCTTTCGAGAAGGGCACAAGCTTTATGGACCTAAAAAATCATTTGCGGGAAAAGGTTCGTGAACAACTTGGAGAGGGCGTCCAAAGCTCTATAACCCTAGGTGCTTTTCGTAGTATTCGTATTTTTCTTCTCGGTGAAGTGCGTAAGCAGGGAGCCTACACCGTCAGTGCACTTTCAACTACCATCAATGCTTTACTTAGTTGCGGGGGTATTAAAGAGTCTGGAAGCTTACGCAACATACAGCTTAAAAGAGCTGGGAAGGCGATAGCGACACTGGACTTGTATGACCTTCTTATGAAGGGTGACACCAGTGCTGATCAATCGTTGCAGCCTGGAGATGTAATCTTTGTCCCGGTGATCGAAAAACAGATTACAATAAGCGGAGCCGTTCACCGTCCCGCGAAATATGAAATCATGGGAAATGAAACTCTTAAGTCCGTAATTGATTTAGCTGGTGGTGCTCGCGATCGATCGGTTTTGGATATCATTCGGCTTGAGCGAATGGATTCAAATTTTCGCCTTGCGGTTAAAAACCTAAACTTTTCGGAG
>CBFIFQ010000163.1:0-2011 GCA_965661905.1 Opitutales bacterium
TTCCAGATCCTGCCTCCAACAAGGAAATTCTACCTTCTGCCGATGAAGTTCCTGTTTCATCCATGAAAAGCAGTGCTTCTGCCCAGGAAATAGAAAAGACAGAAATTAAGTATTCCCCGGCAGTTCGAAAGTTGCTTGCAGAATCAAAGCTAGACCCCAGTAAAATTACTGGAACTGGTAAAGACGGTCGAATTACCAAAGCTGATGTAATCCTTGCCCAGCAAGTTAATACAGAGAAAGGTTTAGATTTACCGCCTCCCTCCACAACTTTCACTCATGCACCACAAGCTGACTTCTCTGGTCCTATCTCCGGCAATCCAACTCAAGCACGGTCAACCCGTCGCCCTCTTTCACCTATCCGAAAACGCATTGCCCAAAGGCTTGTGGAAGCCCAGCAAACAGCCGCTATTCTCTCTACATTTAATGAGGTCGACCTCTCCGCGGTCATGGCTTTACGCAAAGCTCATCAGGATGCTTTTGTTAAAGGAAATGGTATCAAGCTCGGCTTTATGTCATTTTTTGTAAAAGCCGTTGTTCATGCACTCAAGGCTGTACCGGCTGTTAATGTCCGCCTCGAAGGAAATGAACTTATCGAAAACAACTATTATGATGTCAGCGTTGCCGTTGGAACTGAAAAAGGCCTGGTCGTCCCAGTCCTTAGGGACTGCGATCAAATGTCTTTTGCGGAAATTGAGCAATCGATTCTCAGTTACGCAGAGAAAGCACGTAATGGAACCATCTCTTTAGAGGATATGCAAGGTGGGTGCTTCACCATAACCAATGGTGGCATTTATGGCTCATTGCTTTCTACCCCTATCATAAACCCTCCACAAAGTGGCATTCTTGGAATGCATGCGATTCAGGAGCGTCCTGTCGCCCGCAATGGTGAGGTTGTCATACGCCCAATGATGTACCTTGCCCATTCCTATGACCACCGAGTCATTGATGGCAAAGAGGCGGTTACCTTCCTTGTCAAAATAAAGGAAGCCATTGAAGAACCTGCTCGTCTCGCACTTGGAATTTAAGATACATGGCAAAGGAAAATAATTTTGACGTTCTGGTTATTGGCGGAGGCCCTGGTGGTTATGTATGTGCAATTCGTGCATCCCAACTCGGATTGAAGGTCGGTTTAGTTGACCGCAACCCCAGGCTTGGAGGCACTTGTTTGAATGTGGGCTGTATACCCAGCAAAGCCCTTCTTCACTCCACTGAAATTTATCACCAGCTAAAAACCCAGGCAAAATCCCATGGAATTGAATGTGAAAAGGTCTCGCACAACCTCGATACCATGATGAAAAGAAAAGAGGGAGTGGTCAATCAGTTGGGTAAGGGAGTTAAGGCATTGGTTACCAAAAAAGGGGTGCAGGTTTTTAACGGTACGGCTCGACTCATAGGGCAAGGAAAAGTGTCTGTGGTTGGCAAAGATGAAAAGGCAGAGCTCAGTGCAAATGAAATTATACTTGCGACTGGCTCTGAACCAGTTGAGCTCGAAAACATTCCATTTGATGGAAAAATCATTGTTAACAGTGATCATGCGATTGCCTTTAAAGAAGTTCCGGAAAAACTTGCCGTTATCGGAGGAGGTGCCATTGGCCTGGAAATGGCCTGCGTTTGGTCGCGACTTGGCAGTGAGGTTACTGTGATTGAGTTTCTTGAAGAAATCTGCCCACATTTAGACCCTGAAGTTTCCAAAGCGACACGCAGGATTTTTGAAAGTCAGGGAATTTCATTTCGGACTTCCACCAAAGTTGAATCAGCTGAACTTTCAAAAAAGAACGCCACCCTCTTACTTTCTAAAAACGGTACGACCGAAGAAATTAAAGCGGAACGTGTATTAGTTGCAGTGGGCAGGAAGCCCTATTCGCATAACCTTGGACTTGAAGAGCTTGGTGTTAAGACAGATGAACGGGGTAGAGTCTTGGTTGATGCAAGTTTCTCCACAAATATTGAAGGGGTTCGGGCGATTGGGGATTTAATACCTGGTCCTATGCTGGCACATAAAGCCGAAGAA
>CBFIFQ010000164.1:0-1979 GCA_965661905.1 Opitutales bacterium
TGATCAGTCTGGGTTAATTTTGGGTATTGTCTAAGTGCCGATTTCTAAAGTAGGCAAGAGTCGATCATATTGCCAATGCAAAATCAGATAAATGAAATGCGCAAAATTGCCCGGGGTCTTCCCCAGTCCCCGGGAGTATACCTGATGAAGGACCGCCTCGGGCATGTGATCTATGTGGGGAAGGCGAAAAACCTCAAAAAAAGGGTAAGCAGTTATTTCCAGGGATCCCGGCGGTTTATCCGGGCCCAGCCCAAGATTGCGGCAATGGTGGAAATGGTCTGCGAAATCACCACTCACCAAACCCAAAATGAGACCGAGGCCCTGCTTTTGGAAGGGAAACTGATCAAGGAGTACAAACCCCGTTACAATACAGATTTCACCGACGATAAGCAATTTCTACAGGTTCGGGTGGACCTGCAAAATGAAATGCCCCGTTTTCGGCTTTGCCGGAATAAGAAAGAGGATGGTGCCCACTACTACGGGCCTTTTGCCCAGGCGGGAATGCTGCGCTCCACCCTGTCTGAAATGCGAAAGAAATTTGGTATCCTGCTTTCGGATGCCAACCCGGTGAAATTGGGGGACGGGCGGTATAAGCTTTACGATGATGCCCGGGCGGAAATTTTTGCCGGGCACAATGAGACCACGGTGGAGGAATATGGAAAGCGGGTGGAGGAAGCCTGTTCTTTCCTTGAAGGGCGGGCCAAGAGCTGGCTCTCGGAATTGCGGGAGGATATGCTCAAGTGTGCGGAAAATATGGATTTTGAACGGGCGGCGTATTTAAGGGATATGGCGGAAGCAATGGCCAAAACAATCGGGAGAAACCGGAAGTTTACCCGCACCTGGCCTAAGGCGGAAGAGGATGAAGAGCCTGCCCTCGAAAGAATCGGAGAAGTTTTACACTTGGAGGGGCCGCCCCAGTCGATTGAGTGCTTTGATATATCCCATGTTTCAGGAACCTTTGTGGTGGCTTCCATGGTGCGCTTTCAAAAGGGGAAGCCGGATAAGCGGGCCTACCGGAGGTTTAAAATTCGGGCTTTTGAGGGAAATGATGACTTTCGGGCGATGCAGGAAGTGGTCGGCCGCAGGTATGGCAGGTTGCATGAGGAAGGCACTGCTTTCCCTGATTTAGTGGTGATTGATGGAGGCATTGGACAGGTAAGGGCCGCACTCAAGGCATTTTTACTGATAAATGCGGAACCGCCACCAATTATTGGCCTTGCCAAAAGAGAGGAAACCGTGGTCTTCCCCGATGAGCGGGGGGAATTGAAACTGGAATTCCGGGATCCTGCCCTGCGGTTATTGCAACGGGCGCGGGATGAGGCTCACCGCTTCGCCAACCAATTTAATGCCGACCTCCGAAGCAAGCGGATCAAGGAGTCGATCCTGGACGATTTTCCCGGCTTGGGAAAAGTGAGAAGGGCCGCCTTGCTTTCTCATTTTGGTTCTTTGGATAAAATGAAAAAGGCGAGTGCGGAGGAGATTCAGCAGGTGGAGGGCATTGGGGAAAAATTTGCCCAGAACCTCTTCCAGTTTTTGCAGAGCGGAAAGATTTCATCTTAAATTACATGAGCGTTTCTTCGGAAGATTACATCGTAGGTGAAAAAATAAACTGCCTTAATCGATTGGGCCCGGCCTTGGAATCTTCCTTGGAAGCCCAGGCATTGAATTCTGGCACCTGGAAGTCCTTTTTCTTACTCCTGGAGGGATACAGGCAATGGCTGTTGCAAGACAACTGGCACGGTATCCGTATTGACCATGGAGACAGCAATCATCAACCAGTCCCCAAACCTGAAATGAGGACTATGCTCCGGCCCATTGGCGATGTTTTAATTTGGACGGATGCCAAAGATGATGCTTTGCTTGTTGTTTTTATCCGCGATGTGCTCTCCGGCATACTTGCAGGGTGTGAGGTGACTCTTGTGCACATCGGCGGGGATGAAAATGCCTGTGAAATGCTCCTAAGCTTGGAAGAAATGTGG
>CBFIFQ010000165.1:0-1974 GCA_965661905.1 Opitutales bacterium
TCCCACACTCACTGAGGTATTTGCCACCGTTCCCAAGGGAAAGAAGATTTTTGTGGAAGTGAAGTGCGGCCCGGAGATCATTCCTGCATTAACCAGGGAAATTGACCGGAGTGGATTGTCCCATGACCAGGTCGTGCTGATCTGTTTTAATGCTGAAGTCATCCGCAAATTCAAAAAAGTGAAACCGAAGCACAAGGCATACTGGTTGTGCTCTTTTCGTAAGAAAAAAGGTGTGCTTACTCCGGTCCTTAAAACCATTATGGATACTCTCAAAAGTACGGGTGCCGATGGGTTGGATTCTCACTTTTCCATTCCTGAGGAATTTTCGCAGGCGGTGCTCGATGCTGGGTATGAGTGGCATACATGGACAGTGAATGACCCCGATATGGCGAAGCAATTGGTTCATCGTGGGGTTCACTCTATTACCACAGACCGACCAGACCTTATCCGGGATGCTCTATGATGAGCCTCTGATTTCGCCCCCATGAATAAAGAAGACAATATAGCCATGGTCGACCGAACCAATGGTGGCGATTAAGCGCATCTTGATTGTTGCATTTCCTGCCTCAATGAGTGTCGCAGTCAGCGATGTGCTCAAATAAATCTTTTAGTTGATGGGCGGATTTCTCCATTGCTCCATTTTCCATTCCCCTACATCTGTAACTTATGAATAAAAAACTTTTTTCTCTTTTCTCTATTATCAGCCTGTTTTCAGGCTTTGCCTATGCATCGCAGGATTCAGTTTCCCATAACCTGCTCACATCAGATGGTTTACAACTCAATAAAAACTGGGTCTTAGCCAATGGCGAATTGACCCCCTCCAAGACTCCGGGTGGTATTATCTGGACCAAGGAAAAGTTCGGCGACTTCGAAGTGGTTCTCGAATATAAAACCTCGGAGAAAGCCAATAGTGGGCTGTTTTTTCGAACCGATCCCCGCAACCCAGTACAGGGTGGGTTTGAGATCCAGATCGCCTCCGCTGGTATTTACAGTGGCAAGCATGTGCTGGGTTCACTTTACGATGCTAAGGAAGCTGCCGTATCTGCAGGTAAACCCGATGGGGAATGGAATGTGATGACCCTTACCTGCAAAGGCCCCTCCATAAAGGCCACTGTAAACGGGCAGACCACAGTGGATGTAAACATTGATCAGTGGACCGAGCCCAAAAAAAACCCAGACGGTTCTAAGAATAAATTTAAGACTCCCTTGAAGGATATGCCACGAGTCGGGCACCTGGGCCTGCAATACCACGGCCAAGCAGTCTGGTTTCGAAAGTTTGAAATCAAGCCACTGAACTAAGTTGTTGGCTCAGAGGTTTGTTTTCCATGAGAGTATTCCTTTTCTTTGCTCCGATCTTCCTCTTACACACTGCGGTCTGGGCCTTGGGCCCAAATAGCCGAGAGCCCGACACCCAATGGGTATACAAGACTGTTTCCGGCAAAGATTTGAAAATGGATGTCTTTTTACCTGCTGGTCACCAGGATGCTGAGGTTTCCTATCCGGTTATGGTTATTTTCCATGGCGGGAGCTGGACGGTTGGTGAAACCAATTTGAACTGGCCCGATGGTAATTTCTGGGCCAAACGGGGAATGATCGCAGTATCGGTGGATTATCGTTTGCGCCACCGCGATAAGGTGAAGGTACCTTTGGAATGTGTAAAGGATGCGAAATCTGCCATCCGTTACCTGCGGGCTAATGCCAAGGAGTTGAAGATCGATCCAAGCCGGGTGGTGGCGAAGGGAGACTCCGCTGGCGGCCAGTTAGCCGCCGCCACTGCCACTCTGACCGATCTCAAGACCAATGATGACTGCTTTGATCTGTCGATTTCCTGTGTTCCCCAGGCAGTTATTCTGACCTGCCCCTGGTTCAAGACATCGCCGGATATGTGCCCGCCCAAACATTTGCGTGAAGGCTTGCCCCCATTCCTTACTTTTGCCGGGGGGGCAGATCAAGCCATTCCTGTTTCGGAAATGG
>CBFIFQ010000166.1:0-1954 GCA_965661905.1 Opitutales bacterium
GAAAGTGAGTAAGGAATTAAATAACTCGTCAGCTCAAGAAAAGAAGCAGGAGAGTATGCAAAAGACTGGATTAATAAATCGCTGTTCTTTTGCAAGTTTCCGTACAAAAGAATACAGGTTAGGACGATGGTATTGCCCAAGCTTGCCAAAAACAGGTCTTTAAAAAAATATCTATCGAGAATCGAAGTATTCAAAGTTATCTAGCCTGTATATGAGTTTCAAATTTGATCAGATCTTCGGGTGAATCAATGCCAATCGTAGGTAAAGAAACAACTGAAACGGAAATCTTCGCACCCCACTCAAGAGCCCTTAACTGTTCCAGTTTTTCTATTTTTTCTAACCTGCCAGCCTCCTCTCTGCAAAATTGTTCAAGAAAGGATGCCTTGTATCCATACAAGCCAATATGTTTCAAGGGAGTTTTCTTTTCTTCCCACATTCCGTCAGTATCCCGATAAAAAGGAATAGGAGAACGCGAAAAATAAATGGCATACCCTTGAGAATCAAGGATGACCTTTACCTGATTGGGATCAAGGAAATCAGACTCTTCTGTAAAGGGAACAGCCAAGGTGGACATCGAAGTTCGATCAGGGAGAAGTGCTGTGACCAAAGAATCGATGTGCTTTCTTTCCACTAGCGGTTCATCTGCTTGAACATTGATAACCGAGGGTGCTTTAATCTCAAGGTTTGCCGCTGCAATACGGTCAGTACCTGATGGCAATTCTGGATCTGTTTGGATTGCTGAAAAGCCTGCATCTTCTAGAATCACTTGAAGTTCTTTCCCGTCCACAGCAAAAAAAAGCTCAAATTCTGGGGCAATTTCTTTAATTCTTTCAGCGGTCCATAATATAAGAGGTTTTCCCTGCACTTTTTGGATTAACTTTTTGGGTAATCGGGAGGAAGCAAGCCGGGCTGGCACAATAATGGTTGGCAAGTTTATTTGGGTGTTCATGTTTACATTGGGTGTACTTCTTGGGTTGTCCCTATCTTGAGCCAAGCCTATAATGAAATCGAATATAATTTTACATGACTATAAATTTAGCAACATCTACTCCCCCTGACACATCATTTGACCGTTTTTCCATTCCCGATGAAAATGGGCGCTTTGGTCCATACGGTGGTTCTTATGTGCCTGAAACTCTGTGTCATCCATTGCGTGAGCTAACCGAGGCGTATGCGGATGCCAAAAAAGACCCACAATTTGAAAGTGAGCTCAAAGCCATGCTCAAGTCTTTTGCAGGCAGGCCGACCGAGCTTTATTATGCAGAAAGACTAAGTAAGAAAATAGGTGGAGCCCGAATTTTCCTAAAGCGGGAAGATTTGCTACATACAGGTGCCCATAAGATCAACAATGCTCTTGGTCAGGCTCTTTTGGCTAAAAGAATGGGCAAGAAAAGAATCATTGCTGAAACAGGTGCCGGCCAGCATGGTATCGCCACGGCCTCTGTTTGTGCGAGGTTTGGATTTGAATGTGTAATTTACATGGGTGCCGAAGATATGCGCAGACAGGCCCTCAATGTATTCAAAATGAAACTAAGTGGTGCGGAAGTCAGGGGCGTTGAGGCCGGAAGTAAAACTCTTAAAGAAGCAATCAATGAGGCGATGAGAGATTGGGTTACCCATATCAGAGATACTCATTATATTTTAGGCTCTGCATTAGGTGCCCACCCCTACCCTGGAATGGTAAGAGATTTTCACCGTATCATCGGTGAAGAAACAAAAAAACAATTTCTTGGTCAAGAAGGCAAATTACCAGATGAAATGATTGCCTGCGTAGGTGGAGGCAGTAACGCAATTGGTTTCTTTTTTGATTTCCTGGAAGATTTAGATGTGAGGCTTGTTGGGGTTGAGGCCGGCGGCAGATCCCTCGTCGAAGGAGAACATGCAGCACGATTTGAAGGAGGAAAGCTTGGTATCCTCCAAGGTTGCAAAACCTGGATTTTGCAAAACAAGGATG
>CBFIFQ010000167.1:0-1940 GCA_965661905.1 Opitutales bacterium
AATGACCCAATTCAAAGACAAGGCAGCCAAGTTGGGTTTTAAAGTTTCAGAATCTTCTCAGGACAGTTCAGGTTCAGTGAAATTTTAACATGAAGGGGCACCGGCACAATCCTCCATCAATGCAGGATTGCTCTGCTACCCCGTCCTCATGGCTGCTGATATCCTCCTGTACAACGCAGACCTTGTGCCTGTGGGAGAGGACCAACGCCAGCACCTTGAACTTTGCCGTGATCTAGCCCAAAAATTTAACAGTACTTATTCCGATACATTCACCATACCCGAACCCTTTGTGCCCAAGGTGGGTGCCCGGGTCATGTCTCTGAGCGAACCAACAAGAAAGATGTCCAAATCAGACACGAATGAAAGAGCCACCCTTTTCATTTTGGATGAACCCGGCATAATAAAGAAAAAAATTGCTTCCGCAGTCACGGACTCGGAAGCCGACATCAAGGCAACCCCTGAAAAACCGGGAGTATCAAATTTACTCAGTATCCACTCCGCACTTTCAGGCCAAAATATCCCTGCCCTTGAAGAACACTACCAAGGAAAAGGCTATGGTGTCCTCAAAACAGAACTCACAGAAATTGTGGCCGAATCTCTTCGTCCAGTCCGGGAAAAATACAAAGAACTTGTACAGGACAAGGAATATTTGAATCAAATTTTAGCGATGGGAGCACAAGGAGCACAAAAGCGTGCCTACAAAATGCTTGCTAAGGTTTACCGAAAAGCAGGTTTCCCGGAAAAAGTAAGGCTTTAATCTTTATCATTTTTCATCTAAACAACTCAAATGGTTTTAGATTTTGAAGATGATGAAGGATCAAGTGAATCCATGGTAAAATGGCCATTTTTCGCTTCTGCTTTATTTATTATTAGCTTGGTGGGAGTTTTTGCTTTTTTGCACTACCAGCAGGAAGGCTACCTCGGAAACTGGCAACTTGTTGGATGCATATTTGGGTCTGCCCTTGCATCCATTCTTATATTTTTCCCATTCTTTACCGAAAAAGCACTCTTTTTGGCCTTTGATGCCCGTAAACCCACGGAAGAAGAATTCAACCGAAAGGTTTTCTTCGACCTCAAAGAGATGAAGGGAGAACTTGATACCTTGGCGGTCAAAATTGACAAAGTGCCTTCGGTAGTCGACCAAATCCTCAGCAAACCAAAGGACGAAGACCAGGAACAGGAAGGCAAAATCCAATCCATCCTTGAAAATTTAAAAAAAGCGGAAGCCGGGCTCTCCGAGAAACTCAACAGCCTTGAGCTTCTTATCACTTCCCCTCTCCCTTCAGACCCGGACCCAAAGATTGCTGATATTCAAAGTGCTGTTCAGAAAAACCAGGATTTAATCAGCGGGGTTTCCCAAAATTTCCAGGAGTTGGAAAAGTCTGTGCTGGCCCTCAGGGAACAAATCGAGGGAATCCCATTTCCTACCCCCACCCCTTACCCTACAGAACCAGCCTTTTCTCCCCCAGAGGAGGCTGAGGAAAACCCGTCCCCCTCGCTCTCCGAGGCTATTGAAAAAGAATTTGAAGAAAAGCAGGAAACACCACCTGAACCCGCATCCCTCCCGTCCGGTGAGGAGATTACGGATGAACCCGCTGTAGAAGATGCCGATCCGCAAGAGGAAGAACCGAAAGAAACTCTGGAAAATACGGATATTGATCCTGATGAACCGGCTCCTGAGCCCGAAGAGGAAGCTCGGGCTGCCAAAGAAGAATCCAGCCTTGAAGATATCACTTCTTCCGACCCGGAAATCCCGCAACCGGAACCCCAGGATGATGAGATCAAGGCAGAAGCTTCAGATGTCCCTTCCAAAATCATTCCTGAAAAAGCTTTAGAAGAAAGCAGCGAACCCACTGACAACGAGCTCAACCTTGACCTTCCAGACCCGGAAGAAACCCTCCGCAAGGTGGATGCTTTACTGTCTGGAGAGAAACTCCCGC
>CBFIFQ010000168.1:0-1932 GCA_965661905.1 Opitutales bacterium
AGATGGCACAAAACACACCGAGCACAATGGCGATGGCCATCGCCCCGATCACCAGTAGAAGGGTGCCAACAATTGCCGGGAAAATACCGCCCCCGGAATAGGCATAATCTTTGGATGGCAGCGAGACGGCCATTGCCTGCTTGAAGGGTGCGAGCGATGCCTGCAGTGCTTTCCAGTTCTCGAGGTCATGGTCTGGGCCAAGGAGAACATTGCGTGCCGCGGAGTAGGCGACAAGGGCCTCCGCAAACCGGCCGAATTCTTTTGGTCCTTCGGTTTGGAGAAATTCATCGTAGGAAGATTGGGCCTCTTCACCAAATGAAGCCACCGACTGGTTGTAAGCTTTCGGAATCTCGGCCATGAAGGCAAGATATGCCATTTCCACTTCTTGTGCATGAGCCAGGGATAGATTTTCGATTTTGGGGTAGTGCGTGGCCCGAAAAAGAGTCACTTTATCTTCTACGAGGGAGAGCCGCCCCCTCTCCTTTTCAAAATGCCCAAGCATAAATTGGGTAACCATGCCGGGCACCTCTTCCACCTTGATTTCGAAATCTTCGGCAGTGGTTTTTGGGTCGGCGAGCATTTCCTTCCAAAAGGCAAACTTTTTGGTGGCATTTTCCCGCTCGCGATGCAGAAACTTTTCATTGGCGACAAGGAGGAAGTCCTTTGACCATTCATTTTGCAACTGGGAGAAGCGGGCATTCAGTTCCCTGCGTGCGGTGTCGTGCCCGTCTGATTGGCGAGATTTTCTCCATTTGTTGAGCATCTTTTCATCCTTGAGTTTGTAGTAGTTGCTCGAACTTAGCTTAATTTCATCTTCTCCTTCGCCAATGACATGAAGAGTCTGCGGATGTTCGGTCAAAAATTCCCAGTTAATCAATCCATCCCCTTCAAACAACTTGGATGATCCTTTGGAGATAATGTCCCAAAACAGAAAAGCGGCACAAAAAAGCACAAAGAAGGTCATGCCTCGAAGCAGACCAAACATGATGGATTCCTGAGCTCTCTCGGCGGTGAGGCGGGTCGCGAAAGGATGCCTGGGTTCTTTTTCTGGGCTCATAGGGTCAGTAGTTCGCTTTGTAGCGGCCGGCAATGGTTTGAGAGAGGAAATTCACCAACAAGGCGATCAGAAAGAGAGCGATGCCCACCATGAAGAGTGCCCGGTAGTGGATGCTCCCAAATTCCACTTCGCCCATTTCCTGAGCGATGATTCCCGTCATGGTGTGAACGGGCTGGGCAAACACACCCAAACCAGAAGTGAAGTCGGGTATGGCGATGCGGTTGCCAGCACACAGAAGCACCACCATGGTTTCTCCTATAACCCGGCCAAACCCGAGCAGCACCGCCGAGATGATGCCGGTAATGGCGGAGGGAAAGATGACCCGCGCACAGGTCTGCCAACGGTTGGCACCGAGCGATAGAGACGCATCCCGCAAGGCCCGTGGAACATTATTGAGCGAGTCCTCGGCGAGGGTGAAAATGGTTGGCACCGTCATCAGAGCAAGAAGAAAGCCGGCGGTCAGTGAGTTGAGTCGTTCGTCCGCGATCAGGCTGACCATACCCCCGAGCACGGCGATCCCAAAGAAACCAATCAGCACGGATGGGATGGCGGAGATGAACTCTATGCAGGGTTTGATGAAGGATTGTTCACGGGATGTGGCCACCTGATTGACATAGATTGCCGAGCCCACGCCAAAGGGAATAGCCAGGGCAAGAGCAATCAAACTTACCAAAAGCGACCCTGAAAGGAGGGGGAGGACGCCATACCAATCCTGCCGGGCACTGTTAGTCACCCAGTCCTTACCCAAAAGGAAGCCGCTGAGCGCACGATGGAGCGGGTAGGGTTGGGCGGGGTCCCATTCAGTGAGTCTTTCCTCATAGAGGGGCACAGAGACAAGGTATTCATTGAGGGCGGTTTTTGCGTGAGAGAAATCT
>CBFIFQ010000169.1:0-1903 GCA_965661905.1 Opitutales bacterium
ATAATCGAGACCGCAACCCAAGTGGAAGAGCCCTGGTGCCTGCACTGTCATCGCTTCTCCGACTACCGGAAAAAATGGGACACCATCAGGCGCTCCGATCTTGAAGGCGGGGCTTACTCCGAAAATGTTGAGGTTCCCCACTGCATCGCCTGCGAAAAGCCCATGCTTTTTCTTTCCACCGCCAAAAAACTTACCTGGTCAGTCTATGCCCTTAGCACCGTCACCTGGCTTCTTGGGCTCTGTTCTGTGCTTTTTCTTTTCGGGTTGTCCCCCGGGTCCATCTTCGGGCTCATTGTACTCGGCGGGTTCTGTTACCTGGTTTCCCGCCTACCCCAAAAATCGAGGCAGGCCCTGCAAAGCCACCAGCAAGCCAGGAGGGAAGAAAGCCTCAAAAACCTGCTCCAAAAGCTCTAACTGCCCGATAACTTATGAAAATCGATGGCCATGTTCACTTCGTGGGTGACGGCTCCAATGGAAGCGGATGCTGGCTCCGGTCGCATACCCTGCTCGACCGCATCATGGAACCGGTGGTGAAAGCCCAGGCGGGTATTTTACAAGCCAGCCAAAAACTTGGGCTCGACCGGGCCTATGAGGAGAGATTGACCCGCCTGATCACTCAGTCATCCCTGGATGCCGTCCTCCTGCTCGCTATGGACTATCCCTACAGCGAAGACGGAAATTGCCTCCAGGCAAAAGCCAAGTTCTATGTCCCCAACGATCATATTCTTTCCCTCGCCCAAGCAGACCCTCAGCTTATCCCCGCCTGCTCCATCCACCCCGCCCGCACCGATGCCATCGAGGAACTTGAGCGCTGTGCCAATGCCGGTGCCAAAGTCCTCAAACTTCTCCCCAACTGCCACCTTGTCAACTGCTCCAACCCCAGGTACCGCCCTTTCTGGGAAAAACTCGCCCACCTCGGCCTGCCATTCCTTGCTCACACCGGTGGTGAATTTTCGGTACCCGTGCTCAATGCAAGCTTTGCCGACCCCCGTATTCTTCGGCTTCCCCTGGAGTGCGGAGTTACGGTGATTGCCGCCCACGGCGCTGGTAAATCCGGGCTTAGGGATCCCGATTACACCACAGACCTTATCCAGATGATGGATCACTTCCCACGGCTTTTCACCGACAACAGTGCCCTCGCCAGCCCCAACCGATGGCGTACCATCAAGCCTCTGCTCGACCCCAAAGTTCAAGCACGCGTAATCCACGGGAGTGACTTCCCCATCCCATCCGGTGGGTTGGGTCCCTGGATGGGGGGTCTTCTAAAAGCCGGTGATTACATGAAATCCCGCAAGATCAACAACCCCCTGGAACGGGATGTTTTCATTAAGCAAGCAGTCGGTTTTAAGGAAAGCACTTTCAACCGATTGGCGAAGTTAATTCGATAAGATTGTGATTGCGAGGAGGGAGCGGAGCGAGGGACTCAGCAATTCATCGGGTCTTGGGGGCAAGAACGGGGTTGCCTCTTCGCTTAGTGGTTCACGGTGGATCGCCACGGGCTTTCAGCCCTCGCGATAACCAGGGTCTGAACTAACAATCCTGAGATGCGGATTTACGCCGGGGCTTCGCGTGCCTGGCATGGCCCTTTTGGGCTCCCGCCCTTTTGGTCCAAGCCCGCCCCGCTCCGCCTTCCCCATCTGCCAGGTACTTCATCCTTCCGTACCTGGCTCTCTGGCTACTGGCTTTTTTGGAAACCAACACGGAAGCCGATACGGCTGTTGCGGGAGCTCAGGGCGTGGCTGACGCGCTTAGCCGAACGCAGGGACGCCCCGTCGTGGAGCCAGGAACCACCCCGGAGGACCCGTGGCGAGCCCGATGCCGGGCCGGTGGGATCGATCGTCGGATTGTCCGCAGGGTACGCCGCTGCGAACCAGTCCGCGGTCCACTCCCAGACATTGCCGTG
>CBFIFQ010000170.1:0-1896 GCA_965661905.1 Opitutales bacterium
CGTCGGGTGGCATCTCATGATCCTTGTCCTGGTGGGAAGTCATCTTCAGGAGGAGGCTGTTGGCTGGGTTCTTTAAATCGACGGCTGGGCCAAACTCTCCGCCTTTGAGAACGCCCTCCAGGGTGGTTAAAACCAGCCCGCCCCGGATTTTTTTGGAAACCCCGTGGCAACTCCAACAGTTTTCCTCCAGAACAGGAAATGCTTCATCCTCCCAGAATGCAACCTGTTCATCGGTGTATTCCCGCTCCGCAAAAAGGGCGGCAGCGGAAAGCCCGGAGGCAGTCAGGAAGAGATATTTGAAGACATTCATGAAGCAATAGATCTACGCAGCTTTAAAAGAGAGATAGCCCAGGTCTGTGGAGATGGCATCAGTCGCCTGGCGGATTAGGGAACCAAATTCCTGGATCTTTTCCTGGTTTATCCGGTGGGTGGGGGCGACCAGCCAGATGGCACCCGCCAGGTTGTTTTTTCCATTTTTCACAACGCTTCCTATGCAAACCTGACCTTCCATTTCCTCTTCCCGGTCCACCGCGTAGCCGTTTTTGCCAATGGAAACGCACTCCTTAAGCAGTTTTTTCGGGTCGGTGATGGTGTTTTGGGTAAACCGTTTGAGTTCCAAAGTGGGTATCAGCTTGTTTCGCCTGGGTTCACTTAAGTTGGCCAGATACGCTTTTCCCGGAGCGGAGGTGTGCAGGGGGAAACGAAGACCGGGTTTCACCCGGAAGCTGAAAGGGTGTAAGCCTTCAATCTGTTCCAGTACGATGCCTTCCTTGCCCGCAATTGTGCCAATGAGCACGCTCTCCATGGTCTGGTCTCGTAGCTTGTAGAGGTAGGGCATGGAGGATTCGATAAAGGAGGGATCTCCCGTTACCGGCGTGGCCAAGCTCAGTAATTTCTCGGTCAGGACATAGCCGGTGCCTTCCTTTTTTTTCCTGATATACCGCCTTCTCTCCAAAGTCGTCATGATTCGGTAGACACTGTTGACCGGCAGGCTGAGCGTGGCGGCCACCTCATTGACGGAAAGACCGTTGGCATGGCTGTTTAATAGTTCCACAACAGACAGGGCTCTGTCCAAACCGGGCACATTATATTTTTCAGCGGATGATAACATAATTTGATATATAAAACAAAAGCCAAATATCAAAAAGTCAAATTTTTAGGACAAAGTTTATTTCCCGTGGACCTTCAGCTTGATAAGCCTCCTTTGGATTATACCGTCGTGCTTTATGGATTGTCTCCTGTCAACCTTGTGATGGCGAAAGGGGTAGTGCTTGGAGTTGGAGTCATACCCTTAACCATGCAAAGAAAGTTTTAAGTCACCCGAGTCATTCTCTCGCACCTTAACCGGCGAATTTCTAGGAGTTGACTCATCGGGGAAAGTTCTTTCACTCATAACCTATGAAACCTGCCTTTTTCTTTTTTCTTTTCTCGTTCCTGTTTTCGGTCTTATTGAAGGCGGTCGCCCCGGTTCCTTACACCGGTAAGATTTCGGTACGCGGGGTGAACTATTTTGGGGAAGCCCAGTTTCGTTTTTCTCTGTACGATGGGCAGGGCACCACTTATTGGCAAAACGGGGAAGGATCGGGTGACACCATCCAGGTGCCGATCCGCAATGGTCGCTATCATGTGTTACTGGGAGGGCAGGGGATGACTCCTCTCCCGCCTGAGTTATTTTTGGAGCATGAGGAGCTTTATTTGCGGGTGGAGTTTAAATTCGAGGAAGGGGATGAGCTTCAGCACCTTGCCCCCGACCAGGTGATCACCGCCACCCCCCGTGCCCTGGTGGCGGAGTGGGCCAAGATGGCAAAGGTATCGGAACGGGTAAGCCCCGGTGCCATCACCCGCTCCATGCTCAGTGAGGAAGTGCTTGCGGATTTGAACAAGACCGCACATGGC
>CBFIFQ010000171.1:0-1881 GCA_965661905.1 Opitutales bacterium
CTGAAAAAGAATTTTCCATCATCGAGTTCGCTAATCTTCCTGCCTTCATTTACAATGTGTTTGTTGACAGAGAAGGAACTGATTATGTAGTTCATTTGTCTGAAGGCAGTGCTGTTCTCCATGTGGGTCTTGATGATAGCCCTGACTTTGATGATGAATGGAAACCGGTTGATCTCCCAGCCGAGGCGGAAAGCTATCTAAAAGATAATTATTCAGATTTAGTTGATTCTGATACAAGTTATTCTGTAGATGAACGTCCGGCTTTGGGCGGTGAAGGCGATGAAATTGTTGTTTTTTTGTATGATGGTTCGGAAATAATTTTCGATGAAGAAGGTACCTTCGTCAGGGAGTTTAACCCTTGGAAAGATTTTGAGGAGAATTTGGATGCTGGTTTAGAATTTGACACCGCTAATTCCTCCGACCTGGGTGATGCTAAAGTACATATCTCACGGGTTGCAGATGAAGGTGATGATCCAAGTTTACTCTATCGTATTTCAATTATTAATAACTCAGATAAGTCTAACTCGGATGAACTAGTTATTGATGATTTGGATTTGAGTAATTTAATTTCTCATGATTCTCCTCTGAGTCTAACATTTACTTATGAAATGGGACTGCCCCGATACTTTATTTTAAGCGGTTCGGATGTCTCAGGGTTTAAGCATACTTTACCAGATTTGGACAAACCAGGTTCTTTTACAATAAAGGCACATCCGGTCGCTCCTGTTGCATCATATTCCAATGCAAATCAGTCTGTTGGGTTAACTTACTCCTTTCTTGTAGAAATGGGAGGAGAGCGGTTTTACGAAGGAGCTGTATTTGCCACAAATGTCATAGGCTTTGATGTCCACCCTGCCTTATACTCGTCTCCTTGGGACCCGGTAGCAGCTTTTTCACTAAATGGTGTCATGGGAGAAAACACATCGGTACAAGCATTTTTACCTAGGCGGTTGCTTTCTGGGCATTACGGAATTTTAGATCCAAATGAGGTGAGGGCTGCCCTTATTGACGAAAGTGGGGTATTATCCTATGTTTCTGGAAGCCTTGATGAAGACGATGGCGATATCGGGAATTTAGTGGGTTCCAATTTTGAAAGAGTACCACTAAAAGGTTTTGAATCCTACAGTCATGACACCGATTTCTTGTCCGAAAATACCGATGAGTTTGAAATAGACGATTCTTTGTTCTCTGAAAATAGTTCTGAGTCGAATGGTGAAAATAACTCAAATTTCGATTTTGATGGTGACGGTTTTGCTAATTCTCTCCTTTTCATCTCTTTTGAGTCCGATACATTTCCCGCGGAAATACAAATTGGTGATCCTTGGGTTGATCCATATGCCAATTTGGACGACTCAAGTTTCGGTACTATTTCGGGATCTATACTAGATGCAGATGGTCAGCCTATTCCCGAATTTGATGTTTGGTTCTTCAAGGCATCAGAAAGTGGTCAGGATTTATACTCAGGTGAACCGGTTTTCTTTGATCTTGAACATGGCGAAAATGGTACTTTTACCGCCAAATTACCTGCTGGGAGTTATCATGCTGAGGCAGTTGGGTACGATTTCTTAGATGATATTCCTTACCAACCACAACTAGCCGGTGGTTTTGAGAACCCAACCGTATTTGAGATTGTTGATTCATCAACTTTTATAAGTGGAGTAGATTTCGTTTTAACTGCTGAGTTTCGGGTTCCCAATATATTTGCTGAAGTTCAAGGATCCGTAGAGATCTCAGGCGGAAGCGATTCACCAATCGATGTATTCTTTGACTTGTATCCTGTGGATGCAACAACAGGAGATCGTCTGACAGATTACCCAGTTCATTCTTATGGATTAACTCGTTCAGGAGAAATCAAAGCTCATGCCCCGGTAGGAACATTTG
>CBFIFQ010000172.1:0-1857 GCA_965661905.1 Opitutales bacterium
TGATGGCCAGTGACAGCCAGGCAATGGGTCGGGTGGGGGAGGTATTATGCCGCACCTGGCAGACCGCAGATAAAATGAAGCGGCAGTTTGGCAAGCTCGAGTCACCAACGCATGGGGCTTCTGATAATTTCCGGGTTCTCCGTTATCTGTCAAAGTATACAATCAACCCTGCAATCGTTCATGGCATGTCGGATGAAATTGGATCCGTAAGCGTGGGTAAGCTTGCGGATTTGGTATTGTTTAAGCCTGCTTTTTTTGGAGTGAAACCTGAACTGGTAATCAAGGGTGGGTTGATTGCTTATGCAAATATGGGAGACCCCAATGCTTCCATTCCCACTCCTCAGCCCATGCATTACCGTCCCCAATTTGGATCGTATGGAAAAGCGAAAACAACCACTTCTGTAACTTTTGTAAGCCAGGCATCATCCGAAAATCAATCTTTACAGGAACTGGGTTTACAAAAAGCACTTATACCGGTTCGCAATACGCGGGATATTGAGAAGAAGGATTTGGTACTAAATAATTCCCTGCCCAAAATAGAAGTTGACCCAGAAACATACATGGTGAAAGCGGATGGTGAGGAATTATATTGTGAGCCGGCGGAAGTGGTTCCCCTCGCTCAAAGGTATTTTCTTTTCTGATAATGAAAATTATTAAGAAGCTTTATTCAAATAACCTGGAGGGCTCCGAAAATGAGATTTCGCTTTCAGTTGAGAGAAGGGTACTCGCCAAGAGAAGGTGGCGCGGGCAGGCAGAAGATGGCACTGTCTTTGGCTTTGACTTAGAAATCCCTTTGCAGAATCGTGTTTGCTTCCATGTGGAGGAGAATCGGAATTATATAATCGCCCAAAAACCCGAACCGGTTTTCCTGGTATCTTTTTCTACGCAACGGGATGCTGCCCACCTTGCCTGGCAGGTGGGCAATCTTCATTTTCCGGCACAGTTCAACGATTCTTATTTGATGGTAGAAGGAGACCTCGCCGTACGGCTTATGCTCGAGCGCAACCAAATTCCTTTTGAGGAGTCAAACGAGGTATTTCAACCAATTGTAGCCGCAACCTCTCACCATCACGGGAATGGGAAATTACTTAAGTATTTCAATATGTGGTAGCACATTTCGCGATCTTTACCTGCAATGATATCATGAATTCCGATTACACAAACCTGGTTACCACCAAGCACTTTGACTGGTTGGGCGGCTTACTTCAAACCACGGATACGCTTTTCCCAAGTGGTGGTTATGCCCATTCCTATGGCTTGGAAGAAATGGTTGCACTTGGCAAAATTCAATCAAAGGAGGACTTGGAAGATTTTCTTATGCAGGAAATCTTACCCAGTTTGGAAAAATTAGAACTGCCTTATTTACGATATTCTGTGGAATCGTTGTGGGGCAATAATTTGAATGAGTTGCTCATTCTTAATGAAGAAATTTCCGCATGGAAATTAACCCGCGAAATTCGTGATGCAGGGAAATCACAGGGAACCCAGTTATTAAGGATGATCCTTGCAATTCACCAGTGTCCTGTCTCTCAGCAATTCCATCAGCTTCTACAAAAGAGTGGAGATCAGTGCCAACAGATTATTGCCACTGCCCTCCTTCGGAATGTACAAAAAACTCCTTTGTGTTCATCTATGATTGCATGGGTGTACCAGGCTATTTCCGATTTCTGCTCGGCATCCGTTAAATTGCTAAGGCTTGGTGAACTTGCCTGTCAGAAAATTATTCATCGCTGTATAAGTGGTGAGAAAGTGCAACGATTGCTCTCGAACTCTCTGGAGGTGAAGAGGGAGCATGCGGGTTTCTTCAATCCAATGCTCGACCTTGCCTCTGCCCGTCACGAACTTGCTTTTTCGAGA
>CBFIFQ010000173.1:0-1840 GCA_965661905.1 Opitutales bacterium
GCAGGTTATGGCTGGACTATTATTGGGGGGGTCACCCCGGACATGGGGCAGACTAATTTTATTGTCGATTCATTTCTTGTCGTGGTAACCGGAGGAGTAGGGGAGTTGCTTGGTGTGATCTGCTCTGGCTTGGGTATTGGTGTTTTGACCAAATTAATTGAACCTTTGGAAATTGGCACCTTCACCATCGGTCCTGTTTGGGGCAAGGTTATCCTCTTAGCTTTGATCGTTGGCTTTATTCAGTATCGGCCCTCCGGGCTTTTCGCACCCAAAGGCCGGTTGGCCGATAAAAAATGATTATTCATAAGGAAAAACTTATAGAATCGAGAAGAACCTTCATTTTCATCTGCCTGCTCGGCTTTGTTCTTATTCCAGCTTTGTACTTGGGGGGTATCCTGTCTATCGGAGATATTAATATGCTGGGGCGATTTATGACCTTTGCCATTTTGGCCCTGGGTCTTGACTTGCTCTGGGGGTATGTGGGAATCTTAAGTCTCTGCCAATTCACCTTCTTTTGTATGGGTGCTTATGCCATGGGCATGCATCTCGCCCACCATGGTGGGCCCGAAGGTATTATTGATGAAAATGGATGGAAAATCCCTGCCTGCCTTTTTGTGGTTTATCCCTATGAAGTTGGCGAGTCATCTGGCGATGCCCTGGTTCCCGGCTTCTGGAAACCGTTCTGGAATCTTCCGCTGACGATAGTTTTGGGCCTTGTCATTCCCGCCATAGCTTCCTTTGTGCTAGGGTATTTTGTTTTTCGAAGCCGGGTCCGGGGGGTTTACTTTGCCATTTTAACCCAAGCGATTGCGGTGGCTTGCTGGTTGGTTTTTTGCCGGAATGATGTGAAGCTTTGTGGTACCAATGGGCTTACCCGGTTTGATGTGATTGCACCTTCGGGTTCGTTTTTCACCTTCAATCCCGTGGATGCAACCGATGATTGGAAGCATGATAATGCAGGGAACCCCAATATGGACCTCAACAAGGATGGATCCGTTGATCAACTTGATTACTCGGTAGCAGATGTTGGTTTTTCTTTGTCTGACCCTGGGGTTCAGCTTTCTCTGTATCTCATTACTGTTACTTGCTTGTTTGGGTCTTACTTACTTTGCAGGTGGATTGTTAATTCTAGGCTGGGTAAGGTGCTCGTAGCCATTCGAGATGATGAGCCCACCCTGAACTTCTTTGGTTACAAACCTTACACATTTAAGATTTTTGCCTTTTGTATAGCTGCAACTCTCGCAGGTTTGGCAGGTTTGCTCTATGTCCCCCAAATGAAGATTGTTACTCCTTCCAACATGGAAGCAGTTCGTTCCGTTATGGTGGTTGTTTGGGTAGCCGTCGGTGGGCGAGGCAGCCTGGGTGGGGCTATCCTGGGTGCGTTAGTTGTTAATTTACTTTATAATTATTTAACATCAGAGCATGACTATGGCTTTTTTCAGTGGAGCCCAGACTACTGGCCCATTTTTTTAGGGCTCATGTTTGTGGTCGTCGTTCTCTTTCTGCCCAGGGGCTTAATTGAATTAGTGGATCGGGTAAAAAGTACAGCATTTCTGAAAACAATCAAGAAGCAGGAGGCTGAGTCATGACGGAAGGAAACCTGCTTTTGAACCCTGCCTTGGCTATGTACCGGGACTGTCGACCCAGTCAGGTGCAGAGAGATTATTGGGCTTCAAGATATGTATTGTTTGTGGAGAATTTATCGGTTTCTTTTGACGGTTTTAAAGCTGTGGATATTCCCAATTATGGGGTCAGGCACGGAGAACTCCGTGTGATTATCGGACCAAATGGAGCGGGGAAGACCACCTTTTGTGACTTAGTCAGTGGTAAAACTCCTGCC
>CBFIFQ010000174.1:0-1840 GCA_965661905.1 Opitutales bacterium
TGAAATTGGGGGAAATAATTAAGTAGTTTGAAAAATCAGTGGCAGTCCGAAAGGTTTCAGTGCTTGCATCAGATTTAGCGGGTTGGCTCGGATTGTTTTGATTATCCTGATTCAAAGCTTTCTTTTGAGTGGAATCAAAGTCAATATGGGGATCTTTTTCTTTTTGAATTGTTGGGGGGGACTCAAGGGACCTGTCTCGCAAGGTTGTTTTCTTTTTCAAGTCAATCAGGCCCTGAGTGATATCTTTCAGATTAAGGTTAACTTGCAAAAGTTTCTCTTTAAAAGATGCATATTTGGGTGCTGGCTTGGCAGGTGTTGTATAAACGGAGCTTTCCTCCTTTGGTTTCTCACTTTTCGCTCGTAAGGCATCGAGCTCCCGAGCAATTTCCTTCAACTCACTTTTGAGGCTGGCAGTTTCCGGATTGGCTTGACCAAAGCTGAATGCGAAAGAAAAAATAAAGGTTGAGAAGGTTTTAATAAGTTTCATCGGTGGAAAACATTATAAGAAGGGGAAAGCAGTTAAGGAATGGAGATTTTAACCAACCCGAGCCCTGGAGCATAGGCTTCATTTTGGCCCAATTGATTTTCTCTTTGCAGGTAAAGAATAGCAGAGTCTGCGACCAAGCCCTGGCTTGAAGATCTTACAGATGATGGGTAGGACGAAATAACCGTCCGATCCTGAGGTATGGCAAAGCCAGGCAGCCAACTTTGCCATTCTGATTCAACGGTTTTAGGAAGGATCATGGTTGGTCCAAGCTGAAGAGTTTCATCATCCATGGTTGATTCGATGAGCCATATGTTTTCTAAATTATCCTGAGCAACCCATCTTTTTTCAACCCTGAGGTCGGGGTAAGTCATCAGGAACACTGTCGAGAGCACGCCTTTTGCCACCTCCTCTCCGGTCACATCGACATCGATAAAACCCCGGATTGATCCTTCAACCTGTATACGCGGAGTATCACCAGTTTTCCATGAAAGAAGGGGATGAGATAAATTGCTGGAGTTTGGCTCAAATACTCCAATTAAGGTACTCGGGTCTGCCTTCCCTAAGGCCACATTTAGTTTTAATTCTTTGTTCCCTTGCGGGGAGAATTCATAGTTTTTTGACTGCCCAGTGCTGATGAGATCTGTAGAGCCATAGAGGGCAAGTTCAATCTTCGCCTTTTTTTGTAAATCCTCACTTTCAAAATGGTCAAAGTACGCTGAGTCTGCACCTTGGGTTATGACCTCTGAGACCAAGGTAAAAGAGGCATTCAGGTCTAAGTTTAGGTTCACCTTTTCGAGAACAAGAGGGTTTTTATGTCCGGTATGATCCCCGCTCCATCCGCTAAATAAATAACCGGGGTCGGGCAGGGCGGTTATGGATAAGTCATCGCCTTTTCTAAATTTTACAGGAGCTGAAACTTTACCTCCCCCCGAGGTTTTAATCTGCAGGGTTTTCCAGGGTCTTCCCAGTTCAAACCAAAAGGAGTTGGAAAAATCATAAACAAGAGCAGGTCCTTGACTTTTGGGGTCCAGGGAGAGCCAGCCTGTCGGGTTTTCCTGATAAAAATAGGGAAATAAAGTGGAGTGAGTCCATACCCAGCCCAATTCTTCCTGCCAAAGCCAGATGGAGTCGATGGCATTTTGTTGAAGATAGACCCATCCCATGGAGGCGTGGTAAACCCATGGGTCCTGATTGGTTTTGTATGCACCCAGCCAGGGAGATGATTTCCAACCGGTTCCGTTGTAATCCTCCCTCCAACCGGATAGGGGGAAAGATAAGTGAATGAACTCCGCTTTTTCTATCTGGGGAGATGAGTGATTTGAAAGTATAGAATCCCCGGTGACTGCCCAGCTG
>CBFIFQ010000175.1:0-1822 GCA_965661905.1 Opitutales bacterium
TTGCCATCGCTTCACCCACCCATCCGATCCCAGTTTCTTGCTACTATGACGGATGGCGCTGGCAGCAGTTTGGAACAGAGAGAAACCATTTCGGGACGCAGCTCAAACTTGGACGCGGAATGGGTGGGTGCACCTTTTGGTACCTCTACTCGTTTCTCGGACTTGACCCGAACCAGATATCCTACCGAGGGAGCAGCTACCTGGACCATTTCACCGATCTCTGCCAAGTTCAGATTGCTTACATGCGATCGAAGGCCAGTATGTTCAAGGGCTATGATAGAGTCTGGGGTCTCACCGCTGCGCCCGGTCCGGACGGCTATGCTGCTTTCAAGCCCGGGCCGCTGGACAATGGAACCATCTCGCCGCTCATGCCCCTCGCCGCTTACCTCTACGCACCTGCCGAGTCGCAACAGGCGATGGAGGTGTTCTATTTGAAGCACGGTGCTGAGCTCTGGCAGGATTTCGGCTTCCTTCACGCTTTCAACCCCACTCGGAACTGGCGATACCACAAATTCCTGGGAATCGACCATACCACTGTTGCTCCCATGCTGGAAAACTATCGCACCGGACTGCTCTGGCGTTACTTTATGAATGCCCCGGAGGTCCAGGATGCTCTTGGTCGAATTAAAGCAAATCGCCGTTGGGAGAAGTGAGGATGAGCTTACAAATCTGTGTTCATTCAAATTACCAGGAGGGAATAAGTCGTCCCAGTTCGAAGCTCTGCCCCCTGCGAGACAGGATCGACATCATACACGGAAAGGGTAAACAGTAGTTAATGCACAACCCCGTACATGCCGTGACTTGACACAATCGCTACACTCAAATTAAAAGTTTAAAATAGATGATTTCAAAGACAGTATTAGACTTAAAAGAAAACTCACAGAAGCAATCCTTGCATCAATAACGACCTTACTTCAAGGCTGTGCAATGTATTTTAGTTTTTCTGCTCCTATGGTCTTTGGTACGATTCTAATTCCTGATTTCCCCAGATGTCTGCCTGATAGGTTTTACTTTCTCTAGTAAGGTAACTTTGACTGTAAAGCAGCACGCTTGAGATTATGCCAATTCCCAAAGTAAATTCAATTTTTGTTTATCCTGAATGGCAGGAAAACATGGCAAAATAATTTAAGTCTATAAAAATTTAGCTAGTTAAAGCTCAAGCTAACTCTATTAACCTAATCCATCACTCTTTGTTAATCTCTTAGTAAATATTCCCAATTATGATCACATTCGACTACCACTGCGATGCCAATGGTGAGACAATCACTGTTAGCCATAGTATTAAAGAAACTCTTACGAACTGGGGGCAATTATGCTCATTAGCGAATCATTATATGGGCCAAACGCCACCGTTCACTCCAGTGCGTCGTCTTATTTCCTGCTAGGAAACACAGACTGATGAGTCCAACCTTTCAATATTCTCTAAATCGAAGCCAGGTGGAGGTGGGTGCAGTTGCTGCTAAATAAGTAAGTTTTTTCTCAGTTTCTCCTGAACGGGTCCGATGACCTTATTGAGTTAACTCCGTTTCCTTCGATTTAAGTAAGGCTTTTAAATATTTAACCTTTTTCGGGTACTTGGTCGCGAGGTTGTTACTCTCCCCGATATCTTCTTTCAAATTGTAGAGTTCCCAATCCCCGGTTCCGCCATCTTCAAGAAATAATCCTACTTTCAGAGGCGAGATTAATTTCCAGTCTCCTTCACGTATGGCATTCCCTTGCAGAATTTTGGTCTGCACCGATGCTAAACCTGGATTGTACATAAAAGAGGCACGTTTTGATGGGGAATTCCCTAAAAGAAAATCCATTTGATTGACCCCATCGA
>CBFIFQ010000176.1:0-1807 GCA_965661905.1 Opitutales bacterium
GGCTTGGAGAAACTTTCATGAACCTCTGATCTTAGATCACGAAGCTTTTGTGCGTGATCGGGCATGGAAAGAACAAAATCCTGCTTCACAAAGCGATAAATTTTTGTGAGTAATTCATCAACGCATCCAGCAACAATTCTGTCCCAGAGTAAGTCAGCAGAGCGGATTTCTTTTGTAATTTTATCAAGTATTGAATCGATAAAAAAAGTTTGTATCGGTGAGTGCAGGGTATTTGTTTCGAGGCTGACTTGTTGGACAAGTCTGGTGGCATCTGCTCCCTTAAAAGAAAGCAAATCATATTCAATGGGGCTTTGTTTTCCTTTGATGTAAATCGGAAATGAAGGGTCTAAAATAATACAATCACCTTTTCTGAAATCACTAAGACCAATCGATGTTTTGATAAGTCCAGATGACTTGAAAAAATAAACCGAATATTCATTCCCTCCTTTGGGTTTATCGATGGATGACTCAGCAAGCTTTTGGTCTTTATCTAAGGAAACTATACGAATTTTCATTTAGATATGTTGTGGCGAATAGTCATATAAGTCAATGAATTATTTTTGATATGATTAAAGTGCCAGGATTATTGCACAATAAGCCATTAATCTTACTGATCAGCGTTGGGGTCAACGCACTTAGGCCCTTTCAAGGCGTCAATTTGTCCAACCAGTTGCGGGAAATCCTCTGCTTTTTCATTGTGCTCAATCCATTCTTGGAGTTCTTCAGGGACGTCCATATCAGGGAAAATTGCTTCTACTGGGCACTCATCCATGCATGCATTGCAGTCAATGCATGTTTCTGGATTTATGTAAAGTCTGTCTGGAAGTTCATGGAATGCATCGACTGGGCAGACAGATACACAACTTGTAAATTTACAATCTACGCATTTTTCGGTAACTACATATGTCATAATTTAGGATTTAATTATTGGTTAAAAAAACCTTATTGGTGAGGATTGTGAATTTTCCATTCTTTGCTTTTCGTGCTCTTCATCAGAACAAGGCGAATTTATTGGGACAGATGTTTGACTTTCAGATGATCTAACAAGTTTGTTTGATAGAAGGTAATTTTCTACTTCTTCACCACTAACATCTGCCAGCATGACACCATCTATTTCCACGCATGGCGAGAGAGGTTGACCAGATTTTTCTACCATTTCAGCGTAGATCGAAGGTTCGTTGATGATATCTAAGTCTAGATATTCGAGTTTGTATTTCTCCATTATTGCACGAACACCCATACTCCATCCGCAGCGGGGTTTAAGGTAAGCTTTAATATCCATACCAATTTATTATGTGTTTTTCTGAATAAATGCAAATCTAACAATTCAAGATTAATTTTTTAAGCTTTGTCGTTTAAGGTTTCTTCAACAACTATCAAATTCTCTTATTTTCAAAAAATACTTCTTAAAAGTAGAATTCACTTAATTCTAATTTTTTTAATAACTCTTCAACACAGACAATACTTGTGACTTAACCTTAGCTAATAGCCTTGACCGAATATAGTCATAGAACAAAATGTTTTATTTCCTCGTTTGTTTCTTAAATATTGAATGTCTATAATGCCACTAATGAAAACCTTACCTAAACAACAAGGACTTTACGATCCATCACTTGAACATGAGAACTGTGGGATCGGTCTAATCGTCGATCTTAAAGGTCGCAAATCTCATGATATTGTTTCAGGTGCTTTGGAAATATGCGTCAATCTTGACCACCGAGGAGGTTGTGGTTGTGATCCGATTACAGGTGATGGTGCTGGGATATTTATTCAACTACCTCATAAGTTTCTCACTCAAGCTTGTGCT
>CBFIFQ010000177.1:0-1791 GCA_965661905.1 Opitutales bacterium
AAAAATAAGGCAAAAAAGGATATTCGATTCATTTGTTTTTATATGGATTAAGGAGGCAATGGATTAGTCAAAGGCCTACTTAAATGCTTTTGATTTGCGAGAGTAAAGCTCACCCAGCATCGAAATAGCATCCCTTGCGGTGTTCATAAAAGTATATTTTTTGGATTCCGGTAGGTGTTTTTCTGGTTCTTTGTACCAGGACTGAAAAATAAAGGAATCCGGATATATCTTATCCTGATGCAATCTTTGCACATACTCACAGGTAAGGTCATAAAATCCTTTGCCTCCAGCTTTCCTGGGCTCGGCATTAACCACTAAATGGAATTGTATTCCGTTATTTACGCACCAATTTTCAATATGGGAAAGTTTAGCCGCGTTGTAAACCACCGCATCTCCCTTCCTTGTCCTGACTTCTCTGTAATAATTGTAGGGGCAATCAATCTCGAGGAAGTCCATTTCTTGACCGGCTTCCAAAAGGGCTGAATGGACTTCTTGCAGTGCCTGCAGGTAAGACACCCCCGAACTGTCGGTATAATGACCGTTCCACCCATGGAGCTTTTCGGTGTAATCCCAGTTGGGCAGATTGGTGACCAAACCGATTCGAATCTTAGGATACCTCAATTTTACTTTCTTCCAAAATTTGACCAAAAGGGAAGAAATCTCACCCAATGACAATGCGTGGGGGTCATCCTGAACCCCTTGTAACATTCTGCGAATCGGGCCATCCAAATGCAAGGAGTCAACCCTGCCTCCATTTTGGAAAACGGGATCCAACTGGTTGAATGCCGCTTGCACCACTATCTCAGTCATATTTTGTGACAAATGAAAGTCTCCAAACTCACACCCTAGGCTGATCTTTTCCTCCTTCGCAAAGGTAGCCAATAATTTAGGATTTAAAGAAGAGAAATGAGATGAATTACTAAGCTGAACTCCGTAATACTTGTAGAAGTCAATTTGGTTGGCAACAAATGCCCACTGTGAAGTATTATTCAGCAAAAAGTTGGGAGAGGTAGTGACATGAGATGGCGCGACCCCGATCTTATAATTTTTTCTTCCAACCTCACTAGCATAAGCGTTAACCAAACCCAACTGCATTAGGGCAATCCAACACAATGAATACCATAACCTCTGAAGAATCATCTTTTTCTTCATCGATTATTTCTCTCTTCAGTAGTTCTTGAGGTAAGCAACCACATCCGCCACATCCTGTTCCGTCATCCCCATTTGATGGGCAGATAGCATCAGGGAAGTGCGACCCGGCTGGATGTAATGAATTTCATGACTGGGCACCTGCTGAACCAACCCGCCCGCACTGCGGATGGTCAACGGGTCACTTTCTGAGGTAATGATGCCATTGATTCTCCAAAAGCCCTTTCGTTCTTCTCCCTTGGGCTCCAGGGTGATCACCTGGCTTTCATACCCATGGGCAATCCCTGCCGATGGGTGGATGATCGCCCGGGCAATTTCCTCTCTAGACCGGCTCTGCCCCCAGCCCTTGAGGTTCGGACCAAACTCCACGCCCAGTCCATCAAACTGGTGACAACTGTAGCACCGGGCAGCCGACATTTTGCCCACAGTAGCATCCCCTTTGAGCTTGGTCACATTGGCAACCTTTAGGTTTCCATCATCCCTGCTCATACCAGGGACTTGCACCAACGGCTTGGGCTTCGAATCGATAACATTTTGACTGATTAAAAATTCACGAACCGGATAAGGCTTCCATCGGTGCACCATACTCTTGACCAAAAACTGCTTAGCGAGGTCCCTGACTTCTTCGTCTTTGGTCACAAG
>CBFIFQ010000178.1:0-1736 GCA_965661905.1 Opitutales bacterium
GACAATATTCAAATCACCCCGAATGGCCCTGTTAATCTGATGGCCAAAGTACCGATTGAAGCCGAAGAAATTGAAGAAATCATGAACCGTTAATTCCAGAACACTCGTCTAATAAATGAAAATAATAAATTATATAATTAGCCTCTTTGGCTTCTTCTTTTTCGCGGTGGCCGAAAAACCAAATATCATTGTAATCATGGCAGATGATCTGGGGTTTGGTGATGTTGGTTGCTATGGAGCCAAAGCTAAGAACCTTAAAACTCCGCACATTGATCAATTGGCCAAGGAAGGCCTCAGGTTTACCAGCGGGTATTGCTCAGCCTCCACTTGCACACCCACCCGATACTCTTTTCTTACCGGCAACTATGCCTTTCGTAGAGCTGGCACGGGCATTGCACCTCCCAATGGTCCTTCCATCATACAACCTGGCGAAAAAACCATCGGTGATTTGCTTAAAAGAGCTGGCTATCAAACCGCCGTGATTGGCAAGTGGCATCTTGGATTGGGCGAAAAAGGAAAAGGTCCGGACTGGAACGGCGAACTGAAACCCGGGCCCAGAGAAATTGGGTTTGACTATAATTTTCTTCTTCCAACGACAAACGATCGCGTGCCTCAGGTCTATGTGGAAAACAGTCATGTGCTCAACCTTGATCCTGCTGACCCCCTATGGGTGGGTCACAAAAAACCATCTCCTGATCACCCAACTGGCATTACACACAGAAACACCTTAAAGATGGATTGGTCCCACGGGCATAATTCCACTATTCACAATGGTATTAGTCGAATCGGTTTCTACACAGGTGGGCACAGCGCCAGATTTCGGGATGAAGATTTGGCAGACAAGTGGGTGGAAAAGTCTGAGGAATGGATTGAGAAAAACAAGAAGGAACCCTTTTTTCTTTTTTTTGCGTCACATGATCTTCATGTTCCCCGTATCCCACACGAACGCTTCAAAGGAAAATCCGGCCTAAGTTACCGGGGAGATGTAATCGTACAACTTGACTGGTGCGTCGGCCAAATTGTCCGCATTCTCAAGGAAGAGGGCATAGAAAAAAATACCATGATTGTTTTTTGTTCAGACAACGGACCGGTTGGAGACGATGGGTATAAAGACGGTGCCCTTGAATTCATGGGCGACCATAAGCCATCCGGCCCCTACAAGGGAGGTAAATACAGCATTTTCGAGGGTGGCACCCGTACTCCTTTTATAACCTGGTGGCCGGGCAAAATTAAACCGGGCACATCTGATGAAGTGGTTTGTACGATTGATTTAGCTACCAGTTTTGCCAGTCACCTCGACCTATCACTGCCTGAGGAATCTTACATCGACAGCTTAAATGTTATGGATGCATTGCTGGGTGTAGAAGGTGCAAAGGGGCGTCCCCATTTAATCCAGCAGGATAATGGTGGCAAAGGAAACTTCGGCTTCCGCAAAGGTAAATGGAAACTCCTTCGACATGCCAAAAAAATGGCCCGGAATGTAAAAGTGGAAGAAAAACTCGCCAGTAAAAATGTAGATCGGCTTATCTTGATTGACTTAGAAAAAGACCCTGGAGAAAGAATCAACCTTGCCCAATCTAATCCCGAGATGGCAAAAAAACTTAACGCGGAATTACAGACACTCCTGGATAGAGGAAGAAGCCGCTAGTCAAATCCTTTCTTTTGAAAACTTCCTGAGGAGGTCAGCACCGATTATTTGATTGGTGTTGGCACCTTTCTTTTTATTGAGCCAAAGG
>CBFIFQ010000179.1:0-1732 GCA_965661905.1 Opitutales bacterium
CCGGAGTCTGAAGCTAAACTTCAATTTATTGAGGAACGGGTAAAAACCTGGGTCTCGGAAGTAATTGAAGGCCAAGACGGTATCAGTGTACAAGCTAATATTGTCGGCAAAAAAGTTGATGGTCTCATTGGAAAAATCGAAGAGTAATCTTATGGATTATGACCGCACCCTCACCCCAAGGCTCTGATAATTTAGATCCCCGCAAAAGGTCCTTTTTAGGGATACATTATGTTAAGTGCGGAACTTATGGCCGTATTTATAAAAATAAAGATGGGAATGCCTATGTAGGAAATTGCCCCCGCTGCATGCATCCGGTTAGGGTGCGTATTGGTTCGGAAGGAACAGGGCACCGTTTTTTTAAGTGCTTTTGCCCGTAACCGCTATCGTCCGCGTTAGTAATTGAAAAGAAAAAATGCGGTAAAGGCCAAGGTGGTGACCGGTCACGGTATCGCATCAGGCAAGAATTACGACCCAAGGTTTCCCAACGGAACCCTTGCCATGCAAGAACCTTTTTTTGCTCACTCTGATTTAAAACTATCAAGATTTCATCAAGGAACGATAAATGTAGATATTGCCCCCTATTCGTTCCAGTTATTGTCCCCCACTTTTTCTTTCCCTAAGGTGAAGTGGTCCCCTGACCTACCTGCAGAAAACTTCTCATTTTACACCTGCACCATCGCAGAAAATATGGATTCAGATGAGCACAATGCTTATGTTTACTGGCCCCACCCGTCAACCAAGCCTGATTTCCACCAAAGCCCTGATGTGCTTGAAATACTGAGCCCCAAGTTATCATTCATCTCATATGGTTCTTCGGTGATCCTTCGGGCTTTTGAGCAAGATATTTTGTTTCTCTTCAAAAAAGTGTTATGAAAACTCGAAAAAAATGAGAGTTTTTCTTGTTAAAACCCTGCTTTAGCCATACGAGTGGTTGTTATTCAAAATCAAAAAACAGATGGATAACCCTACATTTGCAAGTCGCTGGAATATTGACGAAATTGACGCCAACTACCAAAGGTGGTTAGAAAATCGTTCTTCCGTTGAACCTAAATGGCAATACTTTTTTGAAGGCTTTCATTTAGGAAATGATGGGGATAGTTCTCCTCCGCCAAAAGCTCAATCAATTGACTCTACTAATAGCGAATCAATTGAGACCCACGCCCGATTGTATGGAGCTATCTATGCCTTTCGAGACATTGGTCATACCCAAGCCACCTTTGATCCCCTCCGCGATAAAATTCTAGAAAACCCAAGGCTTTCCATGGAAAGACTTGGATTCAAGACCGAAAACCTAGCTGAAGTCCATTTTACAGGCAATTATTTGGGGGGAGTCCGGATGTCAATGGCTGAAGTTTTTGACCGTCTTCGCAAAACCTACTGCGGCAATGTTGGGGTTGAATACTTACACATCCAAGCAACTGAAAAACGCCGTTGGATACAGTCGAAAATAGAGCCTGATCTTAATCAGCCTTCTTTTTCCCATGATGAAAAACTGCGAATCCTTCGAAAAATTATTCAGGCGGAAGAATTTGAAAATTTCTTACACACCCGCTATGTCGGCCAAAAAAGGTTTTCGTTGGAAGGCGGAGAAACTCTTATCACCTCTCTCGATTCTATTTTTCAAAAATGCCCTGACGAAGGCGTGGAGGAAATTGTCATGGGCATGGCTCATCGAGGCAGACTGAATGTGCTCGCCAATGTGATGGGTAAGTCTCACGAGTTTATATTTCGC
>CBFIFQ010000180.1:0-1726 GCA_965661905.1 Opitutales bacterium
ATCTAATTCCAGTCGCCCACTATACCAAGGGTCCATCACTGGATGGGCCGTTTTGTTGTAAGGTGTGGGAGGGTTTCCGCCCACCACATGTGTCTTTTGCAAGGCGGCTGGATGCCGCCCGCTCATCATGGCGCAACGGGTGGGTGCACAGGTGGGTGCCGGAGAATATCCCTGCCAAAACTTTACTCCTTTGGTCGCTAAGTTATCAATATGAGGAGTCTCCATTGGAGTGGGCTCATCAATGTCATAACAGCCCACATCCTGCCAACCTAAGTCGTCAGCCAGGATTAAAACAATATTTGGCTTCGGTGGTCGCTCGTTTGATAAAAGAGTAACCAGGGGAATCCAAAACAAAGAGAAAATTAAGAGAAACTTGTTCATGTAAAACGGTTGGGGTGCTTAGGATTTAAAAAGGCAAATCATCTCCACGACTCCCCATCCCTGCAATCTCAAAACTCTTCACCAAAAGTCTTTTTTCCATTGCCAAGCATTTCCTCAAAGATGAAAAGAAATATTGTTTTATGAAAAAATACTTCTCTCTCCTCCTTTTCCCTCTCTGCTTTCATCCGCTGCTTGGTGGCAAAAAGCCGAATATAATTTTCATCCTCACCGATGATCAGGGCTATGGGGATGTCAATGCCCATGGACATCCTTATTTAAAAACTCCTCACATGAACCGCTTGCTTTCTGAAAGTGTAAGCTTTGACAATTTTTATGTGAGCCCATCCTGCTCCCCCACCCGGGCCGCCTTGCTCACAGGCATGCACGAATTCCGTAACGGGGTCACCCACACCATCATTCCCCGTCAGCAACTTCATGCAGAAGCCACCATTCTTCCTGAACTTTTAAATTCCGCCGGTTACATATCTGCCTTTATCGGGAAGTGGCACCTTGGAAGTAATCCCGGACCGGAAAAAAGAGGGTTTACCTGGTGCTCCACCAATCAGGGAGGTCCGTTGAAGCATTTTGATACCACCATGGTGAGAAACCGAAAGCGTATCCAAACCCAAGGCTACCGGGAGGATGCGTTTTTTGATGAGGCCATGACCTTCATTCAGGAAGCCAAGGAACAACCGTTTTTTTGCTACCTGTCCACTTACTCTCCACACACCCCCCTGGATGCCCCCGAATCATTCATTAAACCCTTTCGGGATGCGGGACTTAGTGATACCCATGCAACTTATTTGGCAATGATTGAAAATATCGATTACAACCTGGGAAGGTTGATGAAATTCCTCAAGGATAGCCAACGGGACAAAAACACCATTGTAATTATGGTCAACGACAATGGGGTCACCGAGGGGCTTGATGTGTACAATGCCAATATGCGGGGACCTAAATGCTCCGCGTGGGAAGGAGGCACCCGGGCCTTTTCTTTTTGGCGATGGCCTGCCCAGTGGAAACCAAAATTGTTGGGTAACCTCACCTCCCACCTGGATGTATTACCCACCCTTTGCGAATTAGCGGGTGCCAAAATTCCGGTACAAATCAAATCAAAGCTTGAAGGCTTCAGTCTGCTTCCCCTCTTAAAAAGTAACAAACCGCTTAAGAATTGGAATCAAGACCGTATCCTTTATCATCATGTTGCCCGGTGGCCAAGCGGCTTTGCCGAGATCCATAAATACACCATGGCAGGAGTCAGGCAGGGAAACCACTTAATGCTTCGGAGCAATCATTGTGGTAATAAGGATTGCCTGCAATACATGAGCCAGTGCCAAGCCCTTCG
>CBFIFQ010000181.1:0-1694 GCA_965661905.1 Opitutales bacterium
AGGAGGCAATTCAGGAGATGGCGGCAATCCTTCCGGTTGTGGGGGGGCAACGGGAGCGGCAGCTTCCTCATAATATTCCTCTTCGCCCTCCTCTTCTTCTTCGCCGTCAAAACCTCCACGAGCCGCTCGAACCAAGGTAAAAACCATTTCACCGGCTACCTGGTTTACTTCGGCTACAATGTTTCCAAATTTAGTTTTATAAAGGAAATATGCAATCAGGGTGGGAATCGCGACCACCAGACCGGCAGCGGTTGTCCAAAGAGCACTACCAATATTTCCTGCCATTTTCTGGCTGGACTCACCTCCCATGCCGGATTCAGTTAATACATTGAAGGCTCCAATCATACCGGTAACTGTACCCAACAGACCAATCATAGGGGCGATGGAACCAATGGTGTTCAGGAGATTGATCCAGGTGAAAGGTTTGGATAAGGCAATCCCGGAGGACTCTTCCAGGCCTTTCTCAATTTGCTCAATATCCAACTCGTCATCCTGGATACGGGAAAGTCCGCCCTTTAAAACAGATGTGACCGGAAGCTTGTATTGATCGCAAAGGGATAAGGCACCGGGAATATTCAGGTTTTGTACTTCCTGCATGATTGGAGCCACCACATCGTCCTTAATGAATGCCTTTTTACGAATGGCGATGCCATTGTAAATGATCAGAGTAAAGCCTCCAACGACCATGATTATAAAGGGATAAAGGAAAATCCCAAGGGCTGCGACCATCTTACCTCCAAATGTTGTGGGAGCATCTTGAGCAACCGCAACAGATACCAGCATTTCAGGATAGAGGACGGTAAAAGTCAGCGCTATAACAAAAAGGAGTCGGGTAAATCCAAATTTCATAATATTAAGTTGTTTTAGTTATTTAGAAACTATTTTGCTTGTGGGTCAATGCAGGATTACAAAGCTTCCATTCTCTTACGGCTCGTGGCCTCCCACTTGGAACCGGGAAAAAATCGGGTAACTTGTTCATAAACATTCTTGGCGGCTTCTAATTGCTCCAATTTTTCATAAGCATCCCCAGCCATGAGCAGGGACTCGGGCAACCAGTCCAGGCCCACACGTGCAGAAACGATTCCTTCCGTTACTTCGACCACGGATTGGCGATAATACTCATCCGATGTGGCTTTGTCACCCCCAGCTTCATACCTTCTGGCATACTGTACCCGGACCAGTGCCCTGACTAACTTATAAAGTGAATATTCATTGGATTGGCGGTCCGGGGGATTTTCATCCAGGGTTTTAATGCCCTGCAAAGCGGCATTGAAATATTGCGATGCATAAGGGGCATAACGCTTATCACGGGCAGCGTACGCCGCATAGAGCTCGTAGTTTTTAATGTAACAATAGACAGGCCAAATCTTGACAATAGTCTTGAAAGGACTTTTGGCGGATTTTTCAACAACGGGCCCCAGACGAGCATATTCATCAATCGCCTCCTTGTACAAACCCTGTTGTCTCAGGGAATTCGCAAGGCGAAGGTAAGCCTCATGGTCTCCACTGTCATCCCGAATATTTACTCGTTTTAACAAGGCCAGAGAAACTTTGGCTGACTTTGGGTTGGCTTTGATCATTTTCCCGGCAAGATCAAGGGCAGAATCTGAAAACTCTCGATACCCAAACCCATCAAGCTGGCTTAAATTTAAACGGGAAAGGATGTAAAAGGCCTCCGAGTATTGCTCCAACTC
>CBFIFQ010000182.1:0-1681 GCA_965661905.1 Opitutales bacterium
CTATCATGGCTTACCCACTGGTTTACTCGACCAAATGGGTATTCTGAAAGGTGCTCATTCCCTTCTAATCGGTTGGGCCATGGATGGACATCCCATCTTTGCTCTCTATGGATACAAGAATCCGAAAGAACCAAAATCAGGCGTCAAAAAACTACGATCCAGTTATCGATTGATTTCAGGAAAGCGGAAAGGTTCACCGGAAAACCCAGGTGGAGCTCATGACGGTGCTTTTGCACGAGATTACGAATATGTAGCCGGATGGGGAGACATGGACGAATGCAACGGCAGATATACAGTTACGAAAGACTTTCCGGATGGCACCTATGCCTATTTTCTTACTGAGGACTGGCCGGTCATCCCTCACTATTTCCGATCGAAACCGCTTAAACTAAGAGGAAACTCCGTCAGGTAATATTTTTCAATTCTTTGCCAACCAATGGCTTGGAAGTACAAGTAGACACCAAGAAATGTCTAATCTTAACCGAGCATTTTGATGTCCCGGCCAGCAGTGGTTTTACGATCACTGTCAACTCGGGCATATGTGAATACATCTGCTCCTTTATCTCTTAGAAAAGCTGATTTAAGCAACCTATTCGGCTTCTAAAATCTTCCTGGAAAATGTTCTTTCTCTAGATTGAAAGTATGAAATCAAGAAGATAATATCCCCCGAATTATACGGGCTAATTCTGCATCCGTTGCATACACCACACCACCGTGATTCATAAAGGTTGAGTCCCGGCGGTTTAGATCAAGGGGGTCACCATGCACATCGGTTACGCTCGCACCCGCCTCCTGATACAGGCACGCGGTTGCGGCATAATCCCATAAGCTCCCCCCTCCCTTCTGAGGCTTGGGAAACTTAAAATGACAACCGGGTGCAGAATCCAAAGCATGACAGGCATTTATGACAGCTCCTCCAAATTGCTTCGCAGTAACACCTTCAAGACCGATTGATTGAGCATAATGCTCAAGCTCGCTTAGGACTCGCACCTGTTCCGGGTGCTTTTCAAAGCTTCGATCATAAGTAAACACAAGCTCATTCCCAGAAGCTTTGATTGCCCAGGATTGATAGTTTCTTTGAACGCCTTGCCCTCTGGACGCCTCCCATAAAACATCGTGCACCGGATCATAGACCACTCCGATTTGAGGACTGCCACCCCTGGCGACCAAGGCGATCGAAACTGAATAGCCAGGTTCTTTTTGGGTAAAAGGCAGGGTGCCATCCAGGGGGTCAATACACCAGAAATAATCTTTTTCAAAACGAGAATGATTGTCTTCACTTTCCTCCGTAAGCAATGCCAGATCAAACTCTGAACAAGTCGGCACTATCACTTTCAAAATCGCTTCCTGGGCGAGCCGGTCCACTTCGGTCACCACTTGAGATGCATGACTATCTCCTCCTTCTTTATAGAAAACATCGAACTGCTTATTTTGGTAAGCCTTGATTACTTTACCCGCATCAAGGGCAGCAAGTACCGCCAATTCCCGAAGTTTCTTCAGATCCATCAGCGGACTTCTCCCTGTATGGATCTGATTACTTCACGGGTTACCCGTTCACTGTAATCACTCAGCTTCCAGTGCCCGGGGCTCCAACCCTTCATGAATCGGTGGAAATCCGCCCAGGCCACACGGTAAAGCGGGCACCAGTCCGCTTCAATTTCATCAGCAGATATTTGGAAGT
>CBFIFQ010000183.1:0-1651 GCA_965661905.1 Opitutales bacterium
GCACAGGGACTGATCTCCCACATGTCCCTGATCCCCCGCTTCCTTATATGGATGGTAAGAATCAGGACCGGGTACCTGGTAGTGGGTTACTCGACCGTGTTTTTTTCAGCAGTTCGTTTGTGTCATAAATCCAGTGCACACCAAGGGAAAGGGCGTCCGCACAGTAGGAACCAAAGAGAAGGCCGGATTGCTTGTTGGTAAGAGCATTCATAATGGCTGACCCGGGGTCTTATTTTACTGAGTATGTAAAGGGAAGTCGGTGTATCCCTCAGCAGTCGAGGAACTGTACCAAGTCGATGGATCGGCATCATCGGCAAGAGGGGCATTGGACGCGAACCGTTCCACAAGGTCTGGGTTGCTGATGAAGGGGCGACCAAATGCAATCATATCCGCATGACCTTCGGAGATGGCTTTTTCTGCGGTTTCTTCGGTGTATCCACAGTTGCCCATGATCGGCCCTGCAAAAACCTTGCGGAATTCCTGGAGGGTCATGGGATCACCAAGCTCATGGAAGCCAAAAGCAAGCCCATCCATAACATGTAGGTAAGATAAGCCATATTGGTTGAGTTGTGTGGCCGCATAAGTGAACTGTTCCCGATAATCAGGGGAACCCATATCATCAAATACCCCATTGGGTGAAAGGCGTACACCTATACGGTTGAAGGGAAAAACTTCACCGACGGCTCGAACGACCTCATCGAGCAAACGGTAACGGTTTTCAATACTACCACCATATTTATCGGTTCGATGATTCGTTTTAGACTGAAGAAATTGATCGAGTATATACCCGTTGGCTGAGTGTATTTCGATTCCGTCGAAATCGGCAGCCTTCGCCAGTTTTGCCGCTTTGGTAAACATCTCAATAATTTGAGGAATTTCGTCGAGTGCAAGTGCCCTGGGTACTTCATAGGGTTTGCTCCCATCCGGGGTGTGAGTTTCGTTATTCTCAAGGCGGATAGCGGAGGGAGCTACGGGTTGCATACCATTAATTAAAAGGCTATGCGTAGCACGGCCTGGATGCCAAAGTTGCAGAAATATTTTCCCTCCTTTTTCGTGTACTGCATCCGTCGCCTTTTTCCAGCCTTCGATATGGTTATTATTATAAATGCCTGGCATATTCATCCAGGCAATGGCACTCCTGTCCACTCCTGTTGCTTCAGCAATGACCAATCCCGCAGATGCCCGTTGTCCGTAATATTCCGCCATTAGATCCGTTGGGCAACCATCTGGCGTAGCTCGCGTTCTTGTCATCGGTGCCAAGATAACTCGGTTCTTTAAAGTTAGATCCCCAATTTGCGTGGGTGTTAAAAGTTTTTTGTTCATTAAGAATAGCTAAGGAAAAGTTACTGTTTAGACAATCGTATGCGGCATTTTGTATAAAAAAGATTCTTTGCTAAGCGACTCTCATCATTCCTCGTTGTAAGCCTGTCGTAAATCAACAGAAATATAACGCAATATGGATGTTTCCATTTTTTGGGATCTTTGGTTGGTTTTATGTCTCACAATGAAACTAATTAAAATCTCAGATAGAATCATTAGATAGAATACATGAAGTGTCGAAAACTTACCCTGTTGGCAGGATTGATGATCTGTAGCTTGTGCCCTGTGGTGTATGCTGACGGTCTCCATTACTATCAACAGATCGAACCCG
>CBFIFQ010000184.1:0-1644 GCA_965661905.1 Opitutales bacterium
GAGTAATCATAAATTGGTTTGATAAACTTAGTATCATTGCAGCGACAGAGTGAGGTATGAGCGGCACACCAAACCTTAAAATTTCATGTATAAAATTTTTCTGAGGTTTAAAACTAAAAAAACCATACTTAAACATTATGAAGGAGGAAATGATTGCTAAGATCACAGACGCCCCCGCTATTCCAATGAGTCGCCCCTGCCATGAAAAGAAAAATGCTATGACAAGAACCAAAGAAAGGGTAAAATCCGTCAGACCTTGTCCAAATTTGGCAAAGCCAAAATAAAGAGGTTTTTGAATGCCTTGCCAGTATGTCAAAAGTACTAAAATCAGATAGTTCGACGCAGCAACGATAACAGCTACATAAATCCAAGTGCTAGAAAGCTTAATTAATCCTGAAAGAAAATCAGATAAAAAAAATGCCGATATTAACAAAATGAGTGTCCCAAATAAAAGAACTACCATCATGGATGAAATGTAAGAGACCATTCCTTCTTTTCCACATTTACCATACCGCACTAGCAAAGATCCGTGGCTATTATATCCAACTAAAATGCTAAAGATTGAAATACAAAAGCTAAACATTCCAATTCTTCCGTAAGAATCATTATCCAAGTATCTTGTCAAAACTGGCAGCATGAGAAAAGGAACCATGGCGACAGCGACATTTGCCAAACCATAAACTGCTGCATTAGCAAGAAGATTAGGTTTTTTTAGCCTATCTAAAAAAGTAAAATTTATAGTATTACAATTTATTGATTTTTTTCAACATATACTCACAAACTTTGAAATCAGAAATATTGTCTACATCGATTGATTTAGATTTATCCATTACGAAAAATTTAGTTTCAGGAAAAAGAAACGGATCTCTCGCCTTTGAAGTGTTAAAATGATTTGTGCTTGTTATGTAAATTGCCCCATTTAAACAAAAATATTTTTTTTCTAATTGTCTTGGTTTAAAATCCCATTGCCCCAGAACAGGTTCAATTTGTTTCTTTTCATTGATCGAAAATATCCAGTTGGGGGGTGGGTCTGCTATTTTGACTGAAACACAAGATTGGGCGGATGTTTGAATGTAGAAACGCCATGCTCTAATAATTTCTGAGAAGTCACGTAGAGGAGATGTAGGTTGCAATAAAAAAATAATATCAAAACTTGAGAGATTTTCTAATGCATGCTCGACCACCTCATTTCGGTGAGAGTGGTCCAAACTTATTGAAGACGGTCTGATAAATGGAACGGAAGCACCAAATTCTTGAGCAACGCTTTTAATGTTTTCGTCATCAGTACTAACGACAACTTCATCAAAAATTTTTGATTCCAAGGCTGCCTCTATGGTCCAGGAAATCATAGGTTTCCCTGCTAAATCCAAGAGATTCTTATTGGGTAATTCTTTGGATCCGCCTCGGGCAGGAATTAAACCGAGGATCTTAGGCTTTTTCAATTTTCTTACTAATTATTTGAATTAAGTTATGCGAGATGGTTTGTAACTCCTCCTCTTGTAAATCAACTGAACTGGGCAAAGAAAGCCCCCTCCTTGAAACCGTCTCCGAGTTGTCTAAACTAATCGAAGTCCGAAATTCCTTGTAAGGAGGCATCGTGTGTAAGCTATGGAAAAATGGTCTGGTCTCGATTCCTCGAGAGAG
>CBFIFQ010000185.1:0-1641 GCA_965661905.1 Opitutales bacterium
TGCAGAAAGGAATCAGTCAAAAACGACGGTCTTATTTTGGTAATCCAATACCCGGTTTTGCAAGTGCCTGCGCACCGCGGTTGAAAGTACAAGTTTTTCCAGGTCACGCCCTTTTTCAATAAGATCTTTGGGCCCATGCCGATGGCTTACCCGGGCAACATCCTGCTCAATAATCGGGCCTTCATCAAGGTCTTCGGTCACATAATGAGCCGTGGCTCCAATTAATTTCACTCCCCGCTGATAAGCCTGATGATAAGGGCGGGCACCGGCAAAAGAAGGAAGAAAGGAATGATGAATATTAATCACAGGGCATCCAACTTTTTCTAAAAAGGAGGGACTCAAGATTTGCATGTAGCGGGCAAGAATCACCAGCTCCACCCCCTGTTCCCGTAACCATGATATTTGTTTTCCTTCAACTTCCTGCTTGTTGCCCGCAGTCATTGGAAGATGGTAAAAGGGCAAACCATAGCTTTCGGAAACCGATTGTAAATCATCATGATTGGAGATAATACCGACAAAATCAGCATTCCACTCCCCTGCCCTGACCCGGAGAACTAAGTCATGAAAACAATGGTCGGCCTTGGATACCATCACAGCAACCTTGGGGCGGTCAGTACTTAATCCGATCCGAACCTGCATATCCAGCTCATCCCCTACAAAGGATACAAAGTCATCTGATTCCTGCCTCGGCTCACATCCTGGGGAGACTTCCCACTCCACTCTTTGAAAAAATACATTTTCCTGACGGTCCAGGTGCTGATCAGCGTGTAAAACATTCCCCCCCCGCTGGTGAATCCAAGTCGCTACTTTTGCCACAATCCCCGGTTGATCCGGACCATGAAGGAGGGCGATAACCGAGGGATTCATAAGAAAAGAAAGGCGTACTAGCTCGAATAGTCCTGCAAGGACTTGACCGAAAACTTCCGATCCTTAAGGGAACGAATCCCGTCCAGGGCAGCAAAAGCAGAACCGAGCGTGGTGATTACAGGCACACTGTTGAGTACCGCTTCACTCCGGATACCATTCTCATCCCGGCGGGGAATTAAGCCAAGTGGGGTATTAATCACCAACTGAACTTTCCCATTTTTGATCAGATCAGCCACATTGGGCCGTCCTTCACTGATACGCAAGGTGGTCCCAGCCGGAATTCCATTTTCATTAAGAAATTTTGCCGTGCCCTCGGTGGACGTGAAAGAAAAACCAAGTTCTGCCAGGCCCTTGGCCACTTCCAGTGCTCTGGGTTTATCGGAGTCTTTAACACTCAAAAATACATTTCCTTCCAGGGGTAAGGATGGCTTCGCTGCCATTTGTGTCTTGGCATAAGCCATACCGAAATCTTCATCCTGCCCCATAACTTCGCCGGTTGAGCGCATTTCCGGTGTGAGGACAATCGGGGAGCCGGGGAATTTGTTAAAGGGGAAAACCGCTTCCTTGATCGCCCAGTGCTTTGGTATTATTTCTTCGGTAAATCCGAGGTCTTTCAACTTGGCACCGGCCATGACCCGGGCACCAAGCTTGGCGAGAGGTACCCCGATGGCCTTACTTACAAAGGGCACGGTACGGGAGGCACGGGGATTGACCTCGATCAAAAATAAATCCCCATCCTTGATTGCGTACTGAACATTCATAAGCCCGATAACT
>CBFIFQ010000186.1:0-1631 GCA_965661905.1 Opitutales bacterium
TGTCAGATGCTATAAAAATGCATACTGTAGACAAAATAAATTTGGATTACATGGGATTCGTCTTGTCCGTTTTCACAGGAAAGAAAGAGGAAGTTGTGACCATGATCACTTTTGTCAACAGCGAGCTCGCAAAACACGATTACATTTTTCTCAGACAACAAATGGAGCTCTTACTTAAAAGTTCTTCAGCGGGTACAATGCGAGCAAATTATGTTGATGAGCAGGCAAATATTGTCCAATTAACATCAAGATTTTCCTATTATCTAAAAGACTACTTCACAGATGTTGAATTAGATCAAATCGCTGAAAATCACGACCAGGGATATAAAGTAGTGAATTATAAAGATTATTTAGAACCGATTTTAAATAAGACAGAATTTGTCGCCTACATCAAACTCATTTATTCATTTATGCACAACAAGTACATGTGGGTCATGGTGGAGGCAACTTCCGGTAAAATTCTGGCAGTTAATGAAATCGGTGACTACAAATTCGCCGGCGAATTCGAAGCTTCGGAGCTGATCAAAGCCAGGCATTTGAAATACAGCTTTCATGAGCCTACGCAACTGCTAAATAACTACTACAATAAGTAGCTAATTAGAGTTTATCACTTTTTATCACCATCATTTTTTCCCGGCTCATGTCTTCCATAGAATGTGGAATGCTCCCGATTCCTAAACCTGAAGAATCCCGTCCTGCGAATGGCATCCAATCAACTCTGAAAGCCGTGTGATCGTTGACCATTACTGCCGTAGCATTTAGTCGATGTACGGCATCTAGTGCAGTATCTATATGCTTGGTAAACACTGATGCTTGAAAATGAAAAGGTAAGGCATTGGCCCTCTTGATAGCTTCTTCCATGCTCGAATAACTGTACAAGCATACCACTGGACCAAATATCTCCATCCGTGAAACAGAAGCGTCCTCCGGAGGATTTAAAATAATGGTCGGTTCATAACAAGTTGCTGAAATTCGATTACCTCCACAGAGAATTTCCGCACCTTTTTCTTTGGCCTCATTTACCCAAGATTCAACTCTATCGACCTCTTTTGGTAAAATAAGGGGTCCGGCTTCAGTGGAATCATCTAACGGATCTCCTGTTTTTATTAATTCCGCAGCTTTCTGCATTTTTTGGGCAACTTCATCGATGATGGAATCGTGAATAAAAACCCTTTGAACTGAAACGCAAACTTGACCCGCATGGTAAAATCCTCCCTTAATTAGTGGTGCTATCATACCATCGATATCCGCATCTGGCTCCACGATAACTGGGGCGGCACCGCCATGCTCTAAGGCACATCTGGTGCCTGGAGCCAATTTCGATCTTAAATACCAACCAACTTTGGCCGACCCAATAAATGAAAAGAAATTCACTTTCTGGCTTGTCACCAGAATTTCCGCCACATCATTGTCACATACCATTGCCTCACACCAGCCTTTTGGTAGACCCGCCTCATGAAAAATATCTACCAGTAACAAGCAGGTTAATGGAGTTGTAGGAGCAGGTTTGATAATTACCGGACTCCCTACTGCGATCGCCGGGATTGTCTGATGAATGATCAAATTGATCGGGTGGTTAAACGCGCTTACCGAAGCGACTACTCCGATTGGTTCTCTAAACGTAAATGCCA
>CBFIFQ010000187.1:0-1619 GCA_965661905.1 Opitutales bacterium
CGGTATGAGTGCCCAGGACTTTGTGGGGCTCTTGCGCCCCATGCCCCCCCGGTTATATTCCATTGCTTCCAGTTTATCGGCTCATCCGGAGGAAGTACACCTAACGGTTGCTGTAGTTCGCTATGAAGGGCATGGGCGGGAAAGAAAAGGGGTTTGCTCCTCTTACTTGGCGGAAAGGGTAGGGCAGACTATTCCCTGCTATTTACACCCCAATAAAAACTTTAAACTTCCCGAGGACTCCTCCACTCCGATTATTATGGTAGGTCCCGGTACCGGCATTGCCCCTTTTCGTTCCTTTGTGGAGGAACGCAAGGCTACTGGGGCAACGGGTAAAAACTGGCTCTTTTTTGGAGACCGGAGTGAAAAAACCGATTACCTTTACCGTGAAGAGTGGGAAAACTATCAAAAAAGTGGGGTTTTACATGAGCTTGACCTTGCGTGGTCCCGTGATCAGGCTGAAAAAGTATATGTGCAACACAAAATGCTCGAGAAAAAGCAGGAATTATGGAGCTGGCTCAATGATGGAGCTGTATTTTATGTCTGTGGAGACGCTTCCCGTATGGCCAAGGATGTCGATCAAGCTTTACGGACAATCGCTCAAGAGAAGGGTGCGATGAATGAGGAGGATGCAGCGGTTTGGGTTAAAGGCCTGCAAAAGGAAAGACGCTACCTGAAGGATGTTTATTGAGGTTCAATATTTACCATGAAGATAATGAAGTGAAGGAAGTTTTTTCTTTCTGAGATCTCTTATGGGTGAAAACAAAGTTTCCAAGTTTTCAAAACAAGTTATTGGTTGTTGCCTTGAGGTCCACAGGGAACTTGGACCAGGTCTTCTTGAATCAGCTTACGAAAAGTGTCTTTCGCATGAACTTACAAAACAGAAAATAAATTTTAAAACTCAGGTTGCTTTACCTGTTCACTACAAAGCCATGTCATTGGAATGTGGTTATCGACTTGATTTCATTATTGAAAATGAGCTGATACTAGAACTCAAGAGTGTTGATAAACTTAATCCCATTCATGAAGCACAAGTGATTACTTATCTGAAAATTTCTAAATTGCATCATGCTTTGTTAATTAATTTCAATGAGATTTTATTAAAAAATGGTATAAAGAGTTTTCTTCATTAAATACCTAGTTTCCTTACTTCACTTCACTTTCTTTATGGTTCTTCTTTTTTAAGATGACGGTGGTGGGGGTGTGAAGTCGGGAGGAGGACTGGATGGTGGAGCATCGGGTGGATTACCTGGGTTCCAGGGAACATCATTACGCAGGTATTTATTCTTTTGTTCATCATAGCCGGAAAAAAAGAGGTTGAGCATGCCATGTACCACAGGTTGACCGCTTTGATCATGGATTAAGTTGGATTCCGCTACATAGGTAACCTGTTGGTTACCATCGACTAATACATGATACCAGGGTTGGTTGCGGTCCGGTTGCGTTTGGTTTGATTGATACCAATCTTCGGGTGCCTGGCATGTGTTGTCGTAATCAACGATGACGCCTCGGTATCCATAGAGGATATGCTTAATGATTTCACCAGTTTCAAATTTTGCTTTATCAGGTAACGGGGCGAACCCTTCGGTCAAATTGATCATTTGCTCTATTTTTATGGTTAT
>CBFIFQ010000188.1:0-1618 GCA_965661905.1 Opitutales bacterium
CATAAATAAATTCGAACTCAGTATCCGGAAAGCGTTTTTTCAGGGAATCAGATGCATGGAGACGCCAACCCGCAGCCTCGGTGATGGATCCTCCCAGAAAGGCCACCCTCCCCTCTCTAGTTTTTTCAAATACATGCTGGGAATTTTTCAGCCCGCTGCGTAAATAGATGGGAACTGGGTTCGACGGATCGTAGTGCTTACGGATGAAGTGGTACCCGACCTCCGGGTTCTTCACATCGAAATGATGCCCATTGGCACGATCCCCTTTTTCGATGGAAATGACATAGAAAATAGGATGCCCCAGCTTTTCCAGACGCTCCTTGAGTACATAGGTATTTTCCTTGGGTGGAACAATGGCATCATCCTCGGTCACGATGTGCATGATAGGGATACGGGCATCGACAATCGGTTGCAGGTTATCAATCGGGTTGTCCGCATAAGCCAAGGCCTCCTCTTCGTTTTCAAACCCATACTCCTGGAGTAATCGTTTCCACTCCCCCTGTGCCCCCTTGCCCTGCCCTTTGCCCCCTGGCCAGCTCTTAAAATCGCAGACGGGAGTATCGTTGTAGATACAGGCCACGGTATTGGGGTAGTTTTTGGCCCACCGGTAGACATATAGCCCTCCCCGGCTTACTCCTTCCATAGCCATTTTGGGGTTAAACCCATGTTTCTCGGTAAGTAGATCATAAAACTGCTCCCAGATCTTCAGGGCATGAATACTGCCCAGCTTGGAACCGGCATTGATGTGAGCAATATGATAACCATCTTTGAGCAACATCTCATCGATCTCGGTATGGTAGGTGGGAAACCGTGCCCTCCAAACCCATGGCTTTCCCTCCGCAGGCTCTTTTGGCTCAACCACAAAAGCCTTATTTCCATCCACCTGAAATTCGGTTTTGTTGTATCCTTTCCATTTGGACTGCTTGCCCTCAAATTTGGCAAAGCATGAAGATGCGAAGAGAAGGAGACCCGATAAAACGATACCTCTCATAGAAACTTCTGAGTTTTGGACCATGAATACAAGATTACTTTCTGTATCCTCAGGAGACGAGGGAAAACCCACAAGATACCTTTCTTTTTTCCTTCAACACCCGAGTAAACAAAAACGCACCCACCAGAAGGTAAGTGCGTTCTAAAGTTTCCGACCAAAGTCGGAGAAAAGAGAGAAAGTTACTCGATATTCGCTCCAACCACAGATGCCATTTGCATCATGTTGATGGTTTCACCTTCTTTTAAATTTCTGAGATCGGTCACCTTACCACTTTTGCTGGTGGTGTGAGTATTTTTAAAAACGGTTAACAGCTTGGCATCGGCTACAATAAACTTACCAGCGTTTTCAGGTTTTCCGTTTTCGGTCTTGGTTTGAAGCTTATTGGATTTAATGTATTCCCAAAGTTTTTGGGTAATTTCTGTACGTGGAAGCTCGGTTTCTCCTAAAAAAGAAGCTAAATCACTTTTAAGTTTAACGGGCTTGCTGAGTCCTTTGGGTTCTGCCATTTCGATATCCTATATTTTTTGAGTTGTTGTAAATATATTTTACTCAGAGTGAGTAAGGTATGCATCTTGATTTAATGCCTACCAAAGACAACCTAATTTAAGGGAATGTGAACAAGTCTTC
>CBFIFQ010000189.1:0-1608 GCA_965661905.1 Opitutales bacterium
TAGCGGACCTGCCAGGGGTATAACCATAACAATCCTTGCCATAGTTGGTGAAGTAGAATTCGTAGCCATTTCGTAGTAGTTTACCCAGTGATAAAATTTCAGATGCTAACCCATTGATCTTATCCACTTCATTTATATCAAGCTGAATCTGCTGATTGGATATTTCATCGTGAGCGGTAAGGGGTAAGTAGCCCATGCCTTGAGTCCATTGTTTGGAATGGTCAAAGCCAGTTAAGGCAATAACTGATTCGGAATCAGTCACGAAAGTTTTTGAACTGAGATGCCTGGAGGCACCGGAGTCGAGCACACTACCCTCGTAGTGTTGGAAAGACTGAAGAATTAAATCGGGGTTTTTAAACTTCCAATCATCGATGAGAAGCATAAATAAAAGTTGCTCATCCTCCGGGAAGGGAGCGATAAGCGAAGCGAAGGTTTCCTCGTCATTGGTGGCGAATAGAATAACGAGTAGAGCTTGGAGTTCTTCATGCTCTTCTGAAAGTACTTGAGTGACGGTTGCGGTAGGTGAGTTAATTTTCTCTTTCTTTTCGTAGTCACAAAAGTTACTAGTTTTGGATGCGGGCGATGGAATAATTGCGCTATGGCGAAGAAATAAATCCACAACGGTTAGGTCCCAACCATTGCCGATGCATCGGAGGCGAAGTCGAGGTGACACCGAGTTGCCTGAGGTTACATTTTCAGGCATACCCATGAGTAGTTCCCCCTCATTTGGTTCCAAATGTTGGGGCTCTTTGAATTTTACATCGTGAACGAAGACGGGTAAGGAAGTGTCGGCCTCCGGTTTGAAGGGGTCTCCTCTCCACGATTTTCCTATTGGTCGCACGAACTCACGACCGGACACCATATAGGTGTCGATTGTCCTACCGGGATTAGCACAATTGTGCCAATCAGTTTTGGGAGACTTGTGGGTCTCAAAATAATTTTCTGGAATTTTCATGTTGGTCCAATAAGCACGGTTTCTCTTGGTATAAGAAAAATCAGCGGCATTGACCACATACGGGAGGCCAAGTGCCTCGCATACCTCGTACCAGTCACGAGGCATGTCGGAGAACTCGATGTTCTCGATGAAGTACTCGAGGTCAGGGTTGAACTCTAGTGCCCATGATAAAATCTGGAGGCACTGACGGAAAACTTTTCCTTTTGGACCATCGAGTCCGGGGCGGAGATCTTCCCCCGATTTGTTCCACCACTTCCTCCACCCCTTGCGGGATGAGGGAAGCAGTCTAAGTTTTGACATGTCTTCACACGGAGCTCCAAAAGCCAGTAATTTGATTTTATTTGTACCTAAATTTTCGATGTCTTGGCGGGTAATATCAAAAACAGAATTCCATTTTGAATGGTCGATGGAGCAAAAATCATCTCCTAGAAGGGAGGTGAGATTGGCTTCAACATTTTTAGCCACAATTTTCGCTGCTTCGGAATTTTCCACCCCAATATAAGACGAAATATTTGCATCTAGAAACCTAAGAGCGATGTAAAGGCATGCCATGCCATCACATAGTGAGAGTGCTATACCTTGCATATCCTCCTCGTATGAAGTCGCGGGAGGTGAAGGCTTGGTCTTGGGCGATGAAGTCTTGGCGGGAGCTC
>CBFIFQ010000190.1:0-1586 GCA_965661905.1 Opitutales bacterium
CACCCTGGGGCAGTTCTTTAAGGAAAATGGGTATGTGACGGGAATGTTTGGTAAGTGGCACCTAGGGGATAACTACCCTTACCGGCCAGAGGACCGTGGGTTTACCGAGGTTTACCGGCATGGCGGAGGTGGTGTGGGGCAAACGCCTGATGTATGGGATAATGCATATTTTGACGGGGGATACTTTCATAACGGTAAAATCGTAAAAGCGAAGGGTTTTTGCACCGATGTTTTTTTTGAGGAGGGTAACCGCTTTATTCGTGAAAGTGTGGCCCAAAAGAAACCGTTCTTCGCTTACATTTCTACCAATGCACCTCATGGTCCCCTGCATACCCCTCAAAAATACCTTGATATGTACAAGGAGGAAAGTGATCGGGTTGCTGCTTTTTATGGCATGATCACCAATATTGATGACAATGTGGGAAAAACCCGCGCCTTGCTGAAAGAATTAGGTGTTCACGACAACACGATCTTTATCTTTACCACGGATAACGGCACCGCAGGGGGAAGGCAGATATTTAATGCTGGAATGCGAGGGCAAAAGGGGAGCGAGTATGATGGAGGGCACCGGGTTCCCTTTTTTATGCACTGGCCCAAAGGTGGTATGGATCGACTCAAAAAGATAGATACTATTTGTCATGCCGTGGATGTGGCACCAACCCTTTTGGATATAACTGGCGGCCAAAAACCTAAAGGTTATAAGTTTGATGGAATCTCCATTCGTAAGATTTTGGAAGCAAACGGTTCAATTGATTGGCCCGATCGTATGCTTGTAACCGATTCCCAAAGAGTGAGAGATCCGTTAAAATGGAAACAGTCTGCGGTGATGAGCCAAGGGTGGAGATTGGTAAATGGCAAGGAATTGTACCATATTGAAAAAGATCCAGGGCAAACGAAGAATGTGGCGAGCCAGTATCCAGAGCGTCTTGCTAAAATGATTGCTTTTTATGATGCTTGGTGGGCGGAGTTGGAGCCTACTTTTGCCGAAACAACCGAACTGCACATTGGGCATAAGGATCACCCCGTTGTTAGCTTGACGAGTCACGATTGGATTCAAAAGGATTTGACTCCCTGGAATCAGGGGCATACCCGAAATAAATACCCCTTACGACCAGGGAAGCAGGCGAAGCATGATGGCCACTGGGCACTCAAGGTTTTGAAATCAGGTATGTATCAAATCGAAGTTCTGCGTTGGCCTCTTGAATCCGGGAAGGCGATCAACGAAGAATTGCCTCCCGGTTCTCAGGTCCCTGGTGCAAGCAAAGCATTTCGGGCCCAAGTGGGGAAATCAATCGGAGCCCATTCTGCAACACTTCGTTTGAATGGTAAAGACCTGGAGACTAAACCAGTGATTTCGGGAGCCAAGAAAGTAGTCTTCGAGACCAAGTTAACCCAAGGCAAGCACGAGTTATCTCCCTTCTTTCATGTTCCCGAGGGAGAGCTTGGTTGCTACTATGCGATTATAACTTCAAAGTAACGTGATCCGCTGACTAGTGGTTTTTACTGTTGGCTGCTCTCTGTACAACCAGGCTTTTTGGCGGGTAGATCCACACTTTAGTCAAGGGGCTTGACCGTAAGAAAAGGTC
>CBFIFQ010000191.1:0-1580 GCA_965661905.1 Opitutales bacterium
TAGTGTAAAGGCTAGTTTTTACTATTACCAGATACAATAGTGCACAAGCTAACGCACACCGAACGGGAAGAAATGAGATTAAAATTCAGTAACTACTTTTGGCTTTTCTTGAGGTTCTCTTTCGCGGTCAATATCTGGAGATTGGATGGGTGATGCCTTCCGCCTTTTGCTAGTGGTTTTATGTGGTCTACATGATGCTGTATTCCAGTTTCTTTAGTAAGCTTTCTAGATTCACTGTAAATTGCTAGGACTTTTTCTTTTCCAACAAATCCTCTGGGAATTCCGCCCCCCTCATTGCTGATCTTTGCAACCGGTCAGATGACTTACAAACAACACAGTTAGCACTTCTTGTTAACCTTGTTCCATCATGGCCTCGCTTGCATTTTTAAGGAGTATAACCAATTGGTTCATCTGGTCCACTTTCACTATGAATGGTAGTATTTCCGGATGCATCAGTTACTGAAAAGGTAACCTCAGCCCAGCCTTCTTCTCCTCCACCAGCATCTTGAGAAGAAAACCCATGTGTGACTTCTACTTGATCAGTTAAATCTCCATCTACATTGTCGATTGCAGAATAAGAGAATGTTGGAAAATCGGGATCCCCTCCGTCATAGCTTAGCCAACCGTTATAGCTTGGCCAATCCCCGCCTTGACTCAGAATGGTAATCTCTGGAGGCGTTGTGTCCAAAATATCATCAATAATCACATCGGGCCAACTAATACTGGTACTCGGCAGAGCATCTTCTAGCATCTCTTTTTGTGATGCGGTTATAGGGTTATCTAGGAGATCTAGGTCGAGCAAACTTTTTAACCCAGCAATCGGTGAAAGGTCGGTGATGTTGTTGTTAGAGAGATAAAGCTTCTCCAAATTTGTCAACCCCGCAAGCGGTGAAATATTGTTGATGTCATTCCAAGGAACACTCACCCGAGTCAAATTCGGCATCCCTGCAAGCAATGAAATGTCGCTATTGCTAATGTAACTGAGAGTAATATTCGTCAAATTCGTTAGCCCCGCTAAAGGTGTTAGGTCGGTGATTTGACTACCGCCAAGTTCTAGCGAAGTTAAATTAGTCAATCCTGCAAGCGGTGTTATGTCGCCGATATTGTTGCTCCAAAGAGCAATACTCGTCAAGTTTGTTAGCCCCGCTAAAGGAATTAGGTCGGTGATCCTGTTCTCATAAAGAGATAAGGAAGTCAAATTCATCAATCCCGATAACGGTGAAATATCGGTGATGGTGTTGTTATTAAGCCTAAGGAGCGTCAAATCACTCAACCCTGTAAGTGGTGAAATATCACTAATGTTGCTACTTGCAAGATCAAGCTGGGAAGTAGCACCTTCTTTCGCCTCCTTGATTTTCTCTAGAACCTCCAACCCACCATACGGTTCAGGATTTTGTATCCACTCTTCGTACTGCTCGTCCCAAGTCTTCTCCTCTTCCTGAACATTAAACTCCCCCCACTCCCTGGCACTATTTCGATAGGCATAAATCTTCCCATCCTCACCACCTTTTAGGTATATCCAATCTTCCGTCTTATTGTCCCATACCCACGGGTATTCCTTATAGTAGAGCCACTCCTCA
>CBFIFQ010000192.1:0-1574 GCA_965661905.1 Opitutales bacterium
CGTCATTGTAAAACAAGGCAAGAAGTTCATCCCTTTTTTCTTCCTCCAGTTTTTCTTCGTAAGGGAGATTGGCCTCATCCGCTAAAAGCCTGGCGATTTCAGGAAGAAGTTTGTTCTCCTCCTCGGTGTATTTAGCCAGAACTTTACGGGCCATGGTCCCATCCTTGAACTTTGTGCCCCCAAAATATTTATCAGAGACATAATGGTCATAGTTGAGTAGTTCCGTGACCCATGCGGTACTGGCAAACCCAGCAAGATCGGCTGCAGATTGGGGGTCATCCACAGGATAACCACGGCCATCATGACCATTGTATCGGTGGCAGCTTGCACAATGAGCCGCGAACAAGCGGCGGCCTTGGTTTTCAGGATCTGCCCGAAGCAGGGAAACCGCTCCCAGAGGAGGAATTCCTTCCGCGTTGGCAATTTCAATGACCCGGTCAGCCTGCCACTTGGCTTCCTCAATGGCCGCCCCATGCTTTATATTTGCCTGGTCTTCAGAAACGGCAAGGAAGGTCAGGAATACGGAGCCCGCAATCAATGCCCACCAAAATCCCACATTGATCCGGTGTCCGGCTTTACTTTTGCCAATGAAGGGCTGTAAAAACATCCAAACCACCAAAAAGACGGGTATTATGACCGCTCCCCAAAAAGCCGGGACATACTTGAGCAACTGAAAGAGAAAGAGGAAGTACCATTCTGGTCGGGCAGGGAATTCGTTGGATGGGTCGGCAGGTGGGCCCAAGGGAGCTCCATGGAAATAAATGGTCAGGGTAACCACCGCCAATAAGACAGCAAGGCAGGCCACCGCATCTTTAAGGATTTGATCGGGCCAGAAATAAGAGTCTTTCTTGGGCCTTGGCTCTTTTACATGAATACCATGTTTTCGAAAGAGATAGATGTGGACTACCACCAAACCAATCAAGCTGGCTGGTAAAATACCTGCATGGAGGGCGAAAAACCGGGTTAAGGTATGATGCCCGTATTCGACTCCACCCACCACGACTTTTTGAATGATCGGTCCGATCAATGGAACTTCCGCCATTAGGTTTGTGGCGACAGCGGTTGCCCAGTACCCTTTCTGATCCCAGGGTAGTAGGTATCCGGTTAGGGAAAGTGCGAGGGTTACACCCAGCATAAGAATACCAAACCAAAAATTCAACTCCCGGGGAGCTTTATAGGCACCGTCGATCACCACCTGCATCAGGTGCAAGACAAGAAGGACAATCATGGCCTGGGCCATGTAGTGGTGAACGCCTCTTAAAAACCAGCCACCGGCAACCTGGTATTCTAAAAAATAAACACTTTCCCACGCGGTTTGGGTGCTTGGGCTGTAAAACATCCAAAGCAGCGTGCCAGTTACCACTTGGGTGAAAAACACAAAGGTTAGGCAACTCCCCCAGACATAACGCCAACGGGCACCGCCGGGTACTTTTTCATAAAGGGCTTCCTTAACCAATCCGCGTATGCCGGAGCGGTCATCAATCCAGTCCATTATTCCTTTCATCAAACCGGCACAAAGAGGTTGGTATTGACATCGTAAGTGATGGTGAGACGTCCAAGATCTCCTATGCCAC
>CBFIFQ010000193.1:0-1569 GCA_965661905.1 Opitutales bacterium
CCTCTACAAGGGCTGGATGGATTTGGAGCAACTTGAAAAGCAGGCAATGGCCCATGGATCTTCTTCTTACGGGGCCTACTTGAAATCCATTTTGACCCGTCCTCAAAAGAATAAAAATTGAAAAACATATCAACGCATCATGATGCGTTGATGAATAAACTTGATTTTTGTCTTTGATCTGAAAGGATGGGGGGATGACAAAGTCCTTCATTTTTTCGTCTGAGTCGGTTGGCGAGGGTCACCCGGATAAAGTATCGGATTTTATTTCCGACAGCATTTTAGATGCTTGCCTTGAGCAGGACAAAGCAAGCCGTGTTGCTTGTGAAACTCTTGTTAAGAGCAATTGTGTCACCATAGCCGGAGAGATCACCACTTCTTCTAAATTCAATTACGAAGAGGTGGTGAGGGAAGCTATTCGAGATATTGGCTACATAAATGATGACGATATTTTTCATGCCGATAATGTTTTTATTACAAATCAATTGACCGCCCAGTCTCGTGACATTGGTCAAGGGGTAGATGCAGCCGCTGCCGAAGGTAAAGGCACGGATGAACAGGGTGCTGGAGACCAGGGGATTATGTTTGGTTATTCCTGTAATGAGACCGATGAGCTCATGCCGGCTCCCGTTATGTTTGCCCATCGTATTCTTCGCAAGATGGCAGAGGTTCGGAAATCTACCACTCGTGCACCTTGGTTACGGCCCGACTGTAAATCGCAGGTTGCTCTCAAGTATGATAACGGGCAGATGGTCGGGATTGAAAATGTTGTTGTGTCCACCCAGCATGCAGAATCTGCGGATAACGAAACCATTCGCAGCTTCATCACCGAAGAAATTATCAAGCCTTCATTACCTGCTGATTTACTTTCCTCCAGCACCGAGTATTTAATCAACCCAACCGGAAGATTTGTGGTGGGTGGTCCAGAGGGAGATTCTGGGCTGACAGGCCGCAAAATTATTGTCGACACCTATGGCGGATGGGGCCGGCACGGTGGTGGTGCTTTTTCGGGTAAAGACCCCAGCAAAGTCGACCGCTCCGCTGCTTATATGTGCCGTTGGGTCGCCAAGAATGTAGTGGCTGCCAAGCTTGCTGATCGGGCCGAAATTCAAGTAGCTTACGCTATCGGTCACCCGCATCCCACCAGCATTACGGTAGATTGCTTTGGAACTGAGAAAGTGGAAGAAGCCAAAATCCAGCAAGCGATCCAGGAGGTATTTAATTTTCAGCCTGCAGCTATCGTTGCTCAGCTTGATTTACTTCGCCCCATCTACCGCACAACAACTCACTATGGTCATTTCGGAAAGCCGGATTTACCCTGGGAGCAAACCACAAAGACGGAGGCTCTTATCAAGGCTGCATCCTAATTATTTGATCCACCACTCACCAACCATCGTTATTTAACCCATGACCACTATGACAGAAACAATCACTCCAACCCTAGATTATAAAGTCGCTGATATCACACTTGCTGAGTTTGGCCGTAAAGAAATTTCAATCGCCGAGCATGAAATGCCTGGCCTTATGGCAACCCGTGAAAAGTACGGACCATCCAAGCCACTTGCCGGTGTC
>CBFIFQ010000194.1:0-1560 GCA_965661905.1 Opitutales bacterium
TGGAAGCTTATTTAGGAAGATGATTTCAGAGGGAAAAGACTTTCCGTTTCTTAAAATCCAAGGTCTGGAATTTGCTTACGGAGAGGTAAAGGTTTTGCACGGTCTTGATTTTCACATGGATGAAAAATCGGTGGCCTGCGTAATGGGCCGTAATGGGGTGGGTAAAACCACTCTTTTAAGAAATTTGGTGGGTTTGGAAAAGCCGACAGCCGGCTCTATACATCTTGAGGGCCATGACATTACCCAGAGTGAGCCCTTTGTTCGTGCCACCTCAGGTTTTGGTTATGTACCCCAAGGCCGGCAGATTTTCCCTTTGCTCACCGTCGAGGAAAACCTGTCAGTTGCTCTCTCCGCAGCAGGTGCAGACCAGCAACTCATTCCATCATCCGTTTATGACACCTTCCCGGTTCTTTACGATATGAGGAAGCGGCGTGGAGGTGATTTATCAGGTGGGCAGCAGCAACAACTGGCGATTGGGAGGGCGTTGGTAACTCGCCCCAAACTTTTGGTTCTGGATGAGCCCACGGAGGGTATACAGCCCAATATCATCACTATGATTGGAGAGGTCATAAGAAACTTGGTCGATGAGCACAATATGACCATTCTTTTGGTCGAGCAATATGTGGATTTTGTCAAAAAATACGCCGACACTTTTGCGGTTATGAACCGAGGCCGGTTTGTCGCCCAGGGGGTAGTGAGCGGGCTTGATGCTAGAACCATTAATAAACACCTCAGTATTTGAACTGCCATGCACTTAACACCCAGGGAAAAAGATAAGCTGATGATCGTGGTGGCCGCCGACCTGGCACGCCGCAGAAAGGACAGAGGGGTTCTGCTGAACTATCCAGAATCCGTTGCTCTCATTAGTTATGAGGTTATGGAAGGGGCAAGGGACGGAAAAAGCGTGGCAGATTTAATGAGTTATGGCTCCACCATTCTGAAAAAGTCAGAGGTCATGGAGGGTATTTCTGAAATGATTGATGAAGTCCAGGTCGAAGCGACTTTTCCCGATGGAACCAAGCTTGTAACTGTACACCACCCCATACGATGAAGCCCGGAGAAATTATTACCAATAAGGGAACCGATTTTATAAACGCCAATGAAGGCCTTGATACCCTTGTGGTCAAGGTCAGTAACTCGGGCGACCGGCCGATTCAGGTGGGAAGTCATATGCACTTTTTCGAGGTCAACCGGGCACTTGAATTTGATCGTAAGATAGCTCGCGGTTTCCGGCTGAATGTTCCTGCAGGAACCGCTGCCCGTTTCGAACCTGGTGATTCAAAAGAAGTCGAACTGGTTGCCCTTTCCGGAAAGCGCGAGGTTTATGGGCTCAATAATTTAACCAATGGGAGGGTAGAGCCGTGAGCCTCAAACTTACACCCAGGCAATATGCTGAAATGTATGGCCCCACGGTTGGGGATCAGGTCAGGTTAGGAGACACCGAGCTTTTTATCGAAGTCGAAAAAGATCTCATTGCCGAAAATGGAGGCTATGGAAATGAGATTAAATTTGGCGGAGGTAAAGTGATTCGCGATGGTATGGGTCAGTCCCCACTCGCCT
>CBFIFQ010000195.1:0-549 GCA_965661905.1 Opitutales bacterium
CCCCTTTATAAAGATCAAGTTCTAATTCATCCGGAATGGTCGGCCGTAGAATCTCGGCCGGGACAGGCCAATGCAATAAGAGGAGGTCCCCCCAGTGCTGAGACATGAAGGTATCCAAAAAGGGCCGAATCATCCAAGCTTTCCAAAAATTTCTTCCAGCTTAACTTTCCGGTAATCGAAAACACGCTGTAGGGTTCGCCTGACGAAAACAAAATTTGCAATCAGACCAAGTGGTCCCAAGGGAACAAGATAACGGATATCATCGGTCATTTGGGTGCCACCCTCCACCTCTTCAAGTTTATGCGTATGCAACCATAATTTATAAGGACCCACTCGCTGCTCATCCATAAAAGAAAAACCTTCCTCCACATATTTAATTTCTGTAAGCCAAGTGGACCAGCCAAGGAGAGGTATCTTCACGCGATACTCCAGTAATAACCCGGCATATGTCTTCTCGGGGGATTCCCCAATGATTTCAAATGCCATGTCGGGTGGCGTAATTCGATTTAAATTTTGTGGCACGGAAATGAACTGCCAAAGGTCTTTTCT
>CBFIFQ010000195.1:559-1522 GCA_965661905.1 Opitutales bacterium
ATCAACGATTGGTGTTCCTCGCAACCTCCCCTTGACGATATCGAGATCTGTAAGTAAAAGAAATTAATGAAATTTCTTGGTATTCTCCCCCTCTCTTTATTTATAATTTCGACCCAATACGGTTCCGCACAGGAAGGTATGTCAGAATTGGCTGCTGTGCGACTGGCCTACGAAAATAGCTCGGACCGTGAACTTAAAGGACTCAATACCGAAATTGGTTACGATCAATGGGAAATCCGTACGCCGGTCTTTTTCAAAGAATGGGGAGACTGGAAATTTGCCGGTGGAGTACGCTATCAATCCACTGATATCGATGTAAGTGATCCCACTGTCCTTGACGAGAATAGACTTCACTCATTGGACCTGGCTTTTTTCCTCAGCAAAAAAAAGAGCGAGACTTTGGACTGGCTATTGCTTTTTAACCCAAGTCTTGCCGGAGATTATGAAAACACTGGAAACGAAGCATTTAATTATCTTACCATTGCAGGTGTAAAATGGAAACAAAGCGAAACCCTGCAATGGATATTCGGAGCCGTTTACACCACTGGAATTGGAGATGATCTGTTCGTCCCGGCAATCGGTTTTATCTGGGAACCTTCGGATCGATCGAGCTTGGTTTTTGCTGGTCCAATCCTTCGGTATAGCTACGAAATATCCGACTCCTGGGAACTAAGCCTGGGAGGACAGTTTGTGGGTAATCGTTGGAATACGGAATCGATCTATGGTGGAAACCGGGAGGAACGAAATTTTCGCTACCGTTCCTACCGTCTATCTGGAAACTTGAAATGGAATCTGGATGATCACAATTCTCTCTTTGTCGGGGGAGGCTATGATTTTGCAGGAGAAATCGAAATTGAGTCCACCTCCCTCAATTCAGACCGCGATGTGGAGAATGGTGGAGTTTTCGAAATCGGCTATCAATATCTGTTTTAAAGAATAATTGAATCGGCGGCATCCCAACCC
>CBFIFQ010000196.1:0-1514 GCA_965661905.1 Opitutales bacterium
CTCAACCACTGGTACCAAGAATATCATCTGATAATAATAAAAGTGTCGGGTTTTATGATAGGGATTCTAGTGAAAACGAAATAACAAACATTAATTCCAATTCTCAATTCATTAAGCTTTCTGTCCCCACAAGTTTCGGAAATATAACTTCAGTCACTTCTCGCTTTGATTGGGAAATAGATCCTTCACTGGTTGATTTGACATTCGGCGATGCTCAATTGGCTAATGCTGATCTTCATGCATTTGGTTTTGTATCCTCAACTTCAAAGATCATTGAGAGTCAGGAGCGAATTGCAGAGGAGTTAATTTTTACATCTGATGAAGATGCAGACTGGAGATGGCAGCTTGGTCTCTATTTCGCAAACGACGAAATCGAAGGCAAAGCGGAAAGAACCTTCCCACATCGCAGCGGATGGCAAGAAAATCAACTGACCTCCTACACAAATGAATTGGATTCTTTTGCTACTTTTGGATCTTTAAACCGTTCTATCACAGACAAAACTTCTATTGAACTTGGAATTCGTTACGATGCCGTTGACCGAAAATTTACCAGAAATAAAGTGGTGACTTCTAATGTCGGTCATAATTGGGCGAATCCTAGCAATGGAAAATATGATGAAGATTTCTTCTCTCCATCAATTGTAATCAATCATGATATAAAAGAAAATATCTCAATTTTTGCTGCAGTTTCCCAGTCCTTCAAACCTGGCGGCTTTTCTCCATATGTGGACACAAACTCAACTTCACTAATGGGCATTTCCAACCAAAAATTTGATGAAGAGAAAAACCTTGCTTATGAGGTTGGTATGAATCTTTCGAGTGAAGATAAACTCTGGAATTTCGATTTTTCCGTTTTTTGGAATGAGGTTGATGATTATCAGTTTGAGAAACCTACAGGTACTACTGATTACTTTGTTGATAATGCCGAGGAAGTGGGAATTTTTGGATTCGAGGCGGAGATCAGTGGCAGACCAACAGATCAATTATTTATTAGTATCGGGTATGGTCTTACTGATGGAGAAATTAAAGAGCACACTGGTACAAACTTTTCTGACTGGCCTACCCTTCATGATTTTGGTGGAGCAAATATCCCCTATTCTCCCGAGCATACTTTCAGTGCTGCAATGGATTATCTTTGGTCAGAGAATTTAATTTCTCATCTTGGAGTCCGAAATATCGGTAAAGTTCATTATCTTGATCAAACAGCAACCGACACGATCAACGATTCCTACACTTTGCTCAACGCTTCTGTATCTTATCTGTACAACGATTGGGAGCTAAATGTTTTTGGAACAAACTTAACTGATGAAGAATATTACAGTTCACTTGTCAGTAGTTTAAGCGGCGTCCCTGGAGTTGTAGGTTCCCCTCGCGTCATTGGCTTAAGTTTATCCAAGGAATTCTAAGGTTTATTCCACTCTCCGTTAAGGCTGAATGAGGTATTCCCCATTCAGCCTTAGGCACCCAAAAATTGAATCGCGGAACCGCATAGAAAAAGGATGCACCCGGTGGCT
>CBFIFQ010000197.1:0-1510 GCA_965661905.1 Opitutales bacterium
GGATTCCGGGATGTGGCGGTGGTTGAGGTGGGGGGAAATACTGAAGTGTACAAGGGAGGGATCCGGGATGGCACGCAAGTTATAATTCAGATCATCGAAGATACAGTTGAAATCATTTTGCGGGGTTTGGCCAAGGATTGGGTATTTTAAGTTTTTCAGGGATGCGGAGGAGTCGATGGTTGTGGAGTACAGTTTGTCACTCACCCTCCGCTCCGCTGAGGATCCCTCGCGGGCAAGGTTTTCTGCCTGGGTGATTCCCTGCCCCCCGCACGAAGGCACCGATGCTTTTATACGGGAGTCGAGCCCCGCCACCTGACCGGTAATTGTTCCCCCCATGGAGTGCCCATAGACTCCGAGCTTTTCTTGATCCACATGGGGTTGTTGCTCGAGAAAAGTCAGCCCCCGTCGGGTCGCCAGGTTGAGGATGAACCAATTATTGTTTCTTGGGCTGTAAACCGATTCAGCCGTTTTTTCATCAGGGGTGAAGCGAAAGTAATGACTGACATGCTTTTGGGTAGGATCAATCGCCCCCCAGTCTGTGCCCGGGTCCTCTGGTTTTTGATCCTCCAGTTCACGACCTCCCCAGTTCAGGGAAATACTGGCATACCCATGGGCCGCGTCTACCACGACCATGTGTTTGTCGGCCCGCTGACCTCCGCCGTGGACTTGTACAAGTCCCGGAACTTTATACTTTACACCCTTAGGGTATGCATAGTAGGCAGAAACACGGCTTTGTTCACCTTTGAATATACCTACGCTAAAGGTAAGCATCTGCGCCTTGATTTCTTTTCCCTCGTACACTTCATCCCACTCCCGGATAATTTTGATATCCAAAGATTCTGTACGCGGATCATATCCCGCCCATAGTTCCTGCACATTTTGGGCAACCTCCTTTCTCCCTTCCAATGAAGCCAACGAATTTTTGGCGACCCCATATGTTGCAAATACAAAATATAAAAGAGATAGAGTCGCAATTTTTATCATTATCGTAATCACCGCCTCTTATATGAAGGCAAAGTATATAATGCTCAATGGATTTATTGATCGCTTTTTCTTTTTTATAACCAACCCAGAATGTGAAATGGCCAGAAGGGAGTGAAAGGATTCTTCTTCCTGCTTTCTATTGAGCAAGTAAGTAAGAATTCTTTCCTGAACAAATGGTTCAACCTATCCTTTTGCACAGGTATAAATGAGAACCCCTTTCATAATCCAGGTTAAACCATGAGGTAGCTCTAGCCTTGGGAGAAAGGCTTGATATAGTTTTACTTGGTCTTTACCCGAACGCGGATGAAGATTTTGTCATGCCCGTCACTTCTGCCCTGATTGCTTCGGTAAACGACCTGTTGCATGCCGCCTTCGAGGTTTTGAGAGCTGTGTTCGGTGGCCCCGCTGGCATCCCAGGTGCGTAAGTCATAGCTGGTCTCAACAATGTACTCAATACCTTCCGTGTTAAATTCATCCTGATATTTCATGAAGGTGATAAATTCATGGTCATTGTAAGCCGCGGGGT
>CBFIFQ010000198.1:0-1505 GCA_965661905.1 Opitutales bacterium
AACCATCTTCCTTCTTAATACAGTGGGTCACTTTTGCTCGTAGGTAAGCACCCTCAGCTTCACATTTGGCAGAAGTACCCTGGACGGTTTTTACCACCTTTCCTTCCGATCCAATAAATTCGATAATTGTGCCGGGCTCACCCTTTTTTACGGGTCGGCCAAAAAGAAATTGGGAGGCCAATTCAGAGGCGGTTTCATCTTCATTGACTGAGAGTTCGATGGCATTGTTGCCACGCACAAGTTCTTTGAGTATGACTCCGGATGAAGAATAAAAATCCCCATGAAGCATCGCCTTGGTAATAGCATCGGAACTGAGTTCTTCAGAATTCACCATAACCCATCCACGACCGGGGTTGTTCATTGCCTCTCCCCACTTTTGTAATTGGTGAGCATCATCACAGGATACACCCCACATAGTCATACCTTTATCAAGAAGTGCATCCCAAAGCTGTTCCGTGGATGGATGGTGAGCTCCCTGAAAATTCTTTGCTTTTGGGTGAGCATTGTAGAGCTCAAACATGTAGAGTCTTTTAACAGGCCTAACCTCGTGGGCATGAATAAACCTCCCAGAAAGTGGATGATTGAGGATATTGGTACCACCTGCCTTTTCGGTTTCATTGACATAGCTTTGCATAATCCGGGTACGATTTTTGTCTTTAAATTTCCAGGGAACCAGGCGGGAAATATTCATCGCAGTGAAATGAACGGTGCCAGTAATTTCCTCTCCGGGAACCAACAGAAAGTCCTCCCTTACCTCACCAGATAATTTCACTGTGGATGGATCAATAAACTTGTTATGCTCACTAAGAACAAGGAAGTTGTAGCCACGGTCATGATACCACTGGGCGACCACCTCGGGTGTAGAGTCGGCATGTCCACAGAGGACGGTATGTACATGAGTGTTCCCCTTGTACCACTTTCCAGCAAGGGCAAGGGTTGGTAAAAACAGATATATAAATGTTTGGACTTTCATAGATTGTAAGAAATGTGAAATGGACTTGATCAAAAGAGAATTTCGAGGCTAGCGACCATCAGTAAAGACGGGTTGGGTCCATGCATAGTACTCACGCAAGGAACCGTCTTCCCTTTTCACCCGGTGGGTAACCTTGGCCCGAAGGTAGGCTCCCTTGGCTACACATTTCGCTGAAAGCCCCTGAACTGTTTTGACGACTTCTCCGTCCTGCCCGATAAACTCGATGATCGTCCCTGGCTCTCCCTTTTTTACGGGTCGGCCAAAAAGGAATTCAGAAGCCAATCCGCAGGCGGTTTCATCTTCATTGACTGTGAGTTCAATGGAATTGGTGCCACGCACAAGTTGATCAAGCATCACCCCTGAGGAGGAGTAAAAGTCCCCCCGCATCATCGCACGGGTTATAGCGTCGGAGGTAAGTTCTTCTGAATTCACCATGACCCAACCGCGCCCAGGGTTGTTTTCTTTTTTCCCCCACTTTTGTAATTTGTGGGCATCATCGGATGATACCCCATAGATGGTCATTCCTTTTTCG
>CBFIFQ010000199.1:0-1498 GCA_965661905.1 Opitutales bacterium
CAAGCGGAGAAAGGTACCAAGACCCATACATTAATACCCCTGCGGGGAGCAAAACTTACAAAGGTAAATTTGGGCCCGATATCTACACCGATCATATCATTCAGTTTATGAAAGAGCATAAAAAAGATCCGATGTGCTTGTATTTACCCATGACCCTGCCCCATACCCCTTTTGTGGTAACCCCGGATGAGCCCAAAGCTTCCAGCAAACTCGATAGGCACAAAGCCATGGTGAGGTATATTGATAAATTGATCGGGAAGTTGGTTAAAGCACTTGAGGAGCTGGCCATCCGAGACAACACGATCCTTATTTTCACCACGGACAATGGAACAGTTGGGTCAATCACGGGCACCTTGAACGGAACCAAGGTACAGGGTGGGAAGTCGAAGGAGAAAGAATCGGGAATCTGCGCCCCCTTTATCGTCAATTGCCCGGGCCTGGTTCCTGCGGGGAAGGTAACCGATGCACTGACGGACTTCAGTGACCTGCTCCCCACCTTTGTTGAATTGGGCGGAGGAAAAGTACCGGAAGACTTGGTGGTGGATGGACAATCCATCGCCCCACTGATTTTAGGAAAGGAAAAAGATTCCAAACGTAAATGGATCATGGCCCTGGGATTTGGCCCGGCCAAGGTGGATCAGAATGGAGTCAAACCACGGGACCCGTTTATCAACCGGGTAATACGGGACAAGAAGTTCAAGGTATGGGTATCCAAGGATAAAAAGATGGTACGCTTGCACGACTTAACGGAAGACCCATGGGAAGAAATCAATCTCATCGAGAGCAAAAAAGAGGAGCATAGTATGGCGAGGGGAAAGTTTAGTAAAATACTCTTCTCCCTCCCTGATGAGGATGCCCGCCCACTTTACCAACCCAGAGCTACCAACCCCTGGGATATTAAAAAGAAATCCAATAAATAATACTTCATAAGCATTACATCAATTTGGCAGGCTTTACTGATATTCAGGATAAAGGAATGAAAAAATTTAAAGAAAATAGCAGTTAAAACGTTGATTTTTGTTCTTTTCGGGAGCGTTATAATTGACGATGAATTCTGCAGATCAAAATACCCAAAACAATGAGGCTTCCCTGAAGTTTTTCTTTCGCACAAAATAGATAAACAAAATAGTAATCCTTACGAAACATGAAATTTACTACGGAAATAAAAATTATCATTAGCACCCTGTTGGTTTGGCAAAGTTGCCTGGCTGAAGAAGTTAAAACATATCAGGCAGATGTCTGTGTCTATGGAGGTACGGCCAGTGGAGTTATGGCGGCATTGGCGGCAAAGAAAGAGGGGGCAAAAGTTATTTTAATTGAGCCAACCCGATACCTCGGAGGTATGACCGGTGGAGGGATTCACCACCTGGACTGGGGTAAAGGCAATACCGTGGGCGGATCGACTTACAAGATTTTAACCGAGGGAATAAAAGACCAGAGCAGAAGAACTAATGTCAGTTTAAATGGTGTAGGGAACAAAGAGTATCGGGAGCGTTTC
>CBFIFQ010000200.1:0-295 GCA_965661905.1 Opitutales bacterium
CCTTTACTATCCTGAAACAAAATTATCAGGAAAGTACCCACTGGTTATATATACTCATGGCGGGGGATGGGCACAAGGAAGTAAAATGAGTGCAAGAGCTCGCTCGAAGATGAGTTTGGTGGTTCATTCTCTTACTGAAAAAGGACTGTGTGTGGCATCCATTAACTATCGTCTTTACAGGAAAGGTGGAAGTACGAGGATTCGAGATTGCGTGATAGACTGTAAGGATGCGGTTCGATACCTCTCAAAAAATAGCGAGGCTCTTGTTGTGGATTCAAACCGGGTTTTTACTTGT
>CBFIFQ010000200.1:305-1451 GCA_965661905.1 Opitutales bacterium
CAGGTGGGCAGATTGCTCAAATGCTTTTACTTTCACCACCTAAAAGTTTACAGGGAGTAAAAAAGCTCGCCCAGTTTGATTACAGGGTCCTTGCAGGTGTCTCTTGGTATGGCCCATGCGATTTTGAAAAAATTGAGTTATTTAATCCGGATGGAAGACCTAAATTTCATGACCGATTTAAATCAAGAATACTTCCTTCTAATTCGCCAGTAACTGATAAGCTCAAACTGTATCGTGAGATCAGTCCAGTTACTTATTTGAGCAAAGACAGCCGACCATTGCTTATGATCCAAGGAGATAAAGATACGACCATACCTGTACAGCATGCCCATTATATGCGAGCACATGCAGAGGAAATCGGAGCTCCTGTGGAGACCTTGATTGTCAGAAATGCTGGACATAATTGGCGTTCGGTGAATCGTGCTATTGATCCTGAGATTGATACAATTATTAAAAGTACTGTAAGTTTTATCACGGAACATTTGGAAAATAATCCGTGAAATAGACACAGGAAAATTTATGAATCTTGGGCCATGAAATCAGACCTCTGATCGTAGTAAGTGATGAAAATTAGCTTGTTAGCTAGTGGTTTCAAACCCTTTTCTTTGTTCGCGGGTTTGCCATTGGTTGGCCTCCTTATCTCCTACTACCTGTTCCGTTTTAGGGTTCCAATGAATTTTTCTCCCAAGACGAATAGCGATGTTTGCAAGGTGGCAAGTGGTCATTGCCCTGTGATGAGAATAAACATCCGAAATGGGGTCGGTTCGATCTTTCATGCAAGCAAAGAAATCCTCCATGTGATTAGTAATTTTCTTTCCTCGGTAAAGGGTGGGAATAGTTTCCGGTAGTAAGGGGTTTTCTGCGAGTTCGTCTACTACTTTTCCAAGTAATTTACTACGGGTTACTAAAAAAGAGCCTTTAGTTCCTTCAAAAAGAATACCATTGCCTTCCTTGGATTGACTTACAATGTGCATCTCAACCTCATTTGGGAATAAACATTTAATATGAAAATTATGAGTGGTGTTATAACAATTATCTTTGGAGGGCATCCCATTTTTGTAGGGAATAGGTAATTCCCCTACGATGGGTTCAACGGATAGAACCCCCTGCCCTGCTCCATTTTGTTCAATAGCCCATTGAGCTATA
>CBFIFQ010000201.1:0-1444 GCA_965661905.1 Opitutales bacterium
ATCAAGGAGTTGCGTAAAGTAATGAATGCATTGACTTCATGGCCAGATGATTTCAACCTAAAACCAAAGATTAAAAGACAGGTTGAGGCAAAAATGAAAAACTTCAAGTCCGGTCAGGGGATTGATTGGGGCCAAGCGGAGCTTTTAGCCTTTGGGACTTTGCTGCTTGAGGGGACCCCTGTTCGCCTCTCAGGGCAAGATAGTGAGAGAGGCACCTTCAGCCATCGCCATGCGGTAAGGATAGAGCCAGGTATGTACCATTGCTGAACATGGAAGACCGCAATGGTCAGTTTTGTGTCTACAACTCGCTGTTGTCGGAAGCTGCTGTTTTAGCATTCGACTACGGATACTCCCTCGACTATCCTAGTATGCTTGCCATTTGGGAGGCTCAATTTGGAGATTTCGCAAATGGTGCTCAGGTCATCATCGACCAATTCATTATGAGTGCAGAGGACAAGTGGGGTGCGGTTTCAGATCTTGTTTTACTTCTTCCTCACGGTTTTGAAGGACAAGGCCCTGAACACAGCTCAGCCCGCCTTGAAAGATTTCTTCAAGGTTGCGCGGAAGATAATGTCGTGGTTGCCAATTTTACGACCCCGGCACAGTATTTTCATGCTCTTCGCAGGCAGAAGAAAAAAGAGTATGCCAAGCCCCTAATTGTTATGTCTCCAAAAAGTCTACTTCGCCACAAGGGCTGTGTATCCTCGGTTAAAGATTTAACTGATGGGCAATTTCAAGAATTCTTGCCTGACCCAACACCAGCCAAGAAAACGGAAACTTTAATTCTTTGCTCGGGCAAAGTGTTTTATGATCTGATCGAATCACGAGAAGAAATTCGTACACCTAAAGCAACCATTGTCAGGGTTGAGCAATTCTATCCCTTTAATGAAAAAAAATTCCTTGAAGTAGTAAAGCCATTTTTAAAGGCAAAGCGTGTGGTTTGGTGCCAAGAGGAACCGGAGAATATGGGAGCATGGACATTTCTCAGCCCACTGCTTGAAAAGCTTTTGGGGCGAAAAGTTGAATATGTGGGAAGGACTCCCACTGCCAGCCCGGCAACCGGTTCGCTCACTCTTCACAAAAGGGAACAAGCCAGTCTTGTAGCCGACGCACTTGGCTAATCTTTCACCTTTTCCAAAATAATTAAACTGTAATAAGTAACATGTCTATTGATGTCATTATCCCCGCTCTCGGAGAATCCATTGCCTCCGGCATCCTTTCTTCGTGGAAAGTTAAAGAAGGATCGTTCGTTGAAATTGATCAACCCATTTATGAACTTGAAACTGATAAGATCACCCAGGAAGGATTAGCCGAAGTATCCGGAACTATTTCTTTTCTTGTAAAGGAAGGAGAAGAAGTCGAGATCGGTGCAACCATTGCAAAAATTGATGAAACCGCCGACCAACCCCAATCATCCGAACCAAATGAGGATATTCCAGATCCT
>CBFIFQ010000202.1:0-1433 GCA_965661905.1 Opitutales bacterium
TTACCCACACTCCGGGCATATCCCGTAGAGCATCACTTCAAAACCTTGTACCTTGAAACCTCTGGGTGCTTTGGCGGGAGGGATATCCTCCGTGGTGTCCTCCAACGCGAATAACTTATCACAGGTACGGCAGGCAAAGTGTACCTTGTCCTGTCCATCCGCCCATTCGTAACGGGGCGGTTGCCCGGGGTAATCCACGCCCACCACCTGGTGGCTTTCGCTTAAGGTTTTAATATGCCGATAGGTAGTGGCTATGCCCAGACGGGGAATGTCCTGGGTGGCAAGTTGATGAATCTCAAGAGGAGTCAAGGGACGGCCCGCGGAGCGGATGGCTTTGGCAATGACTTCTCCCTGGCGGGTGTTTCTTTTCACTCTGTCTTGGGGGGGATCTCAGGAAGTTTGCCTGCCTTGAGGCAATCCTGGGTCCGTTTCTTTAAGCCTTTTACCTCGGCTTTGATTTCGGCGTAGGTTTTTTTCTCCATGCGGTCGATGAAGAGGATGCCATTGAGGTGGTCAACCTCATGCTGGATGCAACGGGCGAGGAGACCGTCGCATTTCAAGGCGTGAGAATTGCCCTGGAGGTCCTGGTATTTGACCGAGATTCGATCCGGGCGGGCCACCTCGCCCCGAATTTCAGGGAAGGATAAGCAGCCTTCCTCGTAGTAATATTCATCGGATGGAATGGGGGTAACTACGGGGTTGGCCAGGGCGAGAGGCATAAGCAGGGCGGGGGCGAGGGCTTTGCCATCCAGAACACAGTCCATGGGATATTCCGGGTGGTCGGGCACATCCATCACACAAAATTGGAGAGCTTGTCCAATTTGTTGGGCGGCCAACCCGATACCTTCAGCTTGGTCCATGGCATCGAGCATGTCGTTGGCGAGTTGGGTAAGATCGGCATCAAAGGAGGTGATCTTTTTGCCCTTTTCTAAGAGGATGGGTTCTCCGAACTGGGTAATGCGTAAAGTCATGAAATAAAATAGCTTAATTTTGAACTTTTAGAGTTCATGGAATCTGTTATGTTGAAAAATGTGGTAAGTAAGTGAATAAGTTGAATTTGCAAAGTTGTAACTTCTACATGATAAAAAGGGAAAATCTCAAAATTGGAATCTTATAACAAGAAGAAGTTGGGAAACATTGTGTTTCTTCCGATTGCCGTAATCTGCGGCATCCTGGGTTTCGGTTCACCCATATTCTTTGCAACGGTTTCGGAAACCGCCCTGGAGGATGTAGGAGAAGAAACCAAGACGATGGAGGAGGAAGTGGTAAGGCAGCTCCGGCAAAATAACCTGGGCCCTGCCGAAATGCTGCTCCCCCTGACCAAGGTGGACCGAAGAAAAGAATTTGCCAAGGTCATCGACAAGAAAAAAGTGGACCACCCGGAGCTTTCCATTTCCGGAGGAGGGAGTATTTTTGACATGCTTACCTTCAAT
>CBFIFQ010000203.1:0-1431 GCA_965661905.1 Opitutales bacterium
ATTCGGCTGCCTCCGTTGCAGACTCCGCATCACCACTATCATCACCAGATTCTTCATCGTTTTCCTCTTCAGATTCCTCGCTGGGTTCTTGCTCGCTGGCACCTGATTCGCCCAATACGGCAATTGCCGCTGCTTTTTCTTTTGCCTGCTTCACGGTGGACATAGGGATTTGCCCAGCAATGTTGGAGGCAAAAGCATTTTTGGTGCTAATATTGACGGCAATTACAGGGTCGATCGGGCGTTGATTGACGGCTCCTGCATTGGAAATATCAACCCCTTTACCCTGGCTAACAAGGATAGGCTCACCTCCGCTGGGTGTAAAAGAAACAGTGGCAGAAGCGACATCCAACTTGGTCTCACCTGTGGAAGATACTCCGAGTTGAAACTCAGTACCACGAATCCCAGCGGTGCCATTAGGTGAGGTTATGGTGAAGTTAGAAGCTCGATCCAGTTTTTTAGTTTGGACCACAAGTGAACCGGTATCAATGTCCAATGAGATTTGGCTACTACTGGGCTCAGTTTGAATTTCAGATAACTTTTGGTTGCCCCCATCGAAAGGATTTTGGAGGAAAGTGGAAACTTTAACCTGAGATCGTGGCTCAACAGTGGCAACCGAGCCGTTGGAGAAAACCATGGCAGCCTCTCCCCCAAACCCAGTTTTCAAAGAGTATCCTTCCGCCAAAACTGCCCCAGGTTTAAGCGTGCCAGCCACAACATTGCCCGCAGGATCAATGGCCTGGACCAACCCTTTAGCCGACAAAACAATGATTGCCCCGGGTTTGGGTTCTCCCTTGTCCTGAGACCAAAGGGATTGTGCGAGGGCAAATGTAAGGATCAAAAGGGAATGAATTGATTTGGAGGCAATTTTCATGACAAAACGGGGGATGGAGCTGTTAGGAAAAGAGAGAATTTGCTTGGTCCCAATCCACAACATTCCAGAAGGCATTTACATAGTCAGGTCGGCGGTTTTGGTAATTAAGGTAATAAGCATGCTCCCAAACATCGAGTCCCAGGATAGGCGTGCCGCAATCATCAACAATCCCACCCATAAGAGGGTTGTCCTGATTGGGGGTTGAAGTGACAGCAAGAGATCCGTCATCTTTCTTTATTACCCAAGCCCAACCTGAACCAAAGCGGGTAAGGGCTGCCTGTGCAAACTGGTCTTTGAGGCTATCCAGGTTGCCGAAGGATGAACTAATAGCATCAGCCAATGAACCGGATGGAAGACCTCCACCTGAAGGAGAAATGCATTTCCAAAAGAAGGTATGGTTAAAGTGTCCACCTCCATTATTGCGGACCGCACTGCGAATGCTCTCGGGAATGGCTGATAAATCGCTGATTAAATCTTCAATGGTCTTGCTTTTTAATTCGTTATGATCGGACAGAGCAGCGTTAAGTTTGTCTATGTAAGCTTGGTGGTGCTTGCCATGG
>CBFIFQ010000204.1:0-1419 GCA_965661905.1 Opitutales bacterium
ATCATCCGGATGCACTAATGTAGCTCCCTCTAAGACAGCACCTCGGTCAGTCAGATTAAATATAGGGCACTGCTTGGAAATACCTAATGATAACCTTGAGGTTTCTTCCCAGTCTGAGAAAAAAGGGGTTTTTACTGTTTTTTCGAAGTTTCCCGGAATTGTATGATAATGCTCAGCATGAACTTGGATATGAGTGCGGCCTGTATTTACAGCATACCTGTCTCCATGGTGTAAGCCTGAAGACAGATCCATACCAATCGTTATAATCAGCGAAGGACAAAGAGAGTGAGCAAAGGATAAAGCGGTGAGCCCAGCATTATTGGCAGCCAGTATGCTTGTTTTGTTTACACCTTTGGTAGCAAGCCAGTCTTCTGTTAGGACACGACCTGATAGATACCTAGCCTTTTCTCCCCATTGCCTCGACCAGCTCGGATGAGATTGAGATGAAAGGATAGCAATACCCGGAGAAAAATCTTCGCGAGAACAGCTTTCAAAAGATTTATGAGGATCAATGCTTATTAAGAAATCTGGTGAAATGCCCTGCCTTGAAAGAGCTGAAAGAGCACTATCACAAGCTACAATGATAGGGCGAGGAAAGCCTGCTTGAAAGATTGGCAATGTGACATCAAGGGAAGGGCCTGCACCTACAACTAACGCAAAGCAATTGCTACCCAAGGTGGACCACTCAGGAGGAACGCGAGAGAGAAGATATCCAGGCATATTTTGGAAAACTTGATACTGACGGTCAAAGCCCGTCGCTTGCCTGGTTCGTCTTGCCCTTGAAATAGCTTCGGTTTTTGAAATGACCAAATCAAGGGCATCGCAGTAAGTGTTACACCCGACAATTGAAGGGCTTACCTTGACGCAGGGAAGATCCCGGTAATCAAGAGAAATGAAATCAGTTATTTTCTGACTTAAAACCGGATGGGTCTCATGTAGATTCAAGCATTGAACCGAAGGAGGAATGAGGTCATTGGCTCGATCAAGGTTTTCACAAACCCATAGCACCCCACCAAGATGCCTTTCTGACTCCCTGATGATCTCTGCGTCTGGGATTTCACCAATTATAATCGCAAGATTAGAGTTGGGCCGGCCAAAAGTTGATATCCAGTTTGTGGACATAAGAAATCAAATATCAAAGGACAGATGACAGTGCCAACTTTTTTAAATATAGTTATGAATCCTCTCTTTCGAATCGACTCAAATATTTTAATTATGCATGATGAATAAAGATGTTTGAGTGTAAGTCCATATTAGTCACCGGTGGAACTGGTTCTTTTGGTAAAGAGTTCGTAAAGACTGCTTTGGCCAAATACAAACTCAGGAAAATAATTATCTACTCAAGAGATGAGCTTAAGCAAAGTGAAATGCAATCACTTGCTGAATTTAAAGATCCTGCGGTGCGTTTTTTCCTTGGGG
>CBFIFQ010000205.1:0-1402 GCA_965661905.1 Opitutales bacterium
AATCTCTCTCCCAACGCATCTTCAACAACCTGGCAGCACCTTGTCGCTACTTTTGATGGCAGTAAAACCCGTTTCTACATAGATGGATCTTATGTCAGCCAATTAAGTGCCTCTGAAGGAAATAATATCTATGCGGTCGGCAATTATCAGGGTGGTGGTCAGCGCTTCTCTGAATACCTCGATGATTTCCGGGTATATGGGGTGACCCTGACTGCAAGTGAAGTAACTTCAATTTATGGAAAAGGAAATGGGGATGTCTTCCCTGTGACCGCCGGATCAAGTTATGCCACCGCCTCTCCCACCCTCTTGGAAACCGGTGGTGCGGATGTGACCATCAGTGCCTTTTACGGTACTTCCGATAAGGGTGCGACCGAGACCGGATGGGATAGCAATGTGACCCTGAGCGGTGCACAGACTGCTGGCCAAGTAACCGTTACTTTGAGCGGTCTTTCCGCCAGCACCAATTATGTATTCCGGATCAAAGCGAGCAATTCAGCAGGTGCTGTATGGTCGGATGCGTACAGTGTGCTGACCAACTCACAGGCTCAACCACCTGCGATATCCGCATCGACAGCCACTTCGGTTGCCGGCACCACTGCCACCGCCAATGGTGACCTACTCTCCTACGACGGTGCGGACCAGCCTACGGTTTCCATTATCTACGGCCCGGCTGTCTTCCCCATAAGCGATTTGAACCTATGGCTGGATGCAACTGACTCCAATACCATCACTCACACCTCCAATGCGGTCAGCCAATGGGATGACAAGAGCGGAGGAGGATTTCATTTTACTCAGGGCACTTCCGCTAACCAACCCACCACCGGTTCGGTAACCATTGGTGGGCTCAATGCCCTGAGTTTCGATGGCTCCTTATCTAGAATGTCCAATTCTGACATCCCCATGGACGGGACGCACAGTGTCTTTGTGGTGGCATCCTCAAGTGGCAATGGCTACACCCGGATTCTTGAGAACAATAACAGGTTTTTCTTTGGTAATGGCAGTGGTAACAATAATTTCGCTACCTTTTACGGAAACGGTTCTTCATGGAATGATGTTAACACAAACTCCCCTGCACAGAGTGTTGCCAGTGCGAAGGTTCTCGGAGTGACCAACGACGGAAGTACTGCCACACCCTACGTCAACGGAACGGCTCAAAATACCAAGAACGGTGCAATGCCCAGCTTTACTTATCTCACCTTGGGATCCTATTCTAATGGTTCCCAGAAATGGAACGGACCGATTGGGGAAATTTTGATCTTCAACACCAAACTCTCTATCAGCGAGCGGGAAGCGGTGGAGGGCTACCTCGCCCACAAATGGGGATTGGAAAGCGGTCTGCCCAGCGGACATACTTACAAAAGTGCAACATCCGCAACCATTACTTCGCTCGGCACAAAAAGTG
>CBFIFQ010000206.1:0-1401 GCA_965661905.1 Opitutales bacterium
TGGATGGAATTTTCCGACCAAGGATGAGCCGTCGCTCGTTTAGATATATTGGGAACGGGCACCATCAACCCAGTCAGCATGGACGAACGGGTGGGGTTGCACTTTGCCATATTGCTAAACTGGGTAAAACGCAGCCCTGTCTTACCCAGTTGATCGAGGTTGGGTGTATTAATTCCCGATCCAAAACAACCGATATCGGAATAACCCATATCATCACTCATGATCAGAATGATATTGGGTCTTGGGTCGCTTGGCTTGACGATATTTGGTTTGGCATGCCCAAACGGGACAGAGAATACTGCTGTGACCAGGAGGGCCCCATAGAGGATGACTCTCGGCAAGGCGAGAAAGCTAAGTTTGCGAGGCATGCGGGTGAATCGTTTGGAAAGTTACCTAAAAAAAGGAAGGATCAATGGACCTTGAGAGCTGCCTCCGAGTAATGGACCTTGGGCTTTTTCTTCCTGGTCCTATTTGTTGAGGCCAAATCTTTGGGAGTCTCCTTTGCCTCCTCCAAATCCGGATAGCTGACGAGAAAATTATTCTCGTCGATCAGGTTGATGAAATAATGTGTGGCACCAGCCGGCAAGGTAACCTCGGCCACCTGCGCGGGCAGTAGCTTTGCTGGCAGACGAAACCATTCCGCACGCGGGTGGGTACCCTCGGTGGTGTAGATCAAACTGGCCTCGGCCACCCGTGCCCCTCTCTCCTTGTAGGTCACCCGGACTGCCCTGCCGTCTTGCTCGTGTTTGGTTACAGTGGGCACCTTGTTCTTGTGAAAAAGTTCGCCAGAGTAATGGGGATTGAACGATGGGTAGGTGGCTTTCATCTCGGTGAGCATCTCCGTAAGGCGCTCGTTCAGTTCACGGGCTTTTTCCGGCATGGATTCGACGAGGTTTTTTACTTCCTCGATATCCTCCCGGATAGGAATCCCGGTTTCCGTATTGTAGAGCCGGTAGAGCTCCAGCGGGGGTGCCGGGTTGCGCCGCCATCGGCTGTTCAGCCCGCCCAAGTCGTAGTTGCGCATCAGCTTGTAATCGCCCATACGGATCGAGCTTTCCATCCAGACACTGCTGGGAAAATGCCAGATCATGGTATCACGAACTTTACCCGTCGTATCCCGTACCAAAGTCGGGTCGGTCGGGTCCTGGAGCAGCAGGGCCGACAAATCGCACCCGTCCAATTTTGGGCGTGGTGTTTTGGGTGCGCCAACGAGAGAGAGGATGGTTGGATAAAAATCCAAACCATTGACCATCACCTCCGACTCCTGTCCGACTTCGATGCCCGGCCCAGTGATGATCAGGGGAACCCGCACGCCCCCTTCCTGCAGATGAAGCTTACCTTCATCGAGCGGGGAATTATCGGTAAAGATATCTTCCTCCACTCCTTCCATTCCTCCGTTGT
>CBFIFQ010000207.1:0-1398 GCA_965661905.1 Opitutales bacterium
GCCTGCATTTTATCCACGATCAACGGGGACAGTAATGTTCCTTTCTATAAAGAGTTTGCCAATCAAGGCTTAACTTCCGACGACTGCCCCATTATGGCATTTTCAGTTTCCGAAGATGAATTGCGTGCCATGGATGTCCCTCCGCTTGTGGGTCACTTAGCCGCCTGGAATTATTTCCAAAGTATCAAGACCAAGGAAAACGCAGCATTTGTTAAAAGCTTTAAAAAGTACTGTGTAGAAGCTGGCTTGCCAGGCGGGGCGAAACGGGTGACCTGTGACCCAATTGAAGCGGCCTATTTTGGGGTTTATGTCTGGAAAGCAGCGGTTGAAAAATGCGGTTCCTTTGATGTCGATAAAGTGAGGAAAGCGGTGTACGGCTTGGAATTTGATGCCCCCGGTGGGAAAAAATCAATGCATCCCACCAATCAGCATACTCTTAAACCCGTCTATATCGGGGAAATCCTTAAGAATGGTCAGTTTAAGATCGTTTATTCAAGTGACGGGTTAGTATCGCCAGACTCCTACAGTTCTTATCTCTGGCCTGACGGCAATTTCCCTAAGCCAACGGGCGGACCTAACGGAGATGGCAGCCTTTAATTTTTAATTTACTGTATAAAAATTAACATTCCAAGCGGACTCGGTGCGATGGGCAGGGGCCGAGTCCGCTTTTTTTGACAAAAAAATAATCTTCATTGAATAAGTTTTTTTCAGTCTTTTCATCTGTTTTATTCATTTCTGTTTTCTTTGCCTTCACATGGCTTAAGGTGGACGCCAGCAAAGTTGCGAGTCATTCAAAAAACAACGAACTTGGTCAATTAATTAAGAACTTGGCTTCTTCGGATGTGGATCTTGTAAAGAATAGTATTGGTGAACTTGCTAAAACGGGTGATCCCCGTTTGGAGAAATTTTTTGAACTTTATCGTCAAGGGAGCGTTTACAACTGGCCAACCGAGTCTGGAGATGTCCGGATTGTTGTAAATGAGGAGACCATTATGGATGATGATTTTAATGAATTTGCCCCACTGCTGGATCCATTGTCTGGAGAGCCCTATTTGGTGACTGATGTTCAGGCAAAGCCTGATCTTCTTGAGCTTGAAGATATAAGCCCAAGCAGAAAACTTCGGTCCTTGGTTAATTCCTCAAAGTTTCTCCTGCGTCTATTTTCAACTGATTACACCGTAAGGCTTTCGGGTGTGAAGAAGTGTGGTGATCCCTCTTTCTTGCCTGCTGCCATTCCCTACCTTGAGGAAATTGCAAATGATGAAACCGAAGATGAAAAAATCCGATTCACTGCGAAAGAAAGCATTGAGTTAATGGTTCTTAGTGGTGCGATTGAAGCCAAGAAATCGCCGGAAGAAAGACTTTTTGCCTTGAGTAAATTAGGTGACCTTAAAAGCC
>CBFIFQ010000208.1:0-1380 GCA_965661905.1 Opitutales bacterium
AACCATCCTCCAGAACCAAGGCATCATCAAAATAATCATAACTTGCCCCTCCGTAGGACTTATCCCAAATCATCGATCCATTTTCATCATTCACTTTGATAGCCCAGTAGTCAGCGCCACCCTTTGCAGCCGCAGTCTTGAAACTACCCGGATTGCTGGAAGAGTCTCCAAAAACAAGCCAGTTCCCATCCGATGCAACTTCTAACTTAATAGCGGAATCGTGAAAATCGCCCCCATAGGTGTAGTCCCAAATCTTGCTTCCATTCTCATCCACCCGAATCAACCAACTATCGGTATGGCCCATACTACCATGGGTCTTATCCCCAAAAATTCCTGATCTGGAATATCCGCCTAGGGCAAAATCTCCATTATCCAACTCCAAAGCAAGGGCACATTCATCAGATGCCCCTCCCCCGTATCGCTTGTCCCAGATCTTGGATCCATTTTCATCGATCTTTAGGATCCAAAAATCATTGTTTCCTTGCGACCCCTCGGTTTTATCCCCATCTGCCGGGGAGGCCGATGTACCATAAAGAAGATAATTTCCATCTGCAGTGGGGATGATGCCCGAGCAATTATCATCCTCACTCCCACCATACCTCTTGTCCCAAAGCACATCTCCGCCTTCATCAATCTTAACCAACCAAAAGTCCTTTGCTCCCCTGCTGTCCTCGGTTTTATCATGGCTGATATTGGAATCCGAGCGGCCTGCTAAAAGATAGCCACCATCATGAGCCGGTATCATTTTAGCAAGCGAGTCTTCCCCAACTCCTCCATACACACGATCCCAGGTAAGCGTGCTCCATGACTGCCCCTCCGGGATCGTAAACTCGGCCACTGGTGATTTTGTGGTGGGTGCATCATTGGTATTCTCAATTGTAACGGAGAACATTTCTGTGATCGATGCACCCGCCTCATCCGTTGCCACCACCCGTATCTTTTTCCAGCGGTTAATCGATTCGTAATCAAGAATACTTGCTGTGCGCAGCGTACCATTCTCATCGAGAGTGAACAAATGATTGAAAGTCTCCCAGTCTTCCGTACCGAGGGAGTAAGAAATGACTCCACCATCCGGATCGGTGGCATTGAACTCGCCCACGATGGTGCCAATCGGTTGGTTCTCGGAAATACTCAGATCGCCCACTGTAAAGATGGAAGTGGGCTCCCGGTTTAGGGTTTCACTGAGAACCGAACGGAAGTATAAATCGCGGTGCGGAAGCAGATCGGCCGCGTAGACTTTATTGGAGGGTCCCGATCCATTCTTTCCAGCAACCAAATACACTTTATGATTAAGGATAACAGAAGATGCTCCGCCCAAATCATGAGGTAATTTACCAAAAAGGCTCCATGTTTGAGTCTCAGGATTGTAAACCTCAGTGG
>CBFIFQ010000209.1:0-1372 GCA_965661905.1 Opitutales bacterium
GGAATCTACACAAAGTTTGCTGATTATGGAGGTGCTTCAACTGATATAACAACCGGTCCCTTTTCTTTAAGTAGCGTGGCAGTTCCCGAGCAATTTGACTGGGAAGACTACGATGACTTTAGCAGTGGCTCGCTGGATTCGAGTAAATGGACCGCAACCAATTCTTATTTCTTGGGAAATGATCCAACCTTTGCCAATGGACGGGTCGAGCTTACCGGACTGACCAGTGAGCATACTCACAGTAATACTTTTCTTATTTTGGAAGATCTCGATGGGATAGTCGGATTGGAAGGAGATATTTGGCTGCCGAGTAATGCTCCGATGGACACGGGAGTGTTGATTGGAATTGCCGACGCGGGCGTGCCCGTTGGATGGATTGATCTATGGGTGAATGAAAATAATACATGGTTAGATATTACTCTTGAAAATTCATCATCGGGGGAGAAAATTGATTTTAACCGTGATGCAGAGCTTGGGGTAGTTTATCGGGTGGGGATTATAAAAAAGGAAGATAAGATCGCTCTTTTCTTAAATGGCGAAAAGATAGCTGAGGTGACGACCTGGGATTCGGACGATCTCGATTTCCTTTTTCGTGGTGTCAATGATGTAGGTTCTCCTTTCACCGCCTACCTTGACAACATCCGCGTCATTAGAAATTGGGAAGAGTACGATGACTTTAGCAGCAGCTCGCTTGATTCCGGGAAATGGGAGGTTGCTTGGTTTAAAGGAGGGCGTGCACCAACTGTAGTGAATGGGGCTCTTCAGCTTGGGGGAAGCGGAGACCCTAATGATCCAGCCAGTGATTCGCTGCCTTATGCATTAAGCCTTCTTGCTTTACCGGAAAATGGGAGCACCCACCCGTTTGCAATCATCACCGATTCTTCAGTTTATGGATTGGAAGCAGAAATCATGCTTCCTAGCGGATCCCAATATTCGACCGGACTTAATTTTTTATGTTACGATACAACAAGCCAGGAAGCAGACGGATCTTGGAAGCAATTTGGGCCAGAGATTGAATACTGGTCGGGGCAAAATCCTGCATTGGAATACCAATACCTTGATCCATCAACTGATGAAGTTGTAGAAGTAAGCCTGCCGGCAGAATTCGGTGTCTATTACAAAGCATCCTTAATCCAAGATGGTTCGAAAAGCCTAATTTTTATAGACGGAGAGAAAGTGGCAGATTTTCATTACCCTGAGTTTTCTCCTAACGCTTATGGATTTTTTGCCTTTAACGACGATGGGCATCCTTTTGAAACCTATGTAAAAAATGTCCGCGTACTTCGAAGGAGCCAAGAGAACACTGATCCCGATCCCGATCCTGTAACCGTAGTATCCGACCCGAATGGCCAACCAGTGGTGGTGCAGTTAG
>CBFIFQ010000210.1:0-1352 GCA_965661905.1 Opitutales bacterium
GCTCAAAACTGCCACCACTTTTGATTACGAAAGCAATGCCTCGAGCTACACCATCACCTTACAGGCAAAGGACGAGCTAAACGCCACCACCGAAGGCAATTTTACGGTCAGCTTGCAGGATGTTTTGGAGGATGCAGATGGAGATGGATTCCGGGATTCTTTGGAAGCCTCAACAGGTAGTGATTTAAACGATCCTAATTCCACACCCCTTCAACAAGGCCTCGTCGCCTGGTATCCCTTCGATGGCAACGCCTCCGATATGTCCGGCAATGGAAGCCTTGGAACAGTCAATGGGGCAATCTTGGGAGCCGATCGGCACGGAATTGATAATATGGCCTACAGTTTCGATGGGGTGGATGACTGGATTGAAACCCCAGTTTCCTCCACTTCCATCAATTTATCTTTGAGTTGCTGGTTTAACCCAAACACAGTTTTCAGCTCTCATTCAATCGTAGATTCTGATGTTGGTAATCAGTTCGGACGAAGCCTAATAATCGGATATTCAAATAGCTTTGGAAAACTCTGCGTTCAGTATCATAATAATTTTCTTGCTTCTAGTTTCCTGCCCCAAACGACAACTTGGCAAATGGCTACTCTGACTTATGTTTCAGGCGGTTTTGAGCTTTTTGTAAACGGCAGTTGGACTGTCTCAAAAACATACACTCAGCAGTCGATAGATGGAAGTAACTTTAGAATAGGCAGGCACAACCCTGGTGCCCCTCAGTGGTTTAATGGCTCCATCGACGATATCCGTATTTACGACCGTGCCTTGTCGGCGGAGGAAATCGAGCTGCTTTACCGTGCAGAGAGCCCAAACCACTTCGTGGATTCTGCCAATAATTTGGAAATGATCTGGGTGGAACCGGGCACCTTTACTATGGGCAGTCCCGTAACGGAAGCGGGTAGGTTGACTAACGAGGTTGAGCACAATGTAACTCTTACAAAAGGATTTTATTTGGGTAAGTATGAGGTTACGCAGGCACAGTATGAGGTTGTAATGAAAAATGTCATAGGTGATTTAAATGCTACTCCATCTAGTTTTCATGGTTTTCCAAATCGACCAGTGGATAATGTTTCGCATGATGATGCTCAGGTTTTTCTTGAACGTTTGAATGCACAGGAGACCGGCAATATCCCCAAAGGGTGGGCCTACGTGTTACCTACGGAAGCTCAGTGGGAGTAGGCCTGTCGGGCTGGTACTAATACTAGATACTCGTGGGGAGATTCCATTACATCAACGAACGCTAATTACGCAACAAGCGGTCATGCTGCAATTCGTGATGTTGGGCAGTACCCTGCCAATCCTTGGGGCTTTTACGATATGCATGGAAACCTGTGGGAATGGACCGCTG
>CBFIFQ010000211.1:0-1338 GCA_965661905.1 Opitutales bacterium
CTCAATTTACAGATCGGGGGCCCCAGTGTTACCCCGCCCCTGCCTGCGATTGTTCTGGCTACGGCTTCCAAGCCCGATCAGGCATGGGGCAGATCCACTCCCGCACAGGCAAACCGCCGGAGTGTCTATGTCAAAGTAAAGCGCTCTTTGCAGGACCCCATTTTACTCAGCCACGACGCCGCCGATACCGATACCACCTGTCCGGTTCGCTTCACCACAACGGTACCGACGCAGGCACTGACCATGATCAACGGGGCATTTGTAAATGACTCGGCCCTTACCTTTGCCGAACGCATCCGCAGGCAGGCAGGCGATTCCCTGCAGGATCAAATCAGGCATGGGTTGTCGGTTGTTTTTTCCCGCACTCCACGACCCGAAGAGGTTGAGGCCGGAGTCAGGATGGTGGAGGAAGTAAAAACCGCGGGAAACCTTTCCGACAAGGATGCCCTGGACCGCTTTGCCTTGCTCGCCCTTAACCTCAATGAATTTATCTACCTGGACTGAATATGAAAACAAACAAGCCAAACTTCTGTAACCAGTTAAACCGCAGGGAATTTCTAAAAGATATCGGGGGAGGCTTTGCCGCCCTGGGCCTCACCGGCATGCTCGCCCAGGATGGTTTTTTTGCTTCCAAGGCGATGGCCGGGGTTACCGACTTTGTTAATCCGCTCGCTCCCAAACCAGCTCCGCTTCCCGCCAAGGCAAAATCGGTGATCTTTTTATTCATGTATGGGGGGCCCAGCCACATGGATACCTTTGATTATAAACCCGACTTGTATCCCCTCGATGGCAAGACCATCCAGGTAAAAACTTTTGGCCGGGGCGGGCACCGCAATGAAAGCCGGGTCGTTGGCCCAAAATGGAAATTTAAACCGTATGGGCAGTGCGGGAAATATGTGTCCGATCTGTTCCCCCATGTGGGTGAATGTGTGGATGATATTGCCTTTCTTCATTCGATGACCGCGGATTCCCCCATTCATGGCTCCGCCATGCTGATGATGAATTCAGGCAACTTGCTTTCCGGTCACCCATCGATTGGCTCCTGGGTAAATTACGGTCTTGGAAGTGTAAATGAAAACCTGCCGGGTTTTGTGGTCATGCTCGATAAACTGGGAGGTCCCATAAGTGGTGCCAAAAACTGGTCCAGCGGCTATATGCCCGCCAGCTACCAGGGCACGGTTCTTCGCTCCCAGGGAACCCCCATCCTCGATCTCCAAAATGCGAAGGGTATCACCGGCCCCCAGCAACGCACTTTGCTGGATCACTTGCGGATGATGAATGAGGATCACCTGTCCACCCGCTATGACAACACCAACCTGGCGGCCCGGGTGGCCTCCT
>CBFIFQ010000212.1:0-1318 GCA_965661905.1 Opitutales bacterium
TTCCTACAAAATTGCCCTTCAACCCGCAATCAAGTTAGGTTTTAATGATCACCTTTATCTTCGTTTTGGTACAGGGCTTGGCATCAGCAGTCGCCATGACCACTTCAAAATCAATGATGGCTCCACCATGATCGATATCTATGAAGACAACCTCTGTTTGCTTCTCAATCTGCATTCCTCTTTGGGGCTACAAATAACGGAGGCAAGTTCACTATTCTTGGGCTACCGTTTTTCTTACATTGGTGACTCAGGCAACTTCGAAGATTTCGGCATCCATGCCGTTGAAATTGGTGGGCGGTTTGACTTCTAGGCCAACACTTTATTTTTTTGGCTTGGACAGCACACCTAAAGCTTCCTGCACTTTTGGAAATTGGTAACTGTAATTGAAATTATTAACCTTTTGAGACTTCACCTTGATACTTTTCAGGACAAGCTCCGGGGAGGTGCCTAAGAAAAATGCACCTATGCGGATGCCAAGGGTTGGGGCGGGTAAGCCAATTCCCCAAGGGGCAAAGCACTTCCTCATCTCCCTCATAAAAACCTGATTGGTCAGCGGTTCTGGACTCGCAAGGTTTACGGGTCCATCTATATCTCGAGAATCCAATAAAAACCTCGCCACCCCCACCCAGTCATCAAGGTGTAGCCAGCTCATCCATTGAGTGCCCGGTCCCTGGGTACCTCCAAGTCCCAGTCGGGTAAATTTTTCAATAACCGGGAAAGCCCCACCCTCCTGCCCGAGAATAATACTGATACGCATGGCGACCTGCCGCACCCCCTGCCTCTTATAGTGAAAAAATTCTCTTTCCCAGGCCCGGCCTACATCTTCCAAAAAACCGGGTGCATCTCCTGGGCTGTCCTCATGGTGCGCTGGCACATCCCCCCGAATATCCGGGTAGATCGAAGCGGTACTGGCATTCAGCCATACTTTTGGCGGAGTGTGACAAGATGCAACGGCTTCGCCAAGCACCCGGGTTGCATGAATCCGCGAGTTTAGAATAAGATCACGGTTACGGGAGGAGTGCCGACAATCTATGGATCGCCCCGCAAGGTTAAAAAGAGCCTGCGTGTTTTCTAATTCCTTTTTCCATTCCCCAAGGTTTGTGGCATCCCAGGGCACGAGCCTCCCGGTAAGACCAGAACTGTTTCTTTTAGGCCTCCCCAAGAGAACCACCTCATAACCTTGAACGTCCAGAGATTTGGCCAAAGATTGGCCCAAAAAACCGGAACCTCCAGCAATGACAATTTTTTTCATGAAACCAGATTAGGCCTTTTCCACCACCAAGGGGTCAAACTTGGGGACCGAAAGTAAAAAAGAAAC
>CBFIFQ010000213.1:0-1302 GCA_965661905.1 Opitutales bacterium
CCTAACAGATAGCCCTCTTAAGCCTTCCGACAAAGCAAGATGTAAGAACTTCTTTGCCTTGGGCTTCATGTACTATGTGTACGGAAGGCCCCTGGAGCCCACCCTCAAGTTTTTTAGTGATAAGTGGGCGAAGCGCTTGCCCGATCTCGCCGAAGCAAACTCCCTTGCTCTTAAAGCAGGCTTTAATCTTGGGGATACGATGGAGACTGCCCGCAATCGCTATCAGGTTTCCAAAGCTCCGGTTCAAGCAGGTTTATACCGAAAAATTTCCGGCAATGAAGCCTTGGTCTACGGCTTAGTCGCAGGTGCTAAACAGTCGAAGCGTGAACTTCTCTATGCAGGTTATCCGATTACTCCCGCTTCTCCTATCTTGGAAGGCCTTTCGGCTCTCAAGAAATTTGGGGTAAAGACCTTACAGGCTGAGGATGAAATTTCGGCTATGGGTATGGCGATTGGCGCAAGTTTTGCCGGGGACTTAGCCGTGGTTGCCACGAGCGGACCGGGAATGTGCCTGAAAAGTGAATTTATTGGTTTAGCTTCCATTACTGAGCTGCCAGTTGTAATCGTTGATGTGCAGAGGGGAGGGCCAAGCACTGGTCTGCCAACCAAGACCGAACAAAGTGATCTCATGCAAAGCCTTTACGCAAGGCACGGTGATTGCCCATTGCCTGTAATTGCTGCACATTCCCCGTCTGATTGCTTTGACTGTGCAATGGAGGCTACGAGGATTGCCCTAACCTACATGACACCTGTAATTTTATTGAGTGACTTATATGTAGCGAATGGATCCGAACCCTGGCAGGTCCCCAATGCAGGTGAGTTACCTTTGATTGAGAATAAATTTGCAAACCCTGATGAAGAGTTTGTGGTTTACAGAAGAGATCCGGAGACTTTGGCAAGAACCCAAGCAATTCCAGGACAGCCAGGTTTGGAGCACCGAATTGGGGGACTTGAGAAAGCAGAGGATGGCGGTGTTAGTTATGATCCCGAGAACCATGAAAATATGACTCATCTTCGAGCAGATAAGATTAATGGTATTGCTAAAAGCTACGACCCAATTTCGATCCAAGGTGAAGCACAGGGCGATCTCCTTGTTATAGGTTGGGGTGGGACTTATGGTGCGATTTCTTCTGCAACTAAAATGTTACAGGATGAAGGTTTTTCCGTAAGCAGTATTCACCTGAGGCATTTAAACCCACTGCCCAACGATTTAGGTGCACTTATTAAGTCCTTCAAAAAAGTGATTGTTCCTGAGTTAAACCTTGGGCAACTGAGTACCATTTTACGATCTACTTTTGTTAC
>CBFIFQ010000214.1:0-1298 GCA_965661905.1 Opitutales bacterium
CATCTGTTCCCGTTGTTACCGTGGACGGTCAGTTAAAGTATATTGGCCGTCTTACCTTAAATGTAACCACTTCTGGTGAAATAACGGGTTGGAACGGTGGACCCAATCGTGTGGTAGATTCCGGAATCGACCAGTTTCATGGTTCATCACCTGACCTGATTGCCTATGAAACAATTGAAAAGCCAGTCAATGATTATGTCTCTGGATTATCAGCTCAAAAGATATCCAGCGAAATAGGCTTTTCACTCGACGGGGGTAAGGATGATATCCGTGCCCGTGAAACGAATTTGGGTAACTTGGTCGCTGATTCTCAGTTGTGGGTTGCTCAAACCTACGCGTCAGCCAAGAATGCTCCAATTGCAGATGTCGCTTTGGCCAATGGTGGCGGAATACGTTCAAGTATTAATGAGTCAGGCGACGCCGGCTACAAGGTTTCAGTAGATGATACTTACGCGGTACTGCCATTCGGAAATATAGTTTCAGTTGTCCCTGATATTACTTCAGCAGAGTTCAAATTGCTTTTGGAAAATGCCTACTCAAAAACTATTACTAATCTTGGTGGTAATCCACAAAGATCGGGTGACGGAACCGGCCGATTTGCTCAAATTGCAGGTTTTACAGTTGAGTACGATATAAGTGCTAATCCCATGATCATGGATGAAAATAGCTTGGTCACCCAACAAGGTGTAAGGGTGGTGAATGCAACGATGAATGACGGAAAGAAGATCATTGAAAATGGTATCCCCGCGGACAATATGACCCTGAACGTTGCTATTGTTGATTTCCTTGCGGACAATAAGGGTGACCAGTATTTCACCTTCCGAAGCGGGGCGATTAAAAATATTAAACTTGGCTTTACCTACCAGGCAGCTCTCGCAGAGTATATCACTGATGGTCTTAATGGGGATTTAAGTAAATATGAAAAGACTGACGGAAGAATCAAGTTTGATGCAAAAGCTTCAAGCGATGGTGTACAGGCAAGTTCCGTAAGTGGTTTTTTCCCTGGCGCCACCAAGCTCGATGGCGACTGGAAGCAGCTTTCATGGTTTGGCACTTTCTGGGATAAAGAATTTCCTTGGATTTATCACACCGAGCATGGATGGCTTTATGCTGGTGGCACCGGTGGTGCATCGATGTGGTTCTATGATTTACAAACCGGTTGGTGGTGGACCAATGAACAATACTATCCATATGTGTACCTAGAGTCAGCAAAGGACTGGGTTTTCTATCAACCCCAGGCAGATAGTAAAAGCCGCTTTTTCTATCTCTTTGCGGATGGTGGGAATTGGGTGACTTAT
>CBFIFQ010000215.1:0-1251 GCA_965661905.1 Opitutales bacterium
GCATCCACAAAAGCAAAAGTGGAACCAGATGAGCTTTGGGTGGGACCATCACTGAATTGATAGCCAATGGAGTCCAGGTGTTTCTTAAACTCATCCATGCTTTCAACCTCAAACGCCAGATGCATAAGATCTTCCTGGACTTCAACCGGGCCAGAACCGGGATAATAGGTGATTTCTATCTCTTCATCACTATTGGGCACGGCAAGGAAGGCTAATTTCGACCCACGGGGAGACTCATGCCTCCGGGTAACTTCAAAACCAAAGACCTTGGTGTAAAAATCCAGGGTTTTTTCCAGGTCATTAACCCGCATACGGGTATGGAGGAATTTTTTAACAATCGTGCTCATGTTACTTTTGGTGGCCCTACGGCCGAGCTAAAATTATTGGAAGGAAAAGGTTACCTTATTAACCCCTGCAGATGAACAGGCGTTGAGGACACTGATGGATGCCTGATGTAAAGCCAAAGTGGATGACTCAATTTGTACCTTAAGCTCTGCTTCTTCTTTGGTTTTAGCTCCACTGCTTATGAGCTGGTCCCTCATGTCTTTCTGGGTCTTTAAGTTTGCCACAAGATCGGGCATTTCCAAATCATACCCATCCTCAATTTCGGAACCGTTCAGATAAACCTGTCCTTCTTCGCCTATCCGGACATTAAGCAATTCCATCGGGGTAACATCACTGCTTTGAGGTTTACCGGGTAATTGAATGGAAAGTTCAGCCTCCGGTTGCTTCAGCATGGTCGTGACCATAAAGTAAATAAGTAAAAGAAAGGTGACCTCAATCATAGGGGTGAGATCCACCTCATCGATATCGTCTAATATTTTCTTTAACGCACTCATGAAATGTTACCCGGCGGCTACCTGCCAGGTGCCAAAAATTACATCCGCCTGGCCCGCGTTGCCAATTTCCTTCATTACATCCTGCACCACAGAGTGCTGAACATCGGGGTGGACACGAAGGAAAACTTTCCAGTCAGGGTTTCTCTTAATACAGTAAGAAATTTGGGTGAGATCTATCTCTGCTTCTCCCCAATAATACTTCTGCCCTTCTGGTGTCTCATCAATGCTGATAATCGTCCGGGAAGGTGGGTTTTCTTTAACCTCTGAATTACTGGCCACCGCCATTTTTGAGAGTTCAATATACTGCTCCGACATTTGCTGGGCCACTACCATAAAAAATACGATAAGCAGAAAGACCACATCAATCATGGGGGTAAGATCGGGCGAGTCATTTGACTCTGGTGCCTTATAC
>CBFIFQ010000216.1:0-1244 GCA_965661905.1 Opitutales bacterium
TCGTTGATTATGTGATAGATGGAAACTCTAAGCCCAAACCCCTCTTTTGAATTGGGTTCCTTGACCTCCCCAATAAGGGATGAGCAGAGGAGGAGAAAAAGAAGAGGATATTTACTATGACTCACCCTCTTACTGATTGAACTTTTTATGGTTCATAAATTCCCAGATTCGGTCCATCCAGGTATAACTTCCGGTGCCCGGGGAAGCAGTGCGCTGGAAGCAGTGGCCACGCTTGGCTAAGGTGTGCAGGTCCGACTGAATGCCCATTCTACGAAGCTGTTCCCAGCATTTGATCGAGCCCATAGGGGAGTATCCATCGGCATCTCCGTGGATAAACAACATGGGGCAGGTATCCAGATCGAAGGCAAAATCGGGAACGATGCGGGCATCGTCCTCGTTTCCTCCTTTCGAGTTTTGTCCATTGGCTCCGTCGGTGAGAACATAAGCAGGGTAGATCGCCACTGCCCACTGTACCTTGCAGGAAATTTTGTGGAGGTCGTCAATTGCCCAGGATACTTTTTGCTTTGAACTGGTCGCACCCATCAGGGTGAGGTGGCCACCAGCAGAGGAACCCATGATGCCAATCCGGCTTGGGTCGAGGTCTTCCTTGGTCGCCTGACTGCGTACCATACGAATGGCCCGTTGCAAGTCCTGCCAAGCGGTGGTGTGCTTGGCCAGTCCGCCCTCTGGGCGGGGAGTGCGATACTTTATTGTCACCACCGTCATTCCTTTTTCGTTGAGGTAACGGCGTGCGGGGGCGACTTCAAATCCATCGGGCTTGTTATGTCCATATCCGCCGCCCGAATAAATAATCTGTATCGCTTTGGTTTTTCTCTCCTTGGGAAAATGCCACTCAAGATAGGGCTGGCATTGATGAGGCTGTGCATCTTGCATTCGACCATTAGGCCAAATTGGTTCCTTACGGTATTCACCCCGTGCATCGTCTTTTGCATAGCGGGTCATTAGATCTACGGGTTTACCCAGGCGTCCATCGAAATTCATCTGCCTCAAAAACTCGCATACCCGGTCCAGCCAATGGTCATAGGCTGTACCATTCTCTCCCTTATTCGGATCACCCATAAAGCCATGGCCTCGGTCCGCAAACAGATGAATTTCCGCCGGTATTTTCATTCGTCGAAGTTGGCGATAAATTTCGGTCGAACCTTGGGGGGAGTAGGGATCCGTGCCTCCATGGAAGAGGGCCATTGGACAAGTCTTAGCATCGAACTTGAAGACATCAGAAA
>CBFIFQ010000217.1:0-1239 GCA_965661905.1 Opitutales bacterium
CAATTTCTACCTCCGGCTCCCTTTCTTCCAAAAATACAAAATTATCGAATTTAGTATGAAAGGCCGAAAATTGCCCGGTAAACTTGCCGACTGTTTTACGCACGATAACTTCAACACCAACAGCAGTTTCCGCATGGAGGCTTGAATTTCCAACCTCAAAGCTCTCGGTGGCGTGATGGGCACCGTCTGAATATAATTCTGCTGTATCGGGAAGGCGCTCAGAATAATTGAGGTTGCCACTAATATTCCAGAGTTCACTCAGATCATGAGAGACACCACCACTGGCACTGAAAGTTGTGTCGTCGAGATCAGCAATTCCCTCGTAATCCCGATCAATACTTTCCCATCGGATTCCTCCATTCAGTGCAGTTTGGTCGGACAATTCATACTCTTCAGCTAGAAAGAAAGCAATCCTTGAAGATTCTTCTGAACTAATCTCGTCATTTTGGCCGGATGCACCACCAAAAATGCTTTCTTCGCCAACAATTTTGAATTCATCAAATAAACCATGAATTCCAAAAACTCCCCGGAGGTTTCCGATTTCATGCTTGAAAGCAATCTTACCTTCAATGCCTTCGCGCAGATAGGTGGAGTGGGTATGCCATTCGTCAGTGCCGTTATGATCCTCCCAGCCACTCTCACTATGCTGGTAGTCGCCGTAACCGAAATTCAAATCGATGCCAGTCAACCAGTCAGAATCAGAAACATCGATTTCCGTACGAAACTCGAAACGATCGCTTTCCATTTCAATCAGAGTATCACTTTCAGCATGTTCTCCAGGAACCCCGTAATCATTTTCATAGCTCGATAAGCTAAAGCCGACAAAACCGGAATCAAGCATGTAGGATGCTCCAAAGCCAAGTGTTGTGCTATCACTATGGCTGTTTTTTACAGAATTAAAGGGACCTTTTTCTTCACCTGTATGATGATTCTCTGTTTTAAAAGAAGGGGCATCATAATCATTATAGTCTCTTTTAGATACATTGAGCTGATAGTTAAGTTTGCCGGAGCTCCCAAAGGCAATGGCACCGTAACTCAATCCTTCATTAACACTGGTGTAGCTGGATCGAAGGGAAGCACCAGGTGAGTCGTATGGACTCGAAGGGATAGTTCTGTCAATTACATTGACGACCCCTCCGATCGCACTTCCTCCATGTAAGAGAGCCGATGAACCACGAAGTACCTCAATTCGATCAACCAGAAGCGGGTCAACGGGTACGGCATGGTCTTCAGACTGGG
>CBFIFQ010000218.1:0-1234 GCA_965661905.1 Opitutales bacterium
TATTGTGGGTTCATAGTCTGTATAGAAAGCTGTTAGCAGATTACCCTTCTTGTCTAGTGGAACCGTTGATGGATATCCAATATCCCTTGCCTTATCGCCAAATTGGTGAATCACCCATGGCGGAGTCCAAGTCTTAGCACCGTCAATGCTAAGCCGTGCACCGATTCCCATTAATCCACGATTACGAATGCCGTAAGTTAATAAAAGACAGGTGTCATAAAGTTGAATAAGATCAGCAGGATGTTGCATAGGTAGAGTCAATGCGCCTTTTTCCTTCCAACTCTTACCTCGGGAGGAGGTTTCACAAAGCTTAACATGGTGGTCAACATGAGTGCGAACTGCTGCAAGTGTACAATTATTTACATGGCAAAGACTTGCCTCATTCGAATCATTTGAGCCAAACTTCAAAGCCTTCGGCCATGTCCTGCCATCATCTTCTGAGGTAACCATCCATGACTCGCTAGGCCTACCCTTTCCCCGAGAACGATAACTTGCATAAGCAAGCCGCTGATTATCAAGTTGTATCACTCGACCAAAAGGTATCGATGTTTTAATTTCACCGGGTACTTGCGGGCAACTATCGGTGGTCCATGTCTTACCAAGATTGTTGGATCTTGAAAGCCAATGACCTGAAAAACCTGTAAACTTTTCGTCTTTAATAAAGAATCCGCTGTTCATGCAAATCAGGTCACCATTATGGCACTGACCAACTGCAAGATGCATTCGGTTTCCACCCTTGGGTCTCTGGGCAACGGTTGATTGCTTTTTCCACTTGCTTCCAGTCTGATCACTTATGGAGCAAACTAAATCTCCTTCTATCAAGCCGTGACTGGGTGCATTAAAATAAGTACAAATGACTTGGCCATTTTCTAATTTTATGAGGTTGGGCCAACCGCAACAATTTGTAGCAACTACGGATATTTTTCTCATGGTTAAGAAGTCATTGATAATCTAAACCATAGTTAATAACAAAGATCGGAGTATCTGATCTTATATTTGTTTTTATCAGGGCTTTTTACCCAATGAGTAGCAGAATTTAATAAATAACTTAGCTTGATTAACCAACCTGTCTTTTATACCTGCATCAATAATTCCATCATTAACCGTGGCGACGTTGTGTACAGCAGGCACAAAGACACGATTGGGAAAATTGTATGCATTACGATAGCCAAAAACTTGCTGTAAATGCTCAACGGGACGCAAAGCTCCAAATTGTCCGGAGGCAATGCCAACA
>CBFIFQ010000219.1:0-1226 GCA_965661905.1 Opitutales bacterium
ATGCCGTTCATGACTTCGCTTTACCTCTGCAATGCCGGGCCCTGACCCGTCTACTGAATATGCCAGAGCAGGAGGCAAAAGTTTGGGAAGCCTGGGGAATGCATGCCTTAAGCGAGGGAACTGGTTTGGAGAAATACACCGCGGAGCAATTTGTCCGTGCCGAACGCGAACCGGAGGAAGACTTTTTCAGTTTTCTCAATCAGGCGGAATTTCGTGGGCGAGAGCTAACCTTTGAGGAAAAGCAGGGTATTGCCAATGTTACTTTTGCTGGCGGTAAGGATACGGTCATCAATGTTGTAAGCAGTATTGTGGTTTACATGAGCGAGCATCCGGAAGCCCTCAATTTTTTGAGAACCGATGAAAAACTGATCTTACCTGCCTGCGAAGAATTTGTACGTTATGTCAGCCCGCTCACTGCCATTACCCGGACCTGTCCGCATGCGGCAAAGGTGGCTGGGCAAGAAATCCCTGCGGGCTCCCGTGTTGGGTTGTGCTGGCCCTCCGCCAACCGTGACGAGAGTGTCTTCGAGAAACCTGATCAAGTGCTACTCGACCGCTCACCCAATCCACATATTGGTTTTGGGTTTGGTCCACACAATTGTTTAGGTGCACCCCATGCCCGGTTGGTGATTCGCACCTTGCTGAAGATGCTCTGCCAAAAGGTGAAAATAATCGAACTTTACTCCTGTGTACCCCGAATTGAGAAAGAAACTTCTTACACCCGCCAAGTCGGTTACGACCAGGCGATGGTTCGGTTTAGCTGAATGCTGAGTTAAGTCGTATCCCTATTCGAGAACGACCTAACGCAATTATTTGGGGAATGCGATATTGAGCGTGGAGATGGATGGCACCCCTTCCTTGGGTACCTCAACTCCTGCGGTCCATGCGATCGCATTTAAAATCAAAGTACGCCAGTCATCTCTTGCCCAGGTCTTGTGATAGTGTCCACCGGTGGTTCCGAACCCTCGTCCTTTGCCATTGGGGCGTTCATAGGCCCATCCAATGTGTTGGATTTCTCCGGCTGCCATAGATTTACGAACATGGGGGTTATTGGAGTGGGGTCCGTCCGGGCGGTTCATGGTGGACTGAGGAGGATGTGCAGAGAGAATGGGGGTAACGCCTTTCATGTTTGGCTGGAAGCGCATATGGTAGTACCACTCATCATCCTGCACAAAAGGTTTAACACCACGGGTAATTGGGTGCTTGGGTAAGGATTTAAAATCTGC
>CBFIFQ010000220.1:0-1226 GCA_965661905.1 Opitutales bacterium
ACCGCAAGGTACGTGACGAAATTCGTGCATTTGTGGAAACCCTTCCGGATTCTTTAGAGAACCAATAAAAGCGAGGCACTAAAATATGAGTGAGATAGAACCAGTCAATCAACCAAGGCCTGCCCAATATATCGCAGAACTTCTTGGCACTGCTTTTCTTTTTTGTGCCGTGGTTGGATCGGGCATTATGGGTGCGGAGCTAAGCATGGGGAATGATGCGATTGCCCTGCTCGGAAATACCTTTGCTACGGTCTTTGCCCTTTATTTTTTGATTACTGTCTTCATGGAGCACAGCACACATTTCAACCCGGCGGTTTCTTTGGTGATGCGTTTGCGTGGGGAAATCTCCTCCGCCACCCTCATTAAATTTTCGGTTTTGCAAATTGGGGGAGCCATCCTTGGGGTAATCCTGGCCAATTATATTTTTGGAATCGAACCCATCCAATTCTCCGATAAAGACCGCTCTGGTACCTTCAAGTTTGTCAGCGAGATCTTTGCCACTTTTGGGTTGGTTCTGGTTATTCTTCTTTCATCCAAAGAGAAAGTTGCCATGACTGTGGCTGCATACATTGGGGGGGCTTACTGGTTTACTTCATCCACCTCCTTTGCCAATCCCGCTGGAACCATAGGCCGGTCTTTTTCCAATACCTTTGCCGGAATATCTCCGAGCGATATTCTACATTTTTGCATCGCTCAGGTAATCGGTGCCTTTCTTGCCTATACCTTGCATAAGAATTTTTTCGAAAATCGGTAAATGCCCGTATCGGATACAAAGTTGGAAAAAGGTGAGGATTCCTTTTCCCGGGGTAGGTATTTAAAGGATGTATTTCTTTGCTCCCTTGTTGCCTTTGGTGGACCGGAGGCCCACTTGGGCGTCTTTCTTGACCGTCTGGTTCAAAAGAAAAAATACCTTTCCGAAAAAGCCCTGCTTGAATGGATGGCCCTATGCAGTTTTCTTCCCGGGCCTACCAGTACGCAGGTAATTACTGCGATTGGATTGGAGCGGGGAGGGCGTAGCCTCGCCTTGCTCACCCTCTTAGTCTGGGCTCTGCCAGTCATCCTGTTTATGAGTGCGGTATCGATGCTTCCAGCAATGCTGGGGCAGGATGGACTACCGCAGTGGTTAGGCTTCCTTGGCCCTTTGGCGGCGGCTTTTGTGGGTTGGGCGGCCTGGTCGCTCGGACGAAAAGTAACCACCGATCTTTTAACTTTTGGGTTGTGGGCAC
>CBFIFQ010000221.1:0-1225 GCA_965661905.1 Opitutales bacterium
CTCCTTTTTCAAGGAAAGAGTTAGGTTCACTGGAGAATCTTTTAAGGGTTGTATTTGTGGCGATTATACCACTGATTTGATTATCAAGGGCTATTTGAATGATTGTTTCTAGGCTTTTATAGTCTTCATCTGGGGAAATTTTAATTAAGCACGGTAGGGGTTTTTCAATAAGTTTTCCGCAGAAAGCTTCATTTTTGGATTGTAGATTTTTGAGTAGTGGATCTAGAAAGTCTTTTTGGTGAAGCAACCTTAAGCCAGGTGTATTTGGAGAACTAATATTGATTGTGATATAATCAGCTTGTGGAGCTACATTTTCGAATGATTGGATGTAATCATTTATAGCCAAATCAGGTGAAGTATTCTTGGCTTTACCGATATTTACTCCGACAGGAGATAATCTTGACCCTTTGGGATTGTATTTGCTCAGTCTTTCACAAAGGGCTTTTGAGCCCAAATTATTAAACCCCATGCGATTTACAAGGGAACCTTGGTTGGGGTACCTAAAGAGTCTAGGCTTGGGATTCCCGGGCTGTGCTTCGGGTGTTACAGTTCCAACTTCAACATGACCAAAACCAAGAGCGGAAGAAATACCCGAAAACATACCATCCTTATCAAGACCTGCGGCAAGTCCCAGGCAATTTCTGAATTTTAGTCCAAAGAGAGAAATATCCTGATTAGGAGTATTTATTATCCTTCCAATACTTTTTTTGATAAAAGGAAATCTTTCTGCAATTCCTAAAGCACCACAAGTCATGTCGTGAGCAGTTTCTGGCTCCAGCGTAAATAAAAGTTTTCGAAAAAAGTGTTGGTAAATGGTGTTCACAATAGATAAAAAATTTGATTATCAAATTCAGTCTTCAACAGGAGATAGTAAATTATTAATTTATACAAGAAAGTTGACAGTTTTAAAAAATCACGATTAAGCCAAATCAATGAAAAAAACAGGACCTAGTCTAGATTGGTGTAATGTTCGCCTTGGCAAAGATGATAAATGGTGGATTGACTCAATTAGTGATAAAGAAAATTGGGATGTTGATGATTTGGGTATCATCGACCCAAAACAATTTCTGCATATTAATGAATTGATCGATTCCATGACAGAATTTGGACTTGATTCTCAACTTGTAGATGAAGCCTTTTTTACCTTTGAGATAGCCGAAGAGTTAGAAGGTGGACTCATTAAATTAGTTCGCGTCCGTGATTCTTTGCTTAAAGCAGAGGACAT
>CBFIFQ010000222.1:0-1212 GCA_965661905.1 Opitutales bacterium
TTCAGCAATACATCGGGAAGGCTTCCATCTAGGCTAGGGCGAGAGATCCCTGCATCCACCTTCTGCATTAACCCGGCCACCCGAATCTCGTAAAATTGGTCGAGGTTTGAACTTACAAAAGAGAGAAACCTCGTACGCTCCAATAAGGGGTATTTAGAAGAAAACGCCTGGTCTAAAACTCGCTCATTAAAAGCAAGCCAGCTTAACTCACGGTTAAAATAACGCGTCTTTATTGAATTTGGTTTGGTGATAGTAGTCGAAGTGGAGTCCATAAATACAATGAGTTATACAATGAATTTGTTTCCTGTTTTTCTCAACGACAATTCAATAATAAATTTTCCTGTCGCTTGACCAAGTTGGAAACCTCCCTTAATTTAGGATCAGATCTTTGAAATTTCGTTGGGGGTGTTCCGGATTCGACTGCAATGTGGAAAATTCGGTCGCGTGTCGAGGATGACGCTTGGCCTCGTAAAAAATGCTTCAAATCATTAAATGGCGAAAATAACATCGTTAGTTTCGAGCCTGAGCTCGAAGCGCTTGCAGCATAAGTCTGCACGTCGACAGTCCACTGACACCTGCTGGGTGGTCGGGGCGTTAAAAAGCAGGTAAGACCTCGGAGCGTTTGCTTGTCTATCGGAGGCTAAATGGTTGAAAATAAGCTCGGCTTAAAAGGTGTTCCTTCTTTCTTTAAGCCAAAATCAATAAGAGAACTACACACGTAGGCGCCGAATCGGAAAGATTGCGGGACGCGGGTTCGATTCCCGCCACCTCCACCAAAGTTTTAGGGGGTCGTTGAATATTATGTACGTATTATTAGGAGTGTTCAGCGGTTTCAACCCTATGAAATTAATTCATTAATCACTTCCCCTCCGAACTGGGAAAGTTGCTTGTAACGGCCTGCGTGGTAGTAGGTCAGTTTATTATCGTCCAGACCGAGCAAATTTAACCATGTGCAATGAACATCGCGGATATGATGAACACAATCGACCGCTTCTGCTCCAATCTCATCAGTGGCTCCGATGGTATACCCTGCCTTAGTTCCACCACCCGCAAACCACATGGTCATGGCTTTGGGGTTGTGATCTCTTCCATAGCTCGCCCCTCCCCCTCTTATTCCATTGTCCGGGGTACGTCCAAACTCGCCACACCAGACAACTAGGGTATCTTCGAGGAGACCGCGTGCTTTGAGGTCACCTAGGAGAGCAGCGATTG
>CBFIFQ010000223.1:0-1210 GCA_965661905.1 Opitutales bacterium
GGCTTTTAATTGCTTGAGGTAATGTCCCCAACGACCCGGTTCAGCATCTTCACCAAGTTCTTTTTCGCGTAAACGTGAACTTCTGCCCGCTCCGTGTTCTTCGGCCAGATTAAGTAATTGAAAGTAGAAAGAGATCGCCTGAATGGTTTGGGGGTCGAGCACGCCCTCTTGTTTGTAGAAATTTCTCTCTCGAAGAAGAGTGGCAGCATTCGAAAACCCAAGTGTTTCCAAAACTTGAGAAAATGATTCAACAAGAAATTGATGATCGGTCGAGACCTGCTCTAGGCCAGTTTCAATAGTTTGTCCGTAGACGATTTGGTTTTTTTCAGTAGTTATATTCATTACTTGCATGATAATGCTAAGCATGAGCCATACCCGACAAGCGTCTTAGCTAAAAAACGATCAAAGTCCATCTCACGGCAACATGATTACAACAATTAGTTTGTCAGTGATAATTCAGAGATAAGATAAAGATCCGACTTTTGGAAGTGGAATTTGAAGTTTCTTATTTTTAATATTTTAAATGACGAAACAAAATTTGTCGGTCATCCTTAAAAGAGTGCACTTAAAATATTATAAATATATAGCTTTATTTTTTTTCAAAAACTAAGGTGGTAAGGCGTTGAGCAACTGGTATGTTAAAAGTTAGTTGCCCTTCTGTATCAACTTTAAGTGATGATTCGTCATATTTCGAATTTTTACGATAGCCTGTGGTAGGTTCTATGTTTTCGGTAATGCATCGTACCCGAATTTCTTCTCCAGCAGCGAACCCTTCTCCTGTAAACATTTTGTCGCGGTTGTAGCGTGATCCATGTTGGATTGTAGCAGGTAAGGAGATGGTTAAATTATTGGTTTCTTTTTCAGCCTCTTTTCGTGCTAATAGGACAATGAATCTATCATTTGTTCTATCATATGAACTCATACGCATAAATTCATCTGCATCAGTTTCTTTTAAAATAATATCATTACCTTCTTCACCGGCAATTGTATGGTGAATGCATTCATTTTGTCCTGCGGAAAGTTGTGCAAACCAACGCCAAATGTAGTAATGTGTATGGTTGGGGTCGTCTGGAACGGCATAGGGAGCACCAAATTCGTTTCCATTAAACGATGGTGAATTATTTTGTATGACAATTTTTTCATCACTGCCAGTTAGGTTTAATTTTCTCGTTGTAATGGCGGCACCACCTGTAAAGTTAGGAATTAATTT
>CBFIFQ010000224.1:0-1210 GCA_965661905.1 Opitutales bacterium
TCCGCCAACGCTCCGATCCGGGGCTCAGTCCTTTCCAGGTTGAGCCGTCCACAGTTTTGTGGGTGCGGGGAACCTCATCCATGGATGTGTTTTGAAAGCCCAGCATAAGCTGGGCATCATCCCCCAGTTTACGATAAAGCCGGACCTGGGATGCCCTGGAGTCATACCCGGTATTAAGCTGTTTTCCCACATCCCGCCCCCCCTCAAGGTCTCCAAATGAGCGTTCAATGTGGGCAAGTGTTGCGGTCCAGTCTGGAGAGGAAACAAAAGAATCCAATCCAGCGGACCAGGAGTTTTCTGCGGAAGAAATTCGCCCAAGTACTTCACCACCCTGTTGCCAGCCAGAGCTATGGAATTGAGCCCCCTCGGCTACACTGTTAACCACCCCACCAATGGCATCGGCTCCGTAAGTGACTCCATGAATTCCACGGACAACTTCAAGTTTGCCGCTGCCAAAGGTTTCAATGGTACTCCAGTATTGGTTGGGCCCAGAACGCATGGCTGCGTGATTTAACCGGATGCCATCCACCAGCAAAAGATTATGATAACCGGTGAGGCCCCGTATATAGGGTGAAGATTGCCCGAGTGCCGTTTTTTGCACCATAACGGAGGGAATTCCGGTGAGTGCCTCAGGCATGGATCTCGAAAACCTTACATTTTCATGATAGTCCAGAGCTTGATGTGCCCAGGGGGATAAATACTGGGGTTCCGCAAATCCTCCCTTCGTGGTAATCACCATAGGGCTTAATGTTTGCTTATTGGGGGGATCTTTTTCCTGGGCGGTCAGGCTCAACGCCAAAAGTAAAAGTCCCTCCCTCCACCTTTTTCTAATCCAGGATAAGTTATCTTCGAATATGCAGAAAACCATATGTGATACTAGTAAAATAAGATAAAAGCAGGTGGCAATCAATCCAAGATCGCTGTCTTATTTTTTTCCTAAAGACAGAAGCCTGACTCTCATGAAAAAGTCAGGCTTCCAAAAAATCTAATCGGAAAAACTTTTAACTTACCAAGCGTATTGCCAACCAAGTGTCCAGGTCGGATCAAGTTCCAACTGAACCCCATTTACTTTTTGATCAATGGGCGTTTCCCATTCAGCGGCAAGCCGGTGTCCTTTCAAACCGCCGTTTTGAAAATAATAATTCAAGCCAAGACCAAAAGTGGTGATATCACGACCTTGGGAGCCTGCTTGCTTTGCAGGACTCTTATC
>CBFIFQ010000225.1:0-1200 GCA_965661905.1 Opitutales bacterium
AAGTTGAAGAATCGTTGCCTGGAGATCGTGAACATGGACTGGGTCCTCGGTCACATGGAAGCCGAGTTCATCGGTCTGCCCCAGGGTGATACCCGGTTTGATCCCTCCACCCGCCATCCACATGGTAAAGGCCTGTGGGTGATGATCACGACCACCACTGCGGTTCAAAGCGGCGCTGGCTTCGACCATGGGAGTGCGCCCGAATTCTCCCCCCCAGACGACAAGAGTGTCTTCAAGCATGCCACGCTGTTTGAGATCCTGAACAAGGGCTGCACTGGCCTGATCAACAGATTTCGCCTGGTTCTTCACATTGCCTTCGACATTGTTATGGGCATCCCATCCGGCGTGGTAGAGTTGAATAAAGCGTGTGCCCCGCTCGGCCAAGCGCCGGGCAAGCAAGCAGTTGCTGGCAAAGTCTGACCTGCCTTTTTTCACTCCATAAAGATCTAATGTCTCTTGGCTCTCCTGAGCAAAATCCATCAATTCGGGTGCCCGTGCCTGCATCCGGTAGGCCATCTCGTAGGCTTCGATCCGGGCATTGATTTCGGGATCGCCCATACGGTTTAGTGAACTTTGGTTCAGTTTATTAAGAAGGTCTAGGGTTTGTCGCTGAGCAGTGCGGTCAATCCCCTTGGGGTTGGAAACATGAAGGATAGGGTCAGCCCCCTGACGAAAGGGAACGCCTTGATGCTCGGATGGTAAAAAGCCGGAGCCCCACAACGCAGATCCACCGCTTAGAACGCCGTTACTTTGTAAGACGACAAACCCAGGAAGATCATCCGCCTCGCTGCCGATTCCATAACTTAACCACGATCCCATGCTAGCCCGGCCGGGGATTCCACTACCCGTACTCATAAAGAGCTGGGCGGGTGCATGGTTGAAATGATCGGTCTTCATCGATTTTACGAAGGTTAAATCATCGGCAATTTTGGAAAGGTAGGGCAGGCGGTCGGATAGTTCCGCGCCGGACTGGCCATGTTTGGCGAATGGGAATCGAGGCCCAAGTACCGCAGCATCGGGCTGGATGAATGCATAGCGCTGTCCCTTAATTACGGAAGGGGGGATGGGCTTGCCCTCGATCTCTGCAAGCTTTGGCTTGTTGTCAAAGAGTTCCAACTGGCTGGGTGCACCGGCCATAAACAAAAAGATGACCCGCTTGGCTTTTACGGGGAAACGCATGAAACCGGGGTTGCCCATTGC
>CBFIFQ010000226.1:0-1189 GCA_965661905.1 Opitutales bacterium
TAAAAAATATCATTTATAATAATTTAAAATAATAATACATAATATGCCAAATAAGCAAGATAATAAAAAGTGTTCTCAAAGAAAGTTAAATAACTTTTCAAAAAAACATTATACCTATATTAACCAAATATTTGGTGATATGGCAGTTCGTGAAATAATTGCTGAGAAATTTCCACATAAATATTTTGAATTTGATGTTGCTAAAGCAGATGAAGCAGACTTTGACGCAGATTCAGACCATCATTTTCTGTATAATAAGAAAAAAAATACTTACGTATGTAGTGTTGAAGATGGTTTTCAAGATACACATAAAAATGTAAATGATACATTGTGTCAATCTTATTCATTGCTTACCTATTTTGGTATTAAAATTTCAAAACAACGTAAAAAACGTCAAATGGATATGATTAAAATGTATAGAACAATATTAGGAGACCCAGATTTTGTAATGTTTTTAGATAAAGATATTATACGTCATAAAAAAAATAAAAAATTGTGGATAAATTTTACAAAAAAGAAAGAAGAATATTTAGTTATGGATATTCAATATATTTTAATAAATATTAAAGATGTATTAGATAGATGGGAAAATTATGGTTATCATTACTTTATTGGAAAAGGTAAATGTCCTTCTTCCTAAAACATACTTTAAATGAGTACATTTTTTATTTAATTTTTATTTAATTTAATTAAATAAAAATTAATTGTTTCTATTTTAGTGTAATTTATTTTTTACTTTTTATAATTTAGTATTTTTCTTTGTTAAATTTTTAACAACTTTTTTATTTACTTTCTTTCTGTTTATTTTTTTACTTTGTTTTGTTTTTTTATTTTTACGTGTTTTAATAGGATGATTTCTTTTTCTATTTTTTTTTGCCACCTTTCCAATCTTGAATATTACAAACACTATTTAATGGAAACATGTCATTAATTTTATGACGTTCACCACGAAATTCATTTAATTTGACACTTATTTTCGGAATTGATTTTGTATTATCATTTTCTTTACGATAACCAAAACAAAAATAGAAAAAAGATTTAATTAATTGAGTATGATTTTTTTCGTTATTTAAAAAAATACATATTTTGTTTTTAGTATCTTTGTCTTTATTTTCAAATATTTTTTCGATTAGATTTTTTCCTAATATTTTTTTATATTCGGACATATTGATAATTTCTTCAAGATACA
>CBFIFQ010000227.1:0-1178 GCA_965661905.1 Opitutales bacterium
AGGATTAGAATTTGGCCTGAGGTTGGTGATCACTTCAGGAAGCATGATTTGAAAAGCTTCCAAAGGGGAACCATAGGCAAATGTTAAAAGAAGGTCATGTCGCTGATTGGGACGATCCGTATGATGATAATCTAGTACTTTTAACGGACCGCCCGCTGCCCTGACATCGGGGCAAAAGTAAAACAGTTCATCAGGCGTGGAACGATCAAAGCGAATGAGTATATCTCCCTGGCCTGCCCCATTGCCTAAGATACCTTGTTTATAAGCAGAATCTGAATCTTCCGGTTTTGTTCCAATCATCATGGCTTTCGCGTAGGTTTTGTTGTCGAGTCGAAGCCGGTAGCTTAGGTTGCGGTCAATATACAATGTCCTGGAGCTTGTGGAGTTTTCATCCAAGTCAGGGTCACCTTTGATCGCAAAACGACCATTTTCCCAGGTCACGGGGAGGAGGATTTCAATAGCAATTAGCTCTACAGTTTTCCATTGAATGCTGTGTTCATGAACTGCTCTTAGAATGGGAAGCATGGCCTGCTCCCGAATCCGGTCCGGAGTGAAACGGGACAAGTGTCGCCATTCATTTCGCCAATTATGCTTGTAGGCAATTTCCCATCGTTCTTGAGATGTGACTGCTTCAAGAGGAAAGGGAATTGAGTGAAGGCTGATTAAGTCATTACGCAGAGCCTGGTTTCGAATATTTTTAACTAAAAATTTAAAATTCTGTTCCGAAAGGGAAAAAATGGAGGAATCGTAAAGGCTTCTGAAGTCTTGATTTCTAAAGGAGTCAAAAACTTTCCTTCCCAAAGCTTCTTTAGGATGAACCTGGGCAGATAAAGTGGGTAAGACAGAGATTAGTAAAGTGACCGTGATAACTTGGGTGAAAATTCTGTTCATAAAAAAGATGGTATGGAATTCTAGTAATCCGACAAGCTGGAAGAAGTAGAAAAAATGCACATTTTAAGGAGAATCTTGAAATTGGATCGTGAATTGCAAAGCGGGAAGGAAATGAAAAGAAGCAGGCTATTTGATAGCAAACAGTTAGAGGCATTTGAAGTACTTTGCGCAACCGGTAGTTTTACTGAAACGGCGAAGCGTCTTTTTCTTACCCAGTCGGCGGTGAGCCATTCTATTAAATCTTTGGAAGACGATCTTGGGTGTCAACTCTTTCGACGACAGGGTAA
>CBFIFQ010000228.1:0-1163 GCA_965661905.1 Opitutales bacterium
TCTTTTATTTCCACTTGGTTTCTTTACCATGTGGTTAGTTTCGTATTATGTTGTATATCAAAAAGCTCAATAATTTAAATTCCACAATCGATAAAAACCCCATTCTGGCAAGCCTAAATTCCTTTCATAGTTTTAAATTACAGATTAAAACTCTCTCCACAGCTGCAGCTAGCCTTTGCGTTGGGGTTGGAAAACTTAAATCCACCAGCCACTAGTTTGTTTGAATAATCCAAGGTTGTACCCCTTAGGTATAGAGTTGTCTTAGAGTCTACCAAGACTTGAATTCCTTCCGACTCTACCAAGATATCCCCCTTTTTACCCTGTTCAACGAACTTCATATGATAAGACAATCCATTACACCCGCCTCCGGTAATACGAATTCGTAAAAACTCGCCATTTGCCTCCCTTACCTTCAACTCATTAATTTTGATAGATGCATCCTTGGTTACCCGCACCAGTTTCTCATTTCCAACTCTGTAGTCAATCTCTTCTCTATGTGAGGATTTCATAGCTTGGGTGCTGAATAAAAATTAATCTTCAAACTGCTTTAAACTCTTCGCAAAATTTCGACTACCAGCAAGAAAAAACCGGACGAATTCGATCGCTATTTTCGATTTCGGAGGATTTTTGGAAGCGAGTACTTCCTTCGCCCTTTGCTTGAGGTTTCCCCTTCGACACAAAAAATGGGAGTACAGATGCTTTAACTCGGATATCTCCTCCAATGGAACCCCTCTTCTCTTTAAACCAATTAAATTCAACCCACTCGCTTGATTCCTTCCTGCCAATGTAATTTGAGGAGGGACATCAGCAGAAACTTGTGCCATACCCCCGACCATAACACCATCTCCTACCCTTACGAATTGATGAAACGCAGCTCCCCCACCCACAAAAACTTCCTTGCCTATCTCAACATGCCCGCCCAATAGGACACCGTTGGCCAATATTGCATTTTCGGAAACTACACAATCATGAGCCACATGAGCATTGCCCATCAGAAAACAGTTATTCTCAACGATCGTTGACTGATTTTTATGAATCGAACGATGAACTGTCACCCCTTCACTGATTCGCACATCCATCCCTAGCTGAACAAAAGAAACCGTAGCCTTTTCAAAATCAAGATGTTGAGGATCTCCACCTATTACAGAAAAATGCCCAATATT
>CBFIFQ010000229.1:0-1161 GCA_965661905.1 Opitutales bacterium
CCTACCTTCTGAAGGTGATTACGGTGCAGCATTTATTTTCTTGTCCAGAGATCAAGACCTCTATTCTCACGAGAAAAATATTATTGCTGAAGTTTTGAAAGAAGAAAAGGTTGAGTTGTTGGGTTGGAGATCTGTGCCTGTTAATAGTTCAATCTTAGGCAAAGCATCTTCTGAGTCAGAACCAACGATGGAACAGCTTTTTGTAAAACGCCCTGATCATATTGACAAAGGATTACCTTTTGAAAGGAAACTTTACCTTGTCAGAAGAATCATTAGTCACCGCCTTCGCTTTAGTTCAGACGACCCGGATGTAAGTTTTCATGTTAGTTCATTTTCTTCCAAGACTATGACCTACAAAGGAATGCTTACGACACAGCAGCTTTCAGATTATTTTTCTGATTTAAAAAATCCGTTGATGGAATCTGCACTTGCCTTAACCCATTCCAGGTTTTCCACTAATACTTTTCCGAGCTGGCACAGAGCTCAACCTTTTAGATACATTTGCCACAACGGTGAGATTAACACTGTTAGAGGAAATGAAAATTGGTTATATGCCCGGCAAATGCAGCTAGCTAGTGAGGCATTTGGGGATGATGTTAAAAAACTTCTTCCGATTATTAGGGAGGATGGTTCAGATTCTCAAAAATTTGATAACTGCTTAGAGTTCCTTACTTTATCTGGTCGAAGCCTTTCCCATGCAATGATGATGATGATACCAGAGCCTTGGGAAAAACATCAAGATATGCCTCAATTTAAAAGAGATTTTTATGAATTTCACTCTTGTGTCATGGAACCTTGGGATGGTCCAGCTTCCATTGCATTTTCTGATGGCACCCAAGTAGGTGCCGTGCTAGACCGCAATGGACTTCGTCCGTCTAGATATTATGTGACTAAAGATGAGAAAGTCATACTTGCGTCTGAGGTTGGTGTGTTATCCTCCGTGAACCAATCAGATGTAGTAAAAAAAGGACGCTTGGAGCCAGGGCGGATGTTTATGATTGATATGGATCAAGGCCGAATAGTGGATGATATTGAGCTTAAGGAATCAATCGCGAAATTAGAACCTTACGGCGATTGGTTGAGGGAGTCTCTAATCGATTCGGGTACATTGCCTCTTCCCGAATCAAACAGAAAAGATGATTTTAATTCTATTGTAACAAA
>CBFIFQ010000230.1:0-1152 GCA_965661905.1 Opitutales bacterium
TTCTGATATTTCCGAAATAGCATATGGCTCAAACCCAAGGGATGATCAGTCCGTTGCAAATGCTTCGCCGACTGACATTTCCTCTCCAGTTTCTCTATCTATCAATGAAAATGCACCCGTTGGAGCCGAGGTTGGGAGCCTGATTGTTTCCGATGATGACACCAATGACTCCCACAGGTTTGATATATTATATCCTTATCCGGATGGTCTTAATCCATCTATATGGTATGATCCTACAGATAATACAAAAGTGACCGTTTCCTCTGGTGTTGTAACTTCAGTGAAGGATAAAAGTGCGAGTGGTTATAACCTTAGCCCTACAGGCGATCCTACATTAGTTCAATACCTCGGAAAGAATGTATTGGATCTCGATGGAAATGACCTTCTGTATGCGTCGAAAGAGTGGAAGAGAACGGGGGAGTTTACATTCTTTGCAGTAGCTAGGTATTCGGGGAGGGCAAAAGGAAGAGTTATATCTGACCGGGATTCAGATTCGAATTGGCTATTTGGACTTCATAGCGGAGGAATTGGAAAGTATTACTTCAACGGTTGGCTTAACCATGGAACATCTGGTGATGAAAAACTCCATTTGCTAGCCGCAGATATGAATTCCTTCGATCAGGGAAATACCTGGCTAAATGGCAAAAAGACTTTGAATAATGGAAAGGGAGCAGGGACCGAATACGAGCCGATCAAGTTACAATTCGGTGGATGGAAATCAAACCAAAGTGAAATGTCCATATGCCAAATAGCTGAATTTGTTGGGTTTAATTCAGTTCTACCACCTGATCAAAACGCAGAGGTGCAAGCCTACCTTTCATCGAAATGGGGTGTCGGCAGCGTAAATATAGAGGGCACATCTTACCGCTTTAGCATAGATAATAATGGCACTTTAGTAAGTAACATGCCTTTCGATTATGAGAATGATAAGAATCATACGATTCGCGTTCGTGTGATTGACCAAGGGGATGAATTTATTGAAAAGGATTTTGTAGTTAGCATTTCCGATGTGCTCGAAGATTTGGACGGGGATGGTACCGAGGATCATTTGGACACGGATGTGGATGGAGACGGCATTTCTGACTCCCTTGAAATTGCTGGCAGATCTGATCCTATGGATGAAAATTCTACCAACCAGCAGCCAAATGGTTT
>CBFIFQ010000231.1:0-1129 GCA_965661905.1 Opitutales bacterium
TGTCTTTGACAATGGCCCCGACGGGTTTGGGCACAACCTCGTAAAGCCCTACTGGAAAAAAATTTCACCAATTGAGCACATCAACGATCAAACACCTCCGACCCTCGTTCTCTTGGGAACCAAGGACACTTACATACCGGTGGAAACGGCCAAACGTTTTGAGAGGCAAATGAAAGAAAAAGGGCGTCGCTGTGATCTGCATCTTTATGAAGGGGCAAAGCATGGCTGGTACAACCTCTGGGTCAGCCGCGAGGCTATGGCCGAGAGCCTCATTCGTATGGACCGTTTTTTATGCTCACTGGGCTACCTTAAGGGAGAGCCTATCCTCGAACTTTAAAAACTGTGAGGTAACCGACACGAGGCAAACCAACCGGGAGTATAAAACTTTAAAAAAATCTAGTCTAAGCATGAACCAAAATAAACTGACCCTATCTATCGGCTTTGCCCTCTTCTCAGTCGCCGCAGCTTTTGCAAAGGACCAGAAGAACCCTGCCCGGCCCAATTTTCTTTTGCTCTATGCGGATGATCAGCGAAACCACACCCTGAGTTGTGCGGGACATCCGATTGTGAAAACTCCCAACATTGACCGCCTGGCCAACCAAGGTGTGCGGTTTAAAAATGCATATGTAACCACTTCCACCTGCTGGGTGGGGCGTGCAAGCTTGTTCACCGGTTGCTATGAGCGCAAACATCTCTACAAGGTTTCCTCCGGTGCATTGAATTCGGATCTTTGTAATTCCTCCTACTTTGCCGTTCTTAAACGGGCGGGATATCGAACGGGACACCTGGGCAAGGAACATGTATCCATTCCCCGTGAATCTGCGAGTGCGATGTGGGATGTGCGACGAAGAATTGGTCGTTCCCCATTTTTTAAGGACCAGCCAGATGGAATGAAGCGGCACGAAACCCAGATCCTCGGCGATTGGGGAATCAACTTTCTTAATGAACAACCAAAAGATAAGCCCTTCTGCTTACAGATCAGCTTCAATGCCACTCATGCCGAAGATAATGACAGGCGCCCAGGCATCGGCCATTTCCCCTGGCCCAAAGTTACTGACGGGATGTATGAAGACCAGAAGATGCCTCTTCCCCCACTTAACGACCCGGCGATCTACGAAGCTCAGCCTGA
>CBFIFQ010000232.1:0-1128 GCA_965661905.1 Opitutales bacterium
CAACATCGGCATCAATCACGGTTTCTCCATTGATAAAGACTTTCAATTTAGAACCTGTAACCTGAAGCCTTATATCATACCATTCCTTTTCTTCAAAAATATAGGCATCTCCGGTTTCATTTTCGGAGGCATCAAAATCATCAATGCTGGAAATGCCGATTAATGAACCTCCCCACCCGCCCAAAATCAAAGTGGCATGGTTATCTTTATAGGGAAAGGTAAGGCCACAAAAGAAATCACTCCCCATTGTCCTTCGTGCCTGCAATGAAATCTCATAGTTCCCCACAGGTAAGTCATCTCCTGTCCAGTGAATACCAGAAAGGGTCGCTCCCATCTCCATGACGAGGGTCTGGTTATCATCGATAAAGATTTCCCCTTTCCCCGCATAATCGGTTTTGGACCAGTTTTCTAAATTGGTCCCGTTAAATAGGATCATCTCCGGGCGCTTGTCGGCGGTTGGCTCAGGGGGTTGGGCAGAAGAGCAAACGGCAAAGACCAGAATTGATGCAATCGAGGTAAGCGAAATAGAAAAAGGATGGATATAACTTATATTCATGATGGATAATCGTTCAACGAACCTAGAATTTCTGCAACCACCAAATCAATAGACTGGTCAATCGAAACAGTGAATCCTTTCTCATCAGAGCCTAAGGGCTCGAGCTGCTTTGATTGATCATCCAGTAAAGAAGGGTTAAAAAAATGACCGGTTCTTTGCTCCAACCTCTCTTTGATAAGCCGAAGGTCACCTTGCAGGTGAACAAAGATGATAAGATGACCAGTATCTCGCAGAACAGACCGGTAACTTTTTTTTAAAGATGAGCAGGCAACAACCAGCCCCTTCGAGTTCTCACCTAATTCAAAACCGGAAGATAAATTTCTGAGCCACTTAAAACGGTCGGCATCATTGAGGGGTATACCCTGAGACATTTTATGTTTATCGACGGGGGAGTGGTAGTCATCGCCTTCCACAAATGGATAAGCTAACCTTTGGGAAAGGAGGGCACCAATTGTAGACTTCCCGGAACCTGAAACCCCCATGAGGCAAACAATCATGACTGGGGGCAAACCTAGAGTTTAGAGCTCTATTTCTCGATTATCTCAATCTCATAGCCCTCAGGGGCATCCACA
>CBFIFQ010000233.1:0-1126 GCA_965661905.1 Opitutales bacterium
CAAGGATCTAGAAGAAATACATAATCGGCTTTTGTTAAATTCAGTCCTAATCCACCGGCTTTTAAAGAAATCAAGAAAATGTTGATGTCTTTGCTTTCCTGGAACTTTTCGACCTCCGCCTTTCTATTTGTGGTGGAGCCATCGAGATAGGCAAAGGGAACATTCTGTTTCTGCAGATAGTTTTTGACAATACTCAAATGTTTAACGAACTGACTAAAAACTAAAATGCTATGGCCACCAGCCAATCCATTTTCGATCATGTAGGTGATTTCCTCGAGTTTGCCGGAGTCACCTTCGTAATTTTCATCAACCATCAACGGATGGTTCGCGATTTGCCGGAGCTTAGTCAGACCCTGTAATAGAATCATTTGAGACTTTTTGAGGCCTTCGACTTCTATTTTATCCAAAATATGATTTCGAAAGGCATTTTTTTCCGTTTCGTAAAACTGTTTCTGGCTTTCACTCATGGAGCAGTACCTGACAGAAATTATTTTTTCTGGTAAGTCGGTGGCTACCTGGGTTTTTTCTCTTCGGAGCAAGAATGGTTTGATGATGGCGTTTAATTTTTCGCTTTTCGCCTGATCCTGACGCTTTTCGATAGGTGTTTGAAAATTTTTCTGGAAATGTGTTTTTGATCCTAGTAGGCCAGGGTTGGCGAAAGCAAACTGGGACCATAAGTCAAGTGTAGAGTTTTCTATGGGCGTCCCGGTAAGAATAAGCTTATTCTGAGATTTGAGATCTCTGACGCATTTTGAGATATTGGAGTCCGGATTTTTTATAGCCTGGGACTCATCCAGAATCACATAGTTAAAATAGAAATCCTGAAGCACAGTAGAATCGATTCTGGTGATGCCATAGCTCGTAATGACTATGTCGTATTTAGAAAATTTCTTGATGTTCTTGTCTCGATTTGATCCCGTGTAATTGTAGATCTTGAGCTTAGGAGTAAATTTTAACGCCTCTTTTTGCCAATTGTAGATGAGTGACGTTGGCATAATTAAAAGGCTTGTCGTATTTGGGTTTACTTCGGCCTGCCATTGTAGAAGTGCCAAAGTTTGGACCGTTTTCCCCAAACCCATGTCATCAGCGAGACAGCCACCAAATCGTAATTCATGTAGAAATACCA
>CBFIFQ010000234.1:0-1122 GCA_965661905.1 Opitutales bacterium
TAAGTTCCCTTCGAGGTAGAGTTCAATGAGGTTGTGATCGGAGTCGTTCATCGGGCAGGGCAGGTTAGATGGAGTAAGCGGGGGCGGAGTCTTTCTTGGGGGAGCCGGGAGGGATGTCCATGCACTTGGCGAGTGCTTTGCGAATGCGCCGTAATTTTTGATAGAGGGCATCGGGAGTGGTTTTCCTTTCGGTCGCTATCGCCTTGATGGATTTTTCGGGCGAGTAGACCTGTTTAATTAAGTCTCGGTTGGGCTCGGGCAGTTCCTTGAGGCAGTCCTCAAGCTTTTCCACCCACTGCTGGGACGAGGCTATATCTTCGATCCCTTCTGAGGCAATTTTTTCTAAAACTTTTTCGGATAGCACCAACTTGTCTCTCGCCTGAGTCTGCCGGTGTTTTAATGCCTGGTAGCGGGCGATGACACACGCCCATTTGCAAAAGTCATTCTCATCCCCCTCAAATTGTGAAAATTTTTCCCATGCAGTAATGAAGGTATTTTGCATGATTTCAGAATGATCATGATAATCCTGCACTAGTGCACGCAGGTAGGAACGCATAACAGGCTCACTTTTCGCCAATAATCGTAAGAAATTCGAACGGTCCGATTTTTTATTTTTATGCATATATTACAAGTATATAACATAAAAAATCAAAACCTGACGCATTTATAAAAAAAAAGTTAATTTATCTAAACTATTACACTTTATTGGTACAAACTTTCACCTAATAGTAATTTGAGATAGGGCTTAAAAAAACCACTTTGAAGAACTTTGGTAGGGTTGACCCAATCAAATCTTCGTTATTGTATGGAAACATAATAATTAATTCCAAAACTACGATTTGTTTGTGCCAAGCCTTAGCCATATGATTGCTCGCCTATCCCGTTGCCCTGTATTTCTTAAAATTACCCAGTATATAGTAACTTTTTTTTGGGTGTTTGCACTTATGCCTTTGTTGGCTGTTGAAAATAATCCATTTGAGGGTCCTCCTGGTTCCAAGTATGCTTTTGGGGATGAGTTTGATGGAGTCGTTTTGAACGATGAAATCTGGGGGTTGGGAATCAATAAGAAAAACCTTCAAAACGAGGCGGTTGATTGTATCTATAAAAAAGAAAACATTACCC
>CBFIFQ010000235.1:0-1115 GCA_965661905.1 Opitutales bacterium
TGTACAAAATGTTGGTTTCTACAAAAACAAAATGGGAAAGCTATGTGGTGCCCAAACTGTAAAAATAAGTTACATTTCACACATTCTTCCCTCGGCCAACGAAGTTATTCAAAGACAGATTCTTGCCCATATTCCGCAACTGCGAAAAGAACTGAGTGAAAATGTTCCGAGTGCATGGAGTACGGAAACTATTGATTTAATCCAAGAGAAACTAAATGGGAAATTTGAATTTATACGACTCGAAGGTAACCTCATTACCATTTCTACTATCATGGCAGAAACAGAGCAAAAAAAACTGACTGATAGTTACCTCAAAGACTTACCATCCGGGGCGAGAATTGAGTTTAAAGATCAAAGCATTGATCTTTTAATTGGAAGTAAAAGCGACAAAGTCGTTCATGTGTCAAAAAAATGTTTTGATGGATATCAACCGAATGCCCTCAACTACATAAATGAAAAACACAGCACCCTCGTCTTTTCACCCAAGAAAATTAATACTAATTTAACCAACTTCCTGAACGCTTCCGGGAAATAGAGAAATAGCTTTAGCCAAAGTGTTAAATACAGACTCTTCATGGAGTGTGTATTTATGAAGTTAATTTGTTCAAATGAGATTCGTAAACGAAGAGGATAAGCATGCCTGCTTCCTTAGCTTATTTACCGCCCATGAGTCTTCGATTCATGCGTATGTTAGGAGATTGGTTTATCGTAGGGAAGATGCTTCCGATGTCATGCAAAAAATTGCCATTATTCTCTGGAAAAAATTTGATCAATTAATATCAGATAAGGAATTCCGCAAATGGTCTTTCGGTGTCGCCCGATACGAAGTTCTTGCATGGCGAAGAGATTTGGCCAGAGAAAGGGAACGTTTGGTTTTATCCACGGAAACCATTGAACTCATGGCTGGTGAAATGGATCGTAAAGCTGAGCAGCTAGACCTCGAGCGAGAAGCGATTCTGCAGCACTGCCTGAATAAATTAAAAAAAGAACAGAGGTCGGCCCTGAAGGAAATGTATATGGATGCAAGTAATACCCCATCCCTTGCCCAAAAATTCGGGAAAAGTACGACGGGGTTCTATCAATGGATTTATCGAATCAGACGAAATCTTTCCAAA
>CBFIFQ010000236.1:0-1112 GCA_965661905.1 Opitutales bacterium
GTGAGAATTTATGACCGTGCACTTTCTCCTTTCGAGGTTGGCTTGCTCCACCAATGGGATGGAGTTCAGGAAAAGAAGCAGGAACCGGTAACATCAGTTGAACCAAATATCAGAGACGGATTAGTCGCTTGGTGGGAATTTGAGGATAAGACTGGTAGCACCGCCAGGGATTCTAGTGGTCGAGGACGAAATGGAAGTCTCGAAGGTTACGAAAGTAAGCATAAATCATGGGGCCCAGGACCCGTCGGAAATGCCCTCTACTTTGATGGACGAAATGATTTTTTGGATTTGGTCGGTTTTACATGGGGAGGCGAAGCCTCGGTTTCCCTCTGGGTAAACTTTCAATCGGCAAAGCCATGGGCTCGGATTTTTGAATTTGGAGACGGCCGCAAGAGTGACAATCTTTCTCTTTCGAGTGCAGGTGATTTTTCATCTTTAAGGTTTGAAAATTGGAATGGTGAAAGTCAGCAAGTGGTCACTCTGCCAAGCTCGCTGTCGGTCAATAAGTGGTTTCATGTTGTTTGCAGCATGGCTTCTTCGGGGGAGGTAAAGATTTACCGAAATGGTCAATTAATCAAAACTCAATCCCTTCAATTTGCTGCCCCTCAATTTCGTAGAAAAAAGTTTATCGGAAAATCTTTTTGGTCGGACTCCTCTTATTTTCATGGAGCCCTTGATGATTTCAGGCTTTATGAGCGGGCCCTTGTCCAAGCCGAAGTCAAAGAGCTCTATGCACTTGGGGATCTAATCCTTTTAGATAATCGGCATTCTGCATGGCTAGAGGAGGCAGCGCGGTCAAAGGCAAAGATCGAAAAGGACTCCGAGCCGAAATCAAAGTATTCTGATGAACTTCTAAAGGCAGTCAAGAATTGGAAAAAAATTCCACGATCAGTTTTTCCAATGGGGGGTGTGTGTGTGATTCGTGAAATGAATGTAAAAATGTTTGGGGATGAGGTTATGAAGAAGAGGAATAAAGCTCTTTCAACTCAGGAGTTATTAAGTTACGCCAATAAAGGACTAAATATTACCAATGTCGATGAAACGAGATTGACGGTTTCAACTTTGCTGAAGCCGGAGAAGCCTATTATCATTACTGGAGCAAATGGCGAGCA
>CBFIFQ010000237.1:0-1110 GCA_965661905.1 Opitutales bacterium
CACGGTTTTGGGATCACTTATCACCACATTTTCATTTTCCAGGTCAACAAACCGGGTTGGTTGCCTAAAGTCAAAATTCTCTTCCTGTTCATCCAGCAAATGAAAAAGCACGAGCTGCTGCTTGCGCTCTTTGCAATGATGAATCGCTTGCATGATGGCATCAGCATCATCCAAGAAATCAGAAACAATAATGATCAGGGATCTCACTCCACTTGATTCTGCAATTTGATGCATACTCGATGAGATTTTTTGGTCACCTTCTGCATTTCCATGAAGTAATGCTTCCAGTACAGCACGTAATTGGGCTGGGTTTCTTTTGGCGATTGAGGTGGCGGAGGAATTCTCCCCGGTTAATTGCATACCCACTGCATCTCCTTGCTGGAGGAAGAAATAGGTGAGGGTGCCGATTATTTTTTTTCCATATTCAAATTTGGAAATTTCATTGCCAAACTTCATAGATGAACTGGAATCGAGAAGGAAATAACAATTTAAGTTGGTGTCCGCTTCAAATTCTTTTAGGTAAAATCTTTCCGTTCTTCCGAAGACCCGCCAATCCAGTCTTTTGAGGTCATCTCCGGGGGTGTACTCCCGGTATTCAGCAAACTCTACACTCGAGCCCTTCAGGCTATTTCTATGGTAACCGCTGATGGTCCCTTCCATTGCCGCTTTGCATACCTGAGGGGTTCCCATCAGGGTCTTGATCGTGGCCCGGTCAATATAATGATTTACTTCCGGTGTTGGTGGCTTCATTGCCTACTTATGTTCGTTCAGTAATTCCTGGATGAGTCTCTGGATTACCTTGGAACTGGTCATATCCTGGGAATGTGCATGGAAATTAGTAATAATTCTGTGACTTAATACAGGTTCTGCCACGGCCTCGAGGTCTTGAGAGGACACCATATAATTTCCGTGAATAATGGCACGGGCTTTGGCTCCCCTTATGAGGAATTGAACGGCTCGGGGCCCAGCCCCCCAATCCACCAACTCTTTGATCCAGGAGGGAGCCTCTTCGGACTTAGGTCTTGTTCTTCGAACAAGATCCACGGCCAGGTCATATATGTGATCAGGGACAGGGATTTTTTCTGTTAATTGCTGGTATTCCATCAATAC
>CBFIFQ010000238.1:0-1104 GCA_965661905.1 Opitutales bacterium
CCAGTTGTGGCCAAGGTGCCACTTGCCAATCATGCAGGTGGCATAACCTTCCTTCTTGAGCATGGAGGGCAGGGTGAGCCTGCCTTCTTCGATAAGCGGGCGTTCCCATTTGTTGACAATGGCCCGCTTGAGCCGGCTTCTCCAGTGGTAGCGTCCGGTAAGCAAACTGTAGCGGGAGGGAGAGCATACACCGGATGCACTGTGGGCATCCATGAAGGAAATTCCTTGCGATGCGAGGCGATCAAGGTGCGGGGTATTGAGCCCCAGTTTCTCGTTGAAGGCACGGACCGAATCGATCCCCATATCATCGGCATATATCAGGACGATGTTGGGCTTTTCTTTGGCAAAAGCGAACGAGCCCAAGATTAACATGAATGATAGAAAAAACCTGATGTTATTCATGAGAAAAGGGGAAAGGAAAGAATCAAAAATATTTATTCAACCGGGCTGGCTTTCTCTTCATCTTTGTACGGGGAGACAGATACGGCAAGCCAGGCAATAACTCCCCCAGTGGCGATTAGTACAATTCCGCAAATTGGCCAGGCAAAAACTTTGTAAGACAAACATGATAGTCATTTAGATGTAAGATTTTAGTCGGACGATCCGCTCACCTCATCGAGCTTCTCTTGTAGTAATTGTACCGTTTTATCTTGTTGGGCAATTTTTTTGCGCAAGAAATCAATCGAATTGCAAACGAGGGTTAGCACGCTTGCTAGAACAATTGCGTAGGGAGCTGTACTCGAGTCAATAATCGCACAAAGAATAGCATAGCCGAGTGCAATGAAACAGGGTGTGTAAATAAAGAAAACCAGTTTTTTGGAGGCGAATATTTTGGGACTTTCTAAGAACTCCTTTTCAGATCTTGATGAGAAATTTTTCATACTGACTTCTAGTCTCACAAGAAGCTGCTTTCTTGCAATAACTATATTGAGCCATAAAATGTAATTCTGATCACCGGCTAAGGTGGGTACTCCGTCCGCTGGCCACGAATTAATCCAACTTGGTTTTCATTCGTTTCACAATCTTTGGATGCTGATGATATAAATTTTTGGTCTCACCGGGATCGTTTTCATAAGGGATGAATCAGGGAGATTTAATTGCCAG
>CBFIFQ010000239.1:0-1092 GCA_965661905.1 Opitutales bacterium
TGACCAGGCCCTGCCTGGTATGAATGGGGCAGACTTCCTGGCTATGGTCAACCGTCGCGATCCTTACTGCTCAACTATGCTGCTTACCGGACATGGAGCATATTCGGATGCCATGCAGGCCGTAAATGACGGGCATGTATTTCGCCTCCTTGACAAGCCCTACTCTCCCCAGGCTTTGCGGGATGCAATCCAGGCAGGTATAAGGCAGCGGCAATTGGTGGAATCGGAGAAAATTCTTTTACAGGAAACATTGGTGGGGGCCGTGAATGCCCTCACCGAAACACTGGCGACAGTGAAACCCCTTTTCTTTGGCCGGGCTCAACGGGTGAAACGCCTGGCGGGAGAAATGGCCAGGTATTTAAATTTCCCTCATGTCTGGCAGGTGGAAACCGCCGCAGTCTTTTCCCAGCTTGCATCCATTACCCTGCCGGAGGAGGAAGCGGAGAATGTATTTCAACGAAAACGGCTGGTTCCCAAAGTAGAAAAACTGGTTCGCAAATTCCCAGAGGTCATTGATCACCTCCTGGGAAATATCCCAAGGCTCGAAGAGGTAAGAGAAATTCTCGATTGCCTCATGGTCAATGAAGAGCCTTACCGGGCCGATGATAAAACCCTGGTTTTCCAAGCCTATGAAATTTTAAGGGCCGCCCTGGAGTATGATTACATCGAGACCGAGGGGCATGATTCTGAAATTGCATTGGCCACCCTCAAAGGCGGGAAAAAGGCTTTTCAGCCCGAAGCGGTGGAGGCCATGTCTCAACTCCTCCACAAGTCCAAGACCCGATACCTGGTCCAGGAACTTTCCATGAATGAGCTGGAGGTGGGCATGCGGCTGGCCCAGGACTTAAAACTGGAGACAGAAATGCTCGTAGCCCCCAAAGGAACCGACATATCCCGCCACTTCCTGCAAGTCCTCAACAATTATGAATCCTGCTATGAACGAAGCCCGTTTCCGAAACTAATTAAGGTTTTTGTGAAGGAGACAGAGAATGACTCTTAAAGCTAGCGGCCGTCTGTGAAGACGGGCTGAGTCCAGGCGTAGTATTCACGAAGGGAACCGTCCTCCTTTTTCACCCGGTGGGTAATCTTCGC
>CBFIFQ010000240.1:0-1052 GCA_965661905.1 Opitutales bacterium
TCGTAGGCAGATCTGGCTTCAAGACCAAGGGTTGAGGAGCGATTAATGTATAGGAAATGATCACCCCCATCCTCCCAAGTAAGATAGCCTGAATGAGCTGTCTCACTAGTCAGGGTACCATTTATAAACAGCCGCAAGTATGTATTATCATAGCTCACTACATAATGTGCCCATTCTCCACTGGGAAAGTCAGATTTTATTTCAGCCCATCCATTATTGGTGTAGACCTTAGCACGAATACTTGTGTCATCCCCATATTGGAGTAAGAACTGACCATTACTTACAAGAGTACCTGCCGTGTCGTCCAGAACTTTAGCCCACAGAGAAAGAGTGAAATGACTCTGCAAACCAAAAACATCTGATGAAACTTTTACATAATCAGTTTCCTGTAGTTCTACTGACTGGCCAAACTTCCCGGGGACATGTGAACCCCCACCGCTATTGTGCAAACTTCCATCTGCATTATTCGTGGAGAGATCAACTACTTGGGAGTCCGAATCGCCGTCGAAGCTATACCAAAGAACGAGGTCATCTTCAGCTATCAAGTTGCGGTGGTGGCGAATATACTCAGTGATCGGGGAAGAAAGATGTGAACCCAAATTTGCCGCACCCGCATCGATAGATAAAGAAATACGGGAGGGGTATGTGGTTGGGGCAATCGTAAATGAAAAAGTCTGCCCGTCAGGAGTGAAGTCACTAAGGGTCCCACCGGTAAGATTTATATCAGAATCATCAAAGCCGGAAACATTCACTTTTTCACCCATGCGATAAAAACTAAGTTCAGCAGTGAAGGAAGATGCACCATTTTTAGAATCAGTGGTGAGTACAGGAATTATACCAAGGTCTCCGTTGCCATTGCCATACAATATAGCCACTTCATTTCCGGTAAATGAACAATTATAAAGCCTGACTTCGATGGTAGTCAAAATCATCTGTATGACTGGCGGCACCAAGCCTTACATTTGAACCTTCCAGGCTGACAATATTATTAGAGCCAATATTTTGGGCAACAAGTACTCCATTGATGTAAAGTAAGCGATCTTGGCCTTTCA
>CBFIFQ010000241.1:0-1036 GCA_965661905.1 Opitutales bacterium
TGATTTTGAACTGAGTGCTTTTGATGCAGATTCCCAGCAAATCGAGTATGAGCCATACATCTATAAGAGAATCTCTGATACATCTGCTCTGATTTCTTTGGGACCTGCCGGGCATGAGATGGAAGAGATCAATTTGACCTTTAAGGAAGCGGGCTTTGCCGAGGGTACTTGGATCGAAATGGATGAGGGAGAAATTTTTGAAGGTACTTTGACCTTCAGAATTGTAGATGAAAACAAACATTCCGGTGGTGCGGGTCCCGGTGACGATGGGGGGCAACCTGGCACTGGTTCTGTTACTTTCATTACACCTTCTTTTATCAGCGTTCAGGAAAAGGATGAGTTCGTCACCAATATTACGGCCAGTGGGGGTGGGGGTGCCTATCTAATGTACAGTTTGGTGACTGGAGCCGATGCTCTTTTCTTTCAATTGAGTCCGGTTACTGGCAGGCTAAGTTTTCTGATCCCGAGAGATTTTCATCATCCAGAAGACGCGAACCTGGACAATCTCTATGAGGTGACCATTGAGGCAACTGACGGAGTGAATATTGGGTTTCTTGATTTAGTCGTTGGTATTTTGGAGGTGAAGGAGGATCCAACAGATCAAGATAAGCCGACAGATCCGAATTACCCAGGTGGGCCGGGCATGGATGAGCTCGTTTTCATGAACCCTGATTTTATCGAGGTGGAAGAAAATATGAATTATATAGCCCAGATTGAGGCAAGCGGTCTGGGAGGATATTCGATATCTTACATGTTGAACGGGGGATTGGATCAAAAATTCTTTGATATCGATCCGTTCACGGGAGATTTACGCTTTTTCACCTCGCGGGATTATGAATGGGCGGAAGATGCCAACCAGGATAATCTGTATGAGGTGAGTATCAAAGCCAGTGATGGTGAGAGCAGTGCTGTACTGGATTTAGTTGTTGGTATCCTTGATATGGCGGAAGGCCCCAAGGAACCCGTTATTCCAAGCAATGTCCTGCTGCCGATTGTTTACACAAATTTAGGTGAAATTTCAGAGTCAGGAGAAATT
>CBFIFQ010000242.1:0-1027 GCA_965661905.1 Opitutales bacterium
CGGGGAAACCGGTGCATCTTCCCCGTTCTTTGAAGATAAAGAAGGACCGGATCGAAGTTGGGTTTTATGAAGCCCTCAGCCCGCGGGAAGCCAATGATTTGTCCAAATATAAGTTTGGTGCCTGGAACCTAAAATGGACATCCAATTATGGGTCTCCGGAAATTCCACTAAAGGATTTAAAGCTGGAAAAAGTGGAACTTCTGGAAGACGGAAAAACTATCGCCCTGCATGTACCCAACCTTCACCCCGCCCATATGGTTCAGGTTGATTTTGAATTAAAGTCTGAGGATGGTATCCCATTCAAAGGCCGTATAGATCATACCATCCACGAGGTCGAGTGATCCGGTTATTAGGGCTTATTTCTTTTGCATTTTGTGCATCGGTATTTGCTGAAGAAAAAAAGAATACCAAATACAAGTTTTCATTTGGTGCGATCGCGGACTGCCAGTACTGTGAGGCTCCGGATCGAGGACAGAGAAAATATTCTGCTTCCAAGGAAAAGCTCCAACAGTGCGTAGGGCATTTTAACAAGGAAGATTTATCCTTTGTTATTCACCTGGGGGATTTTATCGACCGGGACTTTTCCAGTTTTGACGAGATACTTCCCATCTATAATTCTTTAGAAGTTCCGGGCTATCATGTGTTGGGTAATCATGACTTTGAAGTAGCAGACAAGTTTAAGGAGCAGGTATCAGCAAAGCTGGGAATGCCCTCTAAATACTATGACTTTAAAATCAAGAACTGGCGGTTCGTATGCCTAGATGGAAATGACTTAAGTTTTATCGCTTACCCAAAAGGAAGTCAGAGATATCAAGAATCGGAGAAATACTACCGGGAAAAGAAAATCCGTTCACCCAAGTGGAATGGGGGAGTTGGGGCGGAACAATTAAACTGGTTGAAGAAAACTTTAGAGAGAGCTGAGGACTCGGAGGAAAAGGTGATCCTCTTTTGCCACTTTCCGGTGTATCCAGCGGATCCCCATAATCTTTGGAATGCCAAGGGAGTGATCGCTCTGTTGGAAGAGTTT
>CBFIFQ010000243.1:0-1024 GCA_965661905.1 Opitutales bacterium
GAGTGAAGGAAAATTTACCCTTAATTTTGAAGCCGGGGAAATGCGAATGAATATGAGGGTTAAAACTCCCAACAATGAACTCGTTTACGGGAAAGGAGAATTTTCTGACGAGATCCTAAAATTAACCCCATCTGATGCAATCTTTTCACTTGGCTTCGCGACCGACCTTCCCAAGTTTTTAAAATACCTCGAAAAAGATATTATCTCCGAGTTTGAGGACAATTTCAATGCGGATGAACCCATTGCTGAACTTGGCAACTTAAGCATTCGAGATGTCATCAACACCTTCACCGGAGAATTCATGCTCTCGCTTACCGATATCAAAATGCCCGACCCCACTTCCCTGGCCGATGCTGCCGAGGATGACCCATTTGGAGATATTGTAATGGAGGAGATGGAGGACATGGACGCACTCCCCGATGCCGCAGGCTCCGAGGATGCAGCTTTGCCTATGATGGACCCAACCGCCATGCTTATGGCGGCCATGCCCAAGCCCGAATTTATCATTGGGGCATCCATCGACAGTGAGAAATGGGCCACCCTTAAAGCCTCCCCTCCACTTGCCATGGGGCTGGGACTGGCCATGATGCAAGGCTATGCGGTTACCGAAAAAGATGGCTTCCTGATCATCACCAGCAAGGACCATATTGAAGCTTCCCAATCGGGCAAAGTAGCCAACCCGGTATCGGGAAACTCCGTGCCTTTGTATAAAGAAAATGATTTTGTAATGATCTTCAAAGTTGAGCCTCTTCTCGACATGGGACTGCCCATCCCACCAGGTGAGGCCATGGACATGCTCAAGAAAATATCCCATTTGGAAGCCTACTCCAACTCAGGACAAAACGAAGGCACCGGAACTTTTAGGATAGTTTTTACGGACTCTGCTAAGAATTCTTTCAGTACGGTTGTTGAAATGATAACGAAAACCATCTTTTCCTTAAAACCAGAGTCAGAAAAATAGATCGTCTTCCCCGCTCACTCCGGTTCCTGATTCCGTGATTGGAGAAATCTTTTTTTCCACCAT
>CBFIFQ010000244.1:0-1015 GCA_965661905.1 Opitutales bacterium
CGTGCCTGCCCGGCAGGCATACTCCCATTCCGCTTCCGTTGGCAAAGCGAACTCCCAGCCGGGAAGAGTCCGTTCCATCTTGTTCAATACGCGACAAAACCCCACCGCTTCTTTCCAGGAAACATTTTCTACGGGTAATGTGTCACCTATGGAATTACTGGGGTTTTTACGGATTACCTTCTGATACTGCTCCTGTGTAACTTCGTATTTCCCGAGATAAAACCCTTTGGTTAAAATCACTGAGTGAGCAGGAGAGCCTTCTCCGCTAGGCCCCATAATAAAGCTACCTGGCGGACACCAAATCATTTCCATACCGAGGGCTGACTTAACAATGTAGTTCGGCTTGGGTGTGTACCCATCCACGGTGTTTGCCATTCGGTTTAAGTCTATATCCGCCGATGATTTTTTGGTTTGATCCACGATCCGCTGCACCTCCGCCAGCTCGCCCGCACTCATGTCTTCTACCTTCGCATAATCCCCTTTGCCTACACCTGCCTTCCTGCCAGTTTCCACGGGAATCGTCATTTCTTTGGCATCCAAAAATTCCACTCTTCCCTCCAGTACTGAAAGTTCGGAAGAATTGGCACTCGCCGACACCTTAAACTGCGTACCCCTTATCCCAGCCTGGGCCACATTCGTGCGGATAAGAAAGGAAGATTCTATGCTCAGCTTCCGTACCTCGACCACCAAGTCCCCCGTCTGCAAATTGAGGGCTGTCCGGCTTGGGCTTACCTCCTTTTTCAAGTCACCTGCGTTCCGATTGGTTCCCTTAAAACTTTTTTGATACAAGGCAGAAAGTACAAGTTTTGTATTCTCCCCCAAGTGGGCCAATGTACCGTTGGTAAAAAGCAGATCCGCGGATGACTCACTTCCCGTTGCCAGGATTGCTCCTGAAGCCAGAGACTCACCTACAATCACCTCTCTGGCAGCAGCCTTAACCTTTACCTTCGAGTATATAGTACGGGGAGGTACTAACACTTGCACCTGCCCCTTGGCTGAGGCAACAATTACCCCG
>CBFIFQ010000245.1:0-1002 GCA_965661905.1 Opitutales bacterium
AGATATTTTGATTCCAACGTTACCCTGATCTCTAACAGCTATCTTTTCGTTCAAGTTGATGACTGGTCGTTTTGGACTTCATCTCGTGATGTTACCCGCACCGAAGACAATGGTTTCCTTCTAGTTGGAAACACCGATGCTGGACAAATCGAGGACAAATCTCAGGCTAGTTTTGGTTACGAAGATTTTTGGGTGGTTAAAGTTGATGCCCAAGGCGGGGTAGATTGGGAGAAATCTTTCGGGGGGAGCGACGATGAAGTCAGTCCTTACACGGCACAATTTTCCAATGGAAATTTCCTTGTCGCCGGGAAAAGTTATTCCGATGCCGGAGGCAGTAAGTCAGAAGCAAACTTTGGCGGAGCTGATGTATGGGCTGTCTGTATCAATCAAGACGGTGAAAAAGTTTGGGACAAAGCGTTTGGAGGAGATGGTAATGAGTCAGTCGCCGCCGTTGTTACTCTTGCAGATGGCAATGTGCTCATAGCTGGAACCACAAATTCGACTTCGGGTGGAAATATCTCTAGTTACAGCTCCGGCGGCACTAAGGCTATAATTGTGATCAAAATAGATGCAGATGGTAATAAAATCTGGGATATGACAATTGGGGATAGTGCTGGGGACACGGTCCTCACGAGTGCCATTGCTTCACCAGATGGTGGCTTTGTCATTGCAGCGAATACGGATACATTAAGCATGGGTGGTTCCTACAGAATTTCTGAATCTTCTTCTGATATCGTCTTGTACAAATTTAATGGTTCAGGGACTCCAAATTCAGGGATTCCAGCGTGGAATCGCCGTATTAATGATGCGGATAATACTGTAAGCCCCAACCCTTATTTAAGTGCGGATGGGGATTCATTTCATCTAGTTTATTATGTGTCCACCCAGGATGAAAGTACCAACTATTATCTTAATATCGGCTTTGATGATACAACAGATGAGGTTGGTTCAGGAGCTCCCAACATTATCAAAGAAAAACAGATTTATGTCGACTGGGAAGAC